>NZ_JBDIAQ010000033.1:0-27850 GCF_039812505.1 Intrasporangium sp. | reverse complement strand
GTATGCCGTCGCGGTCCACCTGCTCCGGCTGCCCTGAGAGCGCGTATGCCGCTGGGCGGGCCTCCCGCCCAGCGGCATCGTCGTGTCGACGGGTCGGCCTCCGCGCCGGGCGTCCTTGGCCTGTCGCTGGCCTGTCGCCAGGATCCAGATATCCGACCTGACGGTAATTTCGGATTCAAGGACATCGAGTCGTTGCTCCGCTACTGTCCTACTTGGGAGGTGGTCACGCGGAGGCTTCGAAGGCTCCGTGCGGTCGTTCCGGGCCCATGCCGGGGGGCATGGGCCCGGACCAGCCGTCGCTGGGTGCGCGCTCATCGCGGCACTCGTTGCAGGCGTCATCGCAGCAACCGTGCGACTCCCCGGGCCCGTTCTGGTGCCCAGGTCCGCAGCAGCCCTAACCGGCTCTGAAGAACTTTCCCGGTTTTCCGGACAGGGCACATTCGGTGCCTTAGATTCTCGGTTGGGACATAAGGGGTGTCCCACACAAAAGGGAGGAATTCATCATGACCAAGCTCGCCGCAAAGCTTCAGACGCTCCGCACGGACAAGGGTGCGACGGCCGTCGAGTACGGCCTCATGGTCGCGCTGATCGCGGTCGCCATCATCGCCACCGTCGGGCTCCTCGGGGGCAGCCTGAACAGCCTGTTCGAGACCGTCAAGGACGCGCTGCCGGCCACCTCCTGATCGGCTCACCAGTCCGGGGTGCGCATCGGATCTCGATGTCGCACCCCGGACACGATCGTCCAAAGGGCCCGGCCCCGGTTGGGAACCGGGGCCGGGACCCGCTCCGGTCGGGGGATCGGAGCTGATGCAAGACCCGCTTCGGTCGGGGGATCGGAGCTGACGCAAGACCTGCTCCGGTCGGGGGATCGGAGCTGATGCAAGACCTGCTCCGGTCGGGGGACCGGAGCCGCTGAAGGACCGTCCGGTCGGGGGACCGGGGCCGTCAGCCTCATTCTGCGCCAAACCTTGGGAGGGGAAATGGTGCGCCTGAATCATGCCGGCCGCCGCAGGACGCGTGGCGCTGCGGCCGTCGAGTTCGCGCTGGTGCTGCCACTGATGCTGGCCGTCATCGGTGGCGTGGTCGACTTCGGACGAGCGTTCTACACCCAGGTCGTCCTGACCAACGCCGCCCGGGAAGGGGCCCGGGCCGCGGTCGTGCTGCAGCCCTACGACGCCTCTGCCGTGACACAGCGTGCGCGGGCGGCAGCGCCTGGCATCACGCCGGCCGACCTGACCGTCACGACGCCCGGGGCCTGCGCGGCCGGGTCGAACGCAGCCGTCTCGGTGTCGACCGGCTTCACCTGGCTCGTCCTGGAGCCGGCCCTGAGCCTCGTCGGGGCGGGCAGCGCACTGCCCACCTCACTCTCGGCCAAGGCGGTCATGCAATGCGGAGGCTGAGAGAGCACGGCCAGCGGGGAGCCGCAGCGATGATCGTCGCGATCCTCTTCGCCGGTGGGGTCTGCCTGGGCGCGCTGGCCGTGTCGTCGGACGTCGGCAAGGTCATGTGGGAACGCCGGCAGCTGCAGAACGCGGCCGACGCGAGCGCCATGGCGATCGCCGGTGACTGCGCCGGCAACGCCGCCGGCTGTGCCCCGCTCGACTCGGCAGCGCTGGCCCGGATCGGGGCGCTCGGCGACGACAACGCCAACGACGGCGCGATGGACCTGTCCAAGGACCAGATCTGTGCCTCGCCCGCCGCCACGGCCGCCGCGCTCGGCGTGTCGCTGTGCACGTCCTCGGGGGCGATCACCGACCTGACCGAGTGCCTGCCCAAGCCGGGCTGGCTGACCTCGGCCGGCTCCTACGTCGAGACCCGGCCGCGCACCCTCGGCAGCAAGGGCGAGACCCTGCTGCCCACCGACTTCGCCCGCACCCTCGCCGGCGGCAGCCCAGGCGGCCGGTACACGGCCTGCGCACGGGCGGCATGGGGCCCCCCGGGCGGCACCGGCGCCACGCTGCCGATCACTATCGGGGCCTGCGACTGGGCCAACAAGACCCAGATCGGCGGAGTGGCCGGGCAGAAGTATGCGCCGTCGCCGCCCTACCAGGACTCACCGCCCGGGAGCTCTTCGACGAAGCTGCCCGCGGTGATCGCCGACGGCGGCTACGCCACCGGGATCTTCACGCACGACTCGGGTGACCACAAGTGCAGTGGCAGCCCGGGTCAGGAGTATCCGGGCGGGTTCGGGTTCCTCGACGCGACCCCCGGGTGCGTGGCGAACATCGCGGCCACCGGGACCGTCCAGGGAAGCACCGGCGCGAGCCTGCCGAACAACTGCAAGGGATCGATGGACCTGCAGAAGTACGTCGGGACCGAAGTCTTCATCCCGGTCTTCGTGGAGGTCTCCGACAACGGGAAATACAAGATCTCCGGGGTGGCGTCGTTCTTCCTCGCCGGATTCGCGAACATGCCCGCCGCAAATCCGGACAAGTCTTTCTCGGTCTACGACCAGCCGGCCGGTGTCTGCACCGGCAAATGCAATGCCTCGGTGAGCTACATCTGGGGATGGTTCACCTCGGGCCAGAAACCACTCGACTCGATCAGTCTCGGCACCGTCGACCGCGGGGCACGCCTGGTCCTGCCAGCCGGATAATACGAAGGAACATCAAATGAATCGCCGCCTTGTCGCCATTCTTGTCGCCGTGGTGCTCGCCGTCGCCGGGAGCGCCCTGATCATCAGCTACGTCCGGGGGGCCGACGCCCGGGCCGTCGCGGGCCAGCAGCCGGTCCCGGTCTACGTCGCCGAGAAGCTCGTCCCGGCCGGCACGACCCTCAAGGAGGCCGTACGGACCGAGCTGGTCGCACAGACCCGGGTGGCCGCCGCCGCCCGTCCACTGGGCGCCCTGGCGCAGGTGGACGCAGACAACAACAACCTGCTCGCGCTCTCGGACATCCAGCCCGGCGAGCTCCTGCTGACCGCACGGTTCGGGACGACCCCGGTCGGACAGAAGGCGATCGAGGTGCCGCCCGGGAAGCTCGCCATGTCGGTCCAGCTGACCGACCCGGCCCGGGTGGGGCAGTTCGTCACCCCGGGCTCGCACATCACCATCTACGCGACCCACGGGATGAAGCTGGCCGGGTCGGACTCGCGGACCAAGGCCTTCAACGACCTGGACCTCAAGGGCACCACCGTGCTGCTGGGTGACGTGCAGGTCATCGCCATGGGCAACACGGCGCTGACCGCTCCCCAGCCGACCGCGAAGGACGCGGACCAGGGCAAGGGCTCGGACGACCCGAGCTTCCTGGTGACGGTCGCGGTCTCCCCGGACCAGGCGGTCCGGCTGGCCCACGGCATCAACGACTACACGCTCTACGCCGGGCTCCGGGGCGCCGACGTGAAGGTCGACCCCAACGCGCACACGAACGACCTGACGATCTTCAAGACCAGCCCGGCCGACGTCCTCAAGCAGGTGAAGCCATGACCGTGCTGTGGGAGGCGGACACCGCCGCAGCGAAGAAGTACCGGCTCGTGCTCGGGGAGGATGTCGAGCTCGTGTCCCACGCGAACCAGGTGGTGCGCTCGCTCGAGGAGGACGCGGCCCAGCAGCTGGTCGTCATCGGCGCCGACATCCCGGCCACGGCGGCCTGCGAGCTCGCCGAGACACTCCGGGTGCAGCGTTCCCCGGCCGGCGTCGTGCTGCTGCGCCACCGGCTCGAGGTGGCGCTGCTTGCCCAGGCCCTGCGCAGCGGGGTCCGCGAGGTCGTCCAGGCCGACGACCAGGCGGCGATCGCCGACGCGGTGCGACGCAGCCGGTCGCTGACCGCCCAGCTCGTCGGCGAGTCCGGCCAGAGCGCCGGCCGAGGCCGGATCGTGACCGTCTTCTCGGCCAAGGGAGGGGTCGGCAAGACCACCCTGTCCACGAACGTGGCGGCCTACCTGGCGACCACCGGGGCGCGGACGCTGCTGGTCGATCTCGACCTGATGTTCGGTGACGTCGCGATCAGCCTGCAGCTGATGCCGAACGGCTCGGTGGGTGACATCGTGCCGATGAGCGGGCACCTGGACCGGCAGGGCGTCGAGTCGGTCGTGGCCACCCATCAGGAGAGCGGGCTGGACGTGCTCGCCGCCCCGGCCGAGCCGGGTGAGGCGGACCGGATCCCCGCCGAGGCCGTCCTCGAGCTGCTGCGCGTCGCGCGCACCGGCTACGACTACGTGGTGGTCGACACGCCGCCCTCCTTCACCGAGCATGTCCTGGCCGCCCTCGACGTGAGCGACCTCGTGCTGCTGATCGCCACGCTGGACATTCCGGCGGTCAAGAACCTGCGGATCGCGATGGACACGCTCGACACGTTGGGGGCCCCGGTGGAGAACCGCCGGGTCGTGCTCAACCGCGCCGGCCTCAAGGTCGGGCTCGGGGTGGACGAGGTCGCCGCGGCGCTCAAGCAGCCCATCGCGGCCGAGATCCCCAACAGTGTCAACGTGCCCGCGACGGTCAACCGAGGCGTGCCGATCGTGCTCGACGAGCCGGGCGGACCGGTCGCACAGGCCATCCGGCACCTGACCGACCAGGAGATCCGCCGGCACTTCGGCGAGACCGTCCAGGACAACACCACCAAGCGCACCTTCGGGCTGCTGAGGAGCAGAAGATGACCACACTGGCAGAACGCCTCGACCGCGCCCGTCAGGTGCAGGGTGCCGCCGGGCCCGCCGCCGAACAGTCAACCGACCAGCACCGGCCGCGACACACACCGGACGTGCATGCCCGGGTGACCGAGCGTGTCCATCAGAGCCTCGTCGAGACCCTCGGCCCGCGCCTGTACGACCCGCACCTGTCCGAGACCGAGCTCGCGGCGCAGGTGCGCAGCACCCTGCAGGACGTGCTGGAGGCCGAGCAGACCCCGCTGTCGCAGGCGGATCGCACCAGGATCGCCCAGGACATCCTGGACGACATCCTCGGGCACGGCCCGCTCGAACCATATCTGCGTGACACCGAGGTCAGCGAGATCATGGTCAACGGCCCCTACTCCATCTACGTCGAGCGCGGGGGCCGGTTGTTCCCGGTCTCGGCACAGTTCGCCGACGATGCCCACCTGCGCCGCACGATCGACAAGATCGTCTCCCGGGTCGGACGCCGAGTCGACGAGTCGAGCCCATTGGTCGACGCCCGGTTGCCGGACGGCTCCCGAGTCAACGCGGTCGTGCCGCCGATCGCCCTGGACGGCTCGCTGCTGACCATCCGCAAGTTCTCTGCCGACCCGTTCACCGACCGGGACCTCGTCTCGTTCGGCACCTTCTCGGTCGCGGTTCGCGACTTCTTCCAGGCCTGCGTCCGCGGCCGACGCAACGTGATCATCTCCGGTGGCACCGGATCGGGGAAGACGACGACGCTGAACGTGCTCAGCTCCTTCATCCCCGAGGACGAGCGGATCGTCACGATCGAGGATGCCGCCGAGCTGCAGCTGCGCCAGGACCACGTGATCCGGCTCGAGTCGCGGCCCCCCAACATCGAAGGCCGGGGGGCGATCCCGATCCGCGAGCTGGTCCGCAACTCGCTGCGCATGCGCCCGGACCGCATCGTCGTCGGCGAGGTACGAGACGGCGCGGCACTGGACATGCTCCAGGCGATGAACACGGGCCACGACGGCTCGCTGACGACCGTGCACGCAAACTCGCCGCGGGACAGCGTCTCCCGGCTGGAGACCATGGTGCTGATGGCCGGGGTCGACCTACCGGTCCGCGCCATCCGGGAGCAGGTCGCCGGCGCCGTTGACCTGATCGTCCAGCAGTCCCGGCTCAAGGACGGCACCCGCCGGATCGTCGCGATCACCGAGGTGGTGGGCATGGAAGGGGATGTCGTCACGCTCCAGGACATCTTCACGTTCGACTACTCGGCCGGCCGAGACGAGAACGGTCGCTTCCGGGGCCAGCTCGTCCCGACCGGGGTCCGCCCCAAGTTCACCCAGGACCTGACCGACCTCGGCATCGAGCTGCCGCTGCAGGTCTTCTCGCGACCGGGCCGGTGATCGCCGTGTTGTCTCGACTGCGCCTGGCCGCTGTGGCCACCCTGCTTCTCGTCGGACTCACGCCCGCCTCGGCGGACGCCGCCGGGTCGGCACCGGTCACCGTCACAGACGTGCAGAGCACGCAGCAGCAGGTCACCGGAGTGCTGACCTTCCGGACGGCGTCCGCTCAGGACGTCGACCCGAACCGGCTGCGAGCCAGCATCGGCAAACAACCCGTGACGATGCGCGTCGAGCGGGTATCGCACGAAGACCGGGCGGCGATGCTCGTCATCGACACGAGCGGCTCGATGGGCCGCAGTGGGATGGCGACGGTCAGGTCGGCCACGGCGGCATACCTCGAGCAGGTGCCCTCGGACGTCAAGGTGGGCGTCGTCACCTTCGCGGACACCGCCGGCGTGGACCTGGCGCCCACCAGCGACCGGGCTGCCGTGCAACGCGTCGTGAACGGACTCACCGCCAAGGGCGACACGAGCCTGTATGCCGCCGTCCAGGCCGCCGTCACCGCGCTCGGTCCGCACGGGGACCGAAGCGTGGTCCTGCTGAGCGACGGCGCGGACACGACCAGCGCGCACCCGGAGAAGACTCTGGCGGCGCTGACCGGGAAACTGGCCGAGGACGGGATCCGACTCGACGTAGTCCGCTTCCGCACCGACGACCCGCAGGCCAGCGCCGCGCTGTCGCAGCTGGCCTCGGCCGGCAGGGGCGCGGTCGTGGCCGCCGCCGACGCGCCGGCGGTCGGCCGGGCGTTCCGATCCGCCGCCCAGACCCTGCGGTCCCAGGCGCGCTTCGAGATCAAGCTGGCCACGCCGCTGGCTGCGCCGGGGCCGCTCGAGATCACCGGCAGCCTGGCAGGACAGCCGTTCTCGGTCGTGCAACCGCTCGCACCGGCTGCCGCGCTCGCCTCGTCGCCCACCGCCGCGGCCGCACCCGGGCCCGCCGTCGTCGCGTCACCCGCGCCCGCCGTCGCGACGGGCTGGCCGTCCATCCTGGTCTGGCTGGCAACCGGGGCCGTCGCCCTGGCACTCATGCTGCTGGCCTACGGAATCCTCTCGCCCGACCTGAGTACCCGGCGGGAGCGTCGACTCGCGGCCCTGGAGGGATACCTCGCGCCGAGCCGCGCCGCCTCGGCCGCTCCGGGCCGGCGCGCCCCGACGCCGATCGCCGTGCAGCTGGTCGACCTCGGGGAGAGGGCCATGCGTGGACGCAGGTCCACCGCGACCACGCTGAGCCTGATCAACCGCGCCGACCTGCCGTTGCGCGCCGGCGAGTGGTTCGTCCTGCGCGTCGTCGCCGGCGTGGTGGGATTGGCCCTCGGCCTCGTCCTCGCCGGTGAGCTCAGGCTCGTCGGGCTGGCGGCCGGTCTCCTGCTGGGCTTCGCGCTCCCGCAGCTGGTCCTGAGATTCCTCGCCCATCGCCGTGGCGCCGCCTTCGAGCGGGTTCTGCCCCAGTCGCTGCTGCTGGTGGCGACCAGCCTGCGCAGCGGCTTCGGACTACCGCAGGCGTTGGACTCCGTCGCCCGCGACTCACCCGAGCCGGTCGCGAAGGAGTTCTCCAGGGCGCTGGCCGAGACCCGGATCGGCACTGACATCTCCGATGCCCTCGAACGGGTGGCCACCCGGATGGGCAGTCGTGCCATGGAGATGGCGGTCATGGCCATCCGGATCCAGCGTGAGGTGGGCGGCAACCTGGCCGAGACCCTCGAGACCGCCGGGCGGACCCTGCGGGAGCGGGAGACGCTCCGGGGCCAGGTCCGCGCCCTGTCCGCGGAAGGACGGTTGTCGGCCTACATCCTCATCGCACTGCCGATCGGCATCTTCCTCTACATGACGATGGTCAACTACGACTACGTCAGCCTGCTGTGGACCACGCTGCCCGGCGTCGTGATGCTCGTCGGCGGGACGGTCGCTCTCGTGGCCGGCATCTTCTGGATGCGCAAGGTCGTCAGGATCGAGGTGTGAGATGAACATGGTCTATCTCGGGGTCGGCCTGGTCGGCCTCGGCATAGTCGCGACGGTGCTGGTCGTGGCGGCCAACCTGTCCCACAGGTCCGGTGTGGCGCGGTCGCTCGCGCTCATCGAAGGACGAGCCGGAGACCGCACCGTCGTGCGGACCGACCTGCCGGCCAAGGACCGGCTGCTGCTGCCCCTCCTGGCCCGGACCCGGAGCCTGGCCGGCCGGGTGTCGCCGGCGGGCACCACCGAACGGCTCGGTCGAAGCCTCGACCGAGCCGGCAACCCCGCTCCTTGGACGGTCGAACGGGTCATGGGGGTCAAGGGCGCCGCTCTGCTCCTGGGCGCGCTGTTCGGGCTGCTCTACGGAGGCGGGCTCAGCGTGACCGGACTGCTCCTGGCGGCGGGCCTGGCAGCGGTCGGCTTCTTCCTGCCGGACCTGCTCGTCTACAACCTCGGGCTCAAACGACAGCAGGAGGTGGCCAAGGGCCTGGCCGAGGCACTCGACATGCTCACCGTGTGCGTCGAGGCGGGCCAGGGCTTCGACACCGCCCTGCTTCACGTGGCCCGTAACGTCGACGGACCGATCGCCGGCGAGTTCGCCCGGGTCATCTCGGAGATGCAGATCGGCAAGTCCCGGGCCGAGGCGTTCTCGGGGATGGGCGAGCGGGTCGTGCTGCCCGATGTAAAGAGCTTCGTCGCGTCCATCACACAGTCGGACCGGCTCGGCCTGCCGATCGCCGCGGTGCTGCGCGAGCAGACCAACGCGATGCGCGTGGCACGCCGGCAACGGGCCGAGGAGCAGGCACAGAAGGTCACCATCAAGATCCTCTTCCCGCTCCTGCTGTGCATCTTCCCGGCGTTGTTCATCGTCATCATCGGGCCGGGTGCGATCCGGATGATCGACGCGTTCTCATCCAGCCTGTAGCACCGGCAGGCCGGGGTCAGACGGTGCGCAGCTTCGGCCGAGCCTGGCTGGGCACGTCACACCCCGGCCTGCCGGTGCCGATCCGTCGCGCAGCGGGGCGGCGACGCCGGCCCGGCCCGGTGCCGGGCCGGCTCTCCAGCACCGCCCGCAGTCGCCCCAGGATCGCCCGGTGCAGGCGCGAGACCTGCATCTGGCTGACCCCGAGGCGCTCGCCGATCTCGACCTGGGTGCGGCCCTCGACGTAGCGCCACCACAGGATCTGCCGCTCGCGGGTGTCCAGCTGGGCCATCGCCGACCGGATGCTGAGCATCGCGTCGACCCGGGCGAACTCGTCGGTATCGGCCGCGATCAGCTCCGACAGGGGGCCCGCCCCGGCCGGCGCGTCGTGGGCGGGCGCGTCGAGCGACCGGGCGCGGTAGCCGGCCTCCGCGCCGATGCACTCGCGCACCGCGTCCTCCGGCAGGTGCAGGTCGGCGGCGACGTCGGCCGTGGTGACCGTCCGGCCGAGGTCCTGCTCGAGGCAGTCCCGGCTGCGCCGGACGACCGTGCGCAGCTCCTGCAGCCGCCGGGGCGGGCGCACCGACCACGTCGCGTCCCGGAAGTAGTGCTTGAGCTCGCCGCGCACCGTCGGTCCCGCGAAGGAGGTGAAGCTGCGCCCCGCGCCCGGCTGGTAGCGGCGCATCGCCGCCACGAGCGCGGCCCGGCCGATCTGGACGAGGTCCTCCCGGTCCACGCCGCGGTGGGCGAAGCGCAGCGAGATCCGGTCCGCGAAGTCGAGGGTGAGGCGCACGATCTCGGTCTCGAGCGCCGCGCGCTCACCGGGACTGGCTCCGTCCAGTCGTTCGAAGCAGTCCTCGATGCGCTGGTCCCGCTCGGTCCGCTCGCCGTGCGGACCGGGGTGCGACGAGGTGGTGCGGGCGAGTGACATGGGCAGGGACATCGCGTCTGGCTCCGTTCCGTGCATCGTTGCCGGGAAGCTGAGCGGGCGCGTGGTTTGACCCGTCCTTCGACCGTCGCACGTCTGCGGCCGGACGTCAACCTTGTCGTGGCACGAGATATCTGCCGAAGCTCCCTCTGGTCGTCACCGCACCTCCCTCGGGGGTATGCCGCCCAGCCGGACGGCGGCGCGCGCCCACCTCGGGTGCGGGGCCGGGTCAGCGGCACCGGTCGTGGAGCCACTTCAGGGCCGAGCGCTCCGGGTCGTCGGTCCGCTCGGTCGGCGCGATGCCCCGCGGGTAGGCGTGGCCGGCGACGTCCACGAGACGGTGCGTCGGCAGGACCAGCCGGGCGCCGTCGGAGAGGGGGAAGCGCTGCAGGACGGGCTGCCCGCTGGTGGTCGTCCCGAAGGTGCGCACCCGGTCGCCGCGCCGCAGCGCGAGCACCAGCGCCTCGCCCGCGCCGCCGGTCCGCGCGGACTGGAGCACCGCGACCGGCTGCTCGTTGCGGGGGACGGAGCGTCCCGAGGTGGCCAGCGGCCGTCCGTCCGCGAAGACCGAACCGAGCGCCACGGAGATGCGGTACTCCCGCTGCTGGCGGTCCCGCAGGCCGAAGGCCCAGCCCGGGCGGATCAGCGGCTCCAGCCCGGCGATGGCGCCCCAGTCCTCCGAGGTGTACGTCTCCCGCAGGTCGACCAGCCAGCCGCAGGTCACCTTCTTGCGCGTCGCCATGATCCGGTCCGCAACCGCCGTGGCCCGCGCCGACGCGGCGGTCGCGCCGACCTCGCCGATGGGCGGCACCGTGATCCGGCCGACTCCGTCCGCGACCGCGACCGAGACCGGCTCGGCAGCCTGCGTCAGCAGGACGTCCTCCGGTGGGACGATCTCGCCCAGCGGGCCGGCTGCCTGCGCGAGGGCGAGGTAGAGCGCCGGGTAGGTGTCGGCCGGCGTGCGGGCGGTGCGCACCGCCGCCATGGTGCGGCGTACCACCGCGGGCCAGGTCGACTCGTCGACGAAGAGGGCCTGCGGCATCAGCTCGAGGGCGGCCCGCGCGTACTCCTCGGCCGCGGAGAGGCGCGTCGGCGTCGGGCCGGGCTCTGCGTCCGGCTCGGGTCGCGACGGGTTCAGCACCACCATGGCCACGGCGACCGCCGCCACCAGGGCCGCCAAGGAGAGCGCCCGGTGCCCCCACCGTCCGTCCCGCGTCACGCCACCGAGCGTAGGCGGCTGCGCCCCGGTCCGTCAGGGGCCCGGCACGCCGCGGTCAGCCCAACGAGGCGAGCGCCGCGTCGTAGTCGGGCTCGGTGGTGATCTCCGGCACGAGCTGGCTGTGCAGCACAGTGCCGTCCGCGTCGATCACGACGACCGAGCGGGCGAACAGGCCCCTCATGCCGGTCCCGGTCAGGGTCACGCCGTAGTCCTCGCCGAACGTCGAGCGGAAGCCGGAGGCCGCCGTCACGTTCGAGATGCCCTCGGCGCCGCAGAAGCGCTTGAGCGCGAAGGGCAGGTCCTCCGAGGCGCAGATGACCTCGACGTCGTCGAGCCCGGCCGCGAGCTCGTTGAACCGGCGCACGCTCGCGGCGCACACCCCGGTGTCGACGCTCGGGAAGATGTTGAGCACGACGCGCCTGCCCTCGGGGCGGGTCACGTCCTGCAGGTCGGTCCGGGCCAGAGTGAACTCGGGGGCGACGTCGCCCACCGTGGGCAGGTCGCCGATCGTGTCGACGGGGGTGCCGCGAAGCGCAGTGGTTGCCATGGGGTCTTCCTAGCAAAACCGGCCCCACACCGGGGGGGGCATCCAGTGGGCGGTACGACCGGTGCCCGGGATGCGGTCGGGCGCCGACCTACCCGGCAGGGCAGGCGCATCGGACGGGGCCCCGGAGTGCGGCCCCGGTCACGCGGGTACGGTCACCACATGGCCAGCGGCGGCGCGACGTGCCTCCCGACCGGCTGCTTCTGCGAGGCGATCCACACCTCGGGGCTCGCGCAACCGGTCAACGCGTGGTCCTCGCTCGCCTTCGTGGTGGCCGCCGCCGTGGTGCTGCTGCCCACCGGCGCGCCCGCCCACCGCGAGCGGGTGCTGCGAATCCTGCTCGGCATCGCGCTGGTCGCGGTCGGCGGGGCCAGCTTCGGCTTCCACGCGACGCTGACGCGGGTCACCGAGTTCCTCGACACCTGGATGATGGCCGGGCTGGCGATCGTGGTGCTGGGTGGGGCGGCCGTCCGGCGCGGGTTCATGCGCCCCCGCGTCGCCGTGCTGCTGGGCCTGGTCCTGTTCGCCATGCTGCTGCGCATCCTGTGGACCTGGCCGGCGACCCGCCGCGTGGTGTTCGGCGTGCTGCTCGCCGTCGCGGTCGCCCTCGAGCTGGCCCGGACCCGCACCCCGATCGCGGCCTTCCAGCCGCAGCGCTGGCTGTGGGGCGCGCTGGGACTGCTGACGGCGGCATACGTGATCTGGCTGCTCGACGTGATGCGGATCTGGTGCGACCCGGCGAGCCTGCTGCAGGGGCATGCCGTCTGGCACGTCGTCGGCGCGGGGGCGGCGGTGTGCCTGGCCCGGCACTACGACGTCACCAGTCGTGCGTAAGGTCAGGGGATGACCGGAGCAGCGCTGACCCCGCAGCAGCAGGAGCAGGTCGTCGCGCTCGCGCTGGACCTGGCGCGGCAGGGGCGCACCAACGAGCTCGTCGAGTTCCTCGAGCACGGCCTGCCCGTCGACGTCACCGACCGCGAGGGCAACACGCTGCTCATGCTCGCCGCCTACCACGGCCGGGCCGCGACGGTCGCGGCGCTGCTGGCCCGCGGCGCCGACGCCGACCGGCGCAACGGCCGCGACCAGTCACCGGTGGCCGGCGCGATCTTCAAGGGCGAGGACGACATCGTGCGCGCGCTCGTCGCGGCCGGCGCCGACCTCGACGCCGGCACGCCGACGGGGCGGGCGGCGGCCGTCCTGTTCGGGCGCGAGCACCTGCTCGGAGACGCGGGGCAGACCGGTGGCTGACCCGACCGAGCCGGCGACCACGGCCTGGCAGCGCTTCCTGATCAACGTCATCGGCCTGGCCGGGATCGTCTACGGCGGGCTGGCGATCGTCTACTACCTGCTCGGGTTCGACGCCATCTCCTTCGCGGCGGCGCCGTACCGCTGGCTGCAGCTCGAGGGACTGGTGCGGTACGTGCCGCCGCTGATCGTCTTCGTGGTGTGCTTCGTGGTCGTGTGGGCCATCGAGCAGCACGCCGCCCGGCGGTCCGGGTGAGCCGCCGCCCGTCGCGCGCGGCGCCCCGTGATGTGATGTGACGGTGTCGCGCGTGGGGCCCGCCGGGGGGTATGCCGCTCACCGGGCTTCCCGACGGGTCGCCCGGGCCGTGCGCGTGGCCGCGCTCGCGACCCTGCTGGCGGTCGCGGGGCTGCTCGGCGGCCCGGCCCAGGGCCTGACGGGTCCAGCCGCGCAGCCGGCCGAGAGCCTGACCGTCCCGGTCGGCCCCGAGCCCGACGGCACCAAGGTCACGCTCGACGCGTCCGTCTACGGCCAGCCGGGCGGCGGCCGGCACCCGGTGGTGCTGCTCGCGCACGGGTTCGGCGGCACGAAGGACTCGGTGGCGCTGCAGGCCGGGGAGCTGCAGGACCGGGGCTACGTCGTGGTGACGTGGACGGCGCGCGGCTTCGGCGACTCGGGTGGGCGGATCCACCTCGACGACCCCGACTACGAGGTCGCGGACGCGAGGGCCCTGGTCGACCTCGCCGCGAAGCGTGCCGACGTGCAGCTGGACGCGCCCGGCGACCCCCGGGTGGGCGTGATGGGGGCCTCCTACGGCGGCGCGCTGGCCCTGCTGCTGGCCGGCACCGACCCGCGGGTCGACGGCGTGGTCGCGGCGATGACGTGGAACGACCTGGCGCAGGCGTTCTTCCCGCAGGCGGCGGTGACCGGTCCGCTGCCGACCCCGGCCGGCCGCGCCTCGATCGACACGCCCGGGCCGTTCAAGCAGGACTGGGCCGCGAGCTTCTTCCTGGGGGCGGTGGCCGCACCGCCCACCTCCACCCCGCCGACTTCTGCCTCGCCGACCTCCGCCCTGCCCACTTCTGCCTCGCCCGGTTCCGCCCGGCCCACCTCCACCCCGAACGGACCGTCCGGCGCCGAGCCGAGCGGCATACCGTCCCGTTCGGCCTCGAACGGTCCGTCCGGGCAGGCGGCGCCCCGGCAGGCGGCGCCCCGGCAGGGGGCGCCCGAGTGCGGGCGCTTCGACCCGACCATCTGCCGGCTCTTCGTCGAGGCCGCCCAGACCGGGGTCCCGAGCGGGTCGCTGCTCGCGCTGCTGCGCGCGCACAGCCCCGCCGCCGTCGTGGCGCACGTCAAGGCACCCACCCTGCTGGTCCAGGGCATGGCCGACTCGCTGTTCGGGCTCGACCAGAGCGACGCGACGGCCCGCGGGCTCGCCGCGGCCGGCACCCCGGTCGCGGTTCGCTGGAGCGACGGCGGGCACGACGCGCCCAGCTCGCGGGCGCAGGAGGAGCAGGACGCGTCGTTCGGCTGGCTCGACCACTGGGTCAAGCAGAGCGCGGAGCCCGGATCCGCCCTGCCGACACCGGGTTTCGTCTACGCGACCGCGGCGACGAGACCCAGCCAGCCGGCCGACCTCTTCGCGCTGCCGGCCTACCCCGGGCTTGCCACCGCCGCGGCGACAGCAGGCGCGTCCGCGCCCACGACGACAGGCGCGTCCGCGCCCACCGGCCCCACCCAGCCCGCCCTGCCGACCGGGTCCCTGCCGCTGGCCTCGCGCGGCGGGAGCGCGCTGCGGCCACCCGGCGGCCAGCCCGCCGCAATGGTCGCGGTCCCCGGCCTGGCGGCGGCCGGGGTCGGCGGGTCGGTCTCGACCTACCGGCTCGCGGCGCTGCCGGGCCAGTCGGTCGCCCTGAACACCGAGCCGGTCCGGTCGCCGCTGACCGTCGTCGGGTCGCCGACGATCCGGCTCACGGTCACCTCGAACCGCCCGGTCGTGACCCTCTTCGCCTCGCTCTGGCAGGTGGCCGGCGGCCAGGCCACCCTGCCGCACTCGCTCGTCGCCCCGGTCCGCGTGCCGGTCACGCCCGGCCGACCCACCCCGGTCACGGTGTCACTGCCGGCCGCGACCTACCCCATGCCGGCCGGCAGCAGCTGGCGGGTGCTGGTGACGACCACCGAGGCCAGCTTCACCAACGACCGCACCCCCGCCGCCGTCTCGCTCGAGGCGACCGGCGACCTGCAGGTCCCGGTCGCCGACGGCACCCCGATCGCCGGGGCGAGCGAGGGCGTCGACACCGAGGACACCGTCGCGGTGAGCGCCATCGTGGCCCTGCTGCTCGTCTGGGTCGGCACCGCGCTCGTCCGGCGGCGACGCCGCACCCGCGAGCAGGTCCGGCCCGAGCTGGCCGGGGTGCCGCTGGTCGTCGAGCACCTGGTCAAGACCTACTCCGACGGGCACCGGGCGGTCGACGACGTCTCCTGGCGGGCCGAGCAGGGCCAGATCGTCGGGCTGCTCGGGCCCAACGGCGCCGGCAAGACGACGACGATGCGCATGGTCATGGGCCTGATCCGCCCCGACTCCGGCACCGCGCACGTGCTCGGGCACCCCGTCAGCGCAGGCTCGCCGGTGCTCCGCCGCGTGGGCGCCCTGATCGAGGGCCCGGGCTTCCTGCCGCACCTGACCGGGCGGGCCAACCTCGAGGCCTACTGGGCGGCCACCGGGCGCGACCCGGCCGAGGCGCATCTGGCCGAGGCCGTCGACGTGGCGGCCCTCGGCGGGGCGCTCGACCGGCCGGTCCGGTCCTACAGCCACGGCATGCGGCAGCGGCTCGGTATCGCCCAGGCCATGCTCGGGCTGCCGGAGCTGCTCGTGCTCGACGAGCCCACCAACGGGCTGGACCCGCCACAGATCGCCGCCATGCGTCCGATCCTGCGCCGCTACGCCGAGACCGGCCGCACCGTGGTCGTCTCCAGCCACCTGCTGGCCGAGGTCGAGCTGACCTGCACCGACGTGGTCGTCATGCACGCCGGCCGGGTCGTCACCGCCGGCCGGGTGGCCGACCTGCTGGACAGCGCCGACACGACCGTCCTGGACCTGGCCGAGGGCCTGACGCAGGCGGAGCTGACGCGGCGGTGCGCCGACCTGGCCGGACGCACGGGGATCACCGACGTCAGCATCGACACCGACACCCGCCTCGTCGTCGTGGCCGAGCTCGCCCGGGCCGCCGTGGTGCGCACCGCGGTCGACGTCGGCCTGCCCATCGTCGGGGTGAGCAGCCGGCGCCACCTCGAGGAGGTCTTCCTCGGCGTCATCGACCACGCCGCCGCGAGCGCGCGGGGCCCGGGCGCCGACCCCGGCACATCCCTGATCGAACGGCTGAGGCAGGTGAGGTCACGATGAGCGCGTCGGCCGGCACGGCGGCATCCGAGATCAGGCAGGTACGCCGCCCACTGTCCTTCGCTGCGGAGTGGCGCCGTCAGTGGGGGCGCCGGCGCACCCGGGTCGCCTTCGCGCTCGTCGGCGCGCTGCCGGTGATCCTCGTGGTGGCCTTCGCGTTCGGGGACCGGTCGAGCGGGCGGCGCAGCGGCGCGACGGCGCGCTTCATCGACCTGGCCCAGACCGGGTCGGCCAACTTCACCCTGTTCACCCTGTTCGTCAGCTCGCAGCTGCTGCTGATCCTGCTGGCCGCCCTGTTCTGCGGCGACCCGGTGCCGGCCGAGGCGTCGTGGGCCTCGCTGCGCTACCTGCTGATCGCGCCGGTGCGCCGGGCCCGGCTGCTGAGCAGCAAGCTCGCCGTGGGGCTGACGCTGACCGCGCTCGCGACCGTCGTGCTCATCGGGTGGGCGCTGCTCGTCGGGGGTCTGGCCTACGGGTGGTCGCCGCTGACGAACCCGCTCGGCGAGGACCTCGGCTGGGGCGCCTACCTGGCGCGGCTGGCCGGTGCGGTGGCCTACATCTACGTCACGATGCTGCCGATCGCCGCGATCGCGTTCTGGATCGGCGTGCGCTCCGAGGCGCCGCTCGCGTCGGTCGGCGGCGCGGTGCTGACCTCGATCGTGCTGTCGATCCTCGACCAGATCGACGCGCTCGACCCGTGGCGCAACGCCTTCCCCGGCCACTACGCCAACGCGTGGCAGCAGCTCATCACACCCAGCCCGGTCTGGGACGACGTCATCCACGGCGTGCTGTGGGCGCTGGTGTGGACGATCCTGTTCGTCCAGCTCGGCTACCGGCGCTTCCGGCGGGCCGACATCCTGAGCTGAGCCGGCGCGCTGAGCCGGCGCGCGGACGGCGCTGAGCCAGCCCGCGGAGCCGGCCCACGGAGCCGCCGCCGGGTCAGGCCGCGGCGTCCCTGGGCTGGGAGCTCGCCAGGTGTCCGAAGGCGACCATGCGGTTCGGTGTCGCGACGAGGGCCGCGCACGTCGCCAGCGTGATCAGGCGCTGGCCCGCGCGCTGCTCCGGCTCGACCCCGCCCAGCGGGTTGTGCGGCATCGGGGCCAGGACCCAGGTGGCCGTGAACGGGACGGTGAGGGCGTCACCCCCGGTGTCGAGGACGTAGGTGTAGGTGGCCGTCGCGGTCTCGATGACCACCGTGTCGCCGGGGCGCAGCTCCGGCATCCGGCGCAGCGGCTCCCCGTGAGTGACGCGGTGGCCGGCCAACGCGAAGTTGCCCGGCCGGCCCGGGTCGGCGGTGCCCGGGAAGTGCCCGAAGCCGGACGCGAGATCGTCCGGGTCCACCCCGGCGATCAGCGGGACGGCATAGTCCTTGCCGAAGCGCGGGATGCGGACCACCGCCGTGGCCCGTTCGGCGGGGTCACTGCCCGGCCGGGTCGTACTGCGCGGAGCCTCGTCGGGCCCGGCGCCACTGCGCCACGAGTCCTCCAGCGCCTCCACGATGCTGCGGTGCCTCGCGTTCGACACGACGTTGGTCCCCCAGAACTCCCACGCCGCAAAGGCGAGCATCCCGGTGCCGACGGCGACGAGGACGACCCCCACCCAGCGAACCGAGCGACGACGTGCATTGATCTGACGCGCAGTGATCTGACGTGCAGTGATCTGACGTGCAGCGATCTCGTGACGTCCCATCCGTGTGTTCCGCAGCCGCCGCAACGGCGGTCGCGGAATATCCTACGTCGCGTTGGGCCCGACGTCGGTCCGGAGCGCACGTCCCCGGCCGGGTCAGGAGCGCACGGCGTCGAGGAACTCGGACCGGGTCGCGTGGCTCTCCCGGAACAGGCCGGACAGCGCGGAGGTGCGGGTCACGGCGCCGCCCACCCGGGCGCCGCGCAGGCTCATGCAGGAGTGCTCGGCCTCGATGACGACGCCGACCCCACGTGGGTGCAGGTGCTCGTCGAGCCAGTCGGCGACCTGCTTGGTCAGCCGCTCCTGGACCTGCGGGCGCCGGGCGAACATCTCGATGACGCGGGCGAACTTCGACAGGCCGAGGATCCGGTCACCGGGCAGGTAGGCGACGTGCGCCACGCCGGTGAAGGGCAGCAGGTGGTGCTCGCAGAGGGAGGCGACCGGGATGTCGCGCACGACGACCATCTCGTCGTAGCCCTCGTCGTTGGGGAAGGTGGTCAGCTCGAAGGGACGCGCGGTGAGCATCTCCGCGTAGGCGCGCGCCATCCGCATCGGGCTGCGCTCGGTGCTGACCGTGTCGCAGTCGACGCCCAATGCCTCGAGGAACTCCCGGGCGGCGCGGGCCGCCACCTCGAGCTGGTCCTCAGGCCGCGGCATACGGACGCTGTGCAGGATGCGATCGTTGAGCGGGCCGCTCACGGCCACTGACTCACTCATGGCTGGGCACCTCCGCGTGGGCGTGCAGCGGGCGGTCGTACACGCGGGTGAGCATCGCGAGCGCAAGGGCACTGACCAGCAGCCCGAAGTCACGCAGTGCGACGTCGTAGTAGCCCGAGTACGTCAGCAGGTTGACGATGATGCCGAGCAGCCACAGGCAGACGATCCAGGCACCGATCCTGGGGCGGAACCAGACAATGAGCCCGGCGATGATCTCGATGACGCCCACGATGTACATGTCGGTCTGGGCGCTGCCGGGCACGATGTTGTCGATCCAGCCGGCCAGGTAGCCGGGCCAGTAGGTAAGCACGTTGAAGAACTTGTCGAGGCCGAACAGGATGGGTGCGACCGCGAAGATGGTGCGCAGCATCGTGTAGGCGAGCCGCACCGGGTCGGTCTGGCGCACCGTGTCCACGGCGCTGTGCGTGTGAGTTGTTGCCATGATCCCCTCTTTCTAACGGGTGATAAAATCAACTTTAGATCGTGAGAGGCGTAACGTCAATGGATTCATCCGATAGAAGTATGGAGCGTGCGCCGGCCCGCCGCGCGTTCGACGCCGACGTCGCCGGCATCGCGGCGCTCGCCGACCCCGTGAGGCGCGAGCTGTACCGGCACGTCTGCGCCCAGACCGGACCGGTCGGGCGGGACGCAGCCGCGGCGGCAGTGGGCATCACGCGACACCAGGCGAAGTTCCACCTCGACCGGCTCGAGGCCGACGGCCTGCTGGTCGCCGACTATGTGCGTCTGACCGGCCGCACCGGCCCCGGTGCGGGCCGCCCGGCCAAGGTCTACCGGCGCGCCGAGCGCGAGATCGCCGTCTCGTTGCCGCAGCGGGAGTACGAGCTGGCCGGCGGGATCATGGCCGACGCGATCGACGAGTCGATGCAGACGAGCCTGCCGGTCGCCCAGACCATCCGGACCACGGCCGCGGCCCGGGGGCAGGCCATCGCCGAGGAGGCACGCGCGCGCATCGCGGATGGGGCGGCGCAGCCTGTTGGGACCTCGCGTCCGGCTGCGCCGGAGCACGGGCTGGACACGGTCCTCGCGGTGCTGGCCGAGCGCGGGTACGAGCCACGCTGGGAGTCGGGCCGCGTCGTCATGGCGAACTGCCCGTTCCACGCGCTCGTCCACACCCACACCGAGCTCGTCTGCACCATGAACCACGCCTTCATCACGGCGATCACCGACGAGCTGGCCCCCGGCACGGTGTGCGCCTGCCTGGAACCGGACGAGAACCGTTGCTGCGTCACGCTCCGCGAGGCCGGGGCGGGAGGTGTGAGCGCGCAGGCCGGCTGAGCCCCCCGCCCACTCCTACGGGTGGCGGACGACCCGGCCCCTTCCGGCCTGAGTGCTGCCGCGCGCCCCGGAGGTGCCCCGGCGGGCCACCGGTAGCAATGGGACCGGCTCCTGACGACCTAAGGTGGGGCCGTCGACCCGCTGCTGGGTCCGGTGCGGGTCACGCTGCCGGACTCAGGCCTCGTGCCGGTGGATCTGGGTCCAGCCGGTCCAGCCGCGCTCGGTGATCAGCTCCCGCAGCCGCGCCACCGCCGGGTGCGAGGCATCCGCGAAGGAGTCCATCAGGCCGACGAAGGCTGCGTCGGGCATCAGCTCGTCCTGCTCGTCCAGCTCCCCTGTCTCGGCGGCATGCTGCAGCAGCTCGCTCATCAGGTCGGCCGTCTCGCGCAGCAGCTCCTCGTTCGGCCAGCTCTCCGCGATCCGGCCGACGAGCCGGTAGAGCCGGACGACCTTCGGGTTCTCCAGCTGGGCCACCTTCTCGGCCATCATCGCCGGGAGCAGCTCCGGATAGCGTGCCGCCATCAGGATCCACGCGTCTCGCTCGGGCGCGATGACCGCCTCCGATGCGCCGACGGCGCGCAGCCGGTCCAGGTAGTCGACCACCTCCGCCGGGAGCGCCAACGAGTCGCCGGAGCCCAGCTGGGCGATCCGCCGTCGGTGCTCTCGCAGCGCCCGGATCTGCGCACGCAGCTGTCGGTCGATCTCGGCCGTCGCGGCGGCGAACGTCTGCGGGTCCGCGTCGAGCAGCACGCGAACACGGGCCAGCGGGACGCCAGCGTCGGCCAGGGTGCGGATCCGGATGAGCCGCACGACCGCGTCGGCGCCGTACGTCCGGTAGCCGGAGGCGTCCCGCTCAGGCTCCGGGAGCAGCCCGATCTTGTGGTAGTGCCGCACTGTGCGGGTGGTCACCCCGGCGTATGCCGCCAGCCGTCCGATCGTCAGCATGCCGTCAGCCTGCCCGAGCCGGGCATCGTCACGCGATCCTGCGGTGGTAGGCCGCCGTGGCGAAGGCGTATGCCACCACGAGGGTTCCGGCGCACCAGGCGAGCGCGACCCAGAGATCGGTGCCGGCCGGCTGCCGGGCAAGCAGGTCGCGGATCGTGTCGACGATGGGCGTGACCGGTTGGTGCTCGGCGAAGGCCGCCACGACGGTGGGCATGGTGTCGGTGGGGACGAAGGCCGAGCTGACGAACGGCAGGAAGATGAGCGGGTAGGAGTAGGCGCCTGCGCCGTCCGGTGTCCGGGCGGACAGACCGGCGATGACGGCGATCCAGGTCAGCGCCAGGGTGAACAGCACGAGCACTCCGGCCACGGCGAGCCAGGCGAGCACTCCCGCCGACGAGCGGAACCCGACGAGCACGGCGACGACCGCGACGAGCACCAGCGAGATCGACGTGGAGACCAGGGAGGTCACGACGTGCGCCCACAACACGCTCGAGCGAGCGATCGGCATCGACTGGAACCGCTCGAAGATCCCGTTCTGCAGGTCGGTGAACAGCCGCAGGGCGGTGTAGGCCGTGGCCGTCGCGATCGTGATGAGCAGGATGCCAGGGAGCATGTAGTCCACGTACTCGACCGATCCGGTGTGGATCGCGCCGCCGAACACGTAGACGAACATCAGCATCATGGCGATCGGCATGACCGTGACCGTGATGATGGTGTCCACGCTGCGCGTGACGTGGCGCATGGACCGGCCCAGCAGGATGGTCGTGTCGCCGAGGACTTGCGTGGTCATGGGTTCCTCCTCGCCGGGTGTGTGCCGTCGACGGCGCCGGTGTCGTCGCCCGGGCTCGCGACCGTCTGTGCCGCGTCGCCGACGATGGCCAGGAAGACGTCCTCCAGGCTCGGTTGCCTCTCGACGTACTCGACCCTGGCCGGCGGGAGCAGCCGCTTGAGCTCGGCGAGGGTGCCATGGGCGATGATCCGTCCGCCGTGCAGGATGGCGATCCGGTCGGCCAGCTGCTCGGCCTCGTCCAGGTACTGCGTGGTCAGCAGCACGGTCGTGCCCTTGCCGGCGAGCTCACTGACCGCGCGCCACACGTCGAGCCGGGCCTGAGGGTCCAGGCCGGTGGTCGGCTCGTCGAGGAAGACCACCGGCGGGCTGCCGATGAGGCTCATCGCGATGTCGAGGCGGCGGCGCATCCCGCCGGAGTAGGTCGACACCCTCCGGTCGGCCGCGTCGGTGAGCTGGAAACGGTCCAGCAGTTCGTCGGCGATGCTGCCGACGTTCTTCAGGTGCCGCAGGCGGGCCACCAGCACGAGGTTCTCCCGGCCGGTGAGGATCTCGTCGACGGCCGCGAACTGCCCCGTGAGGCTGATCGACTGCCGCACGTCGGTCGGCTGGGTCGCGGTGTCGAAGCCGGCGACCGTGACCGTCCCGGCGTCCGCCTGCAACAGTGTGGACAGGATCTTCACGACCGTCGTCTTGCCTGCCCCGTTCGAGCCGAGCAGTGCGAAGATGCTGCCTCGCGCCACCTCGAGCTCCACACCCTGAAGCACCTGCACCTTGCCATACCGCTTCTGCAGGCCCTTCACCTGGATCGCCGGGCCCCGGTCCGGCTCGGCTGCCACTTGGCTGTCCGTGAACATGACGACAGGATGCAGGGTTGACGCAGCGTCAAGGTCAAGCCCCGCGACACCGGGCCGATTCGCCCCCGTGCTGGACAGAGCGTCGGGCCCGCGTCGGCACTGGACGGCCGGGCCGGTGGCTCACCCCTCCAGTTGCCATCCGGTCAGGAGACTCCGCCGCACCAGTCGGGCGGCACCATCTCCCAGCAGGCGCGAAGTCACCCCCGCGATCCGACCGGCGCGGCTGGCTACTGAGCAGTAGAACATAACAAGTCGGGCCGGGCGATCGGCGTCACGCTCGGCTGGGCGCCATCGGCCGGACTTGTCGTGTTCTTCGGAACGCCAGCCGGGCCACCGGTGGCGCTAGGACCGGCTCCTGACCACCTCACGGTGGGCGCCGTCGACCCGCCGGGTCCAGCCGCGCCGGTCGAGGTGCTCCAGCAGTGGGATCGCGACCCGTCGGGTGGTGCCGAGGGCGGCGCGGGCCGCGCTGGTCGTGAACGGCTGGGGCAGCCCGGCGAGGATGCGCATTGCCCGGGCCGGCGAGGTCGGCAGCAGCACCACGCCGTCGCCCAGCCGCAGCAGCAGCCCGAGGGACTCCGCGGCCGCCAGCTCCCGGACGCCGAGCCCGCCGGCCTGCAGCTCGTGCTGCTCGGGCGCGTCGAACGGGTGGTCCGTGAGGTGCCCGACGATCCGGTCGACGGCAGCGCGGGCGCGGCCGAGGTCGGGCACGACGCCGGGCCGCACGACGCGACCGTCGCGCAGCGCGTAGCCGAGCGCGTCCGCCACGGTGCGCAGCACCGCCCGGTCCGGGATCCCCGTCGAGTCGAGCGCATGCGACTCGCTCGGGTGCGGGTCGAGCGGGTGGCTTCTCCCGTATGCCGCTGTCCCCGCCTCGAGCGCGGACCTCCAGTTCCGCCACGCCTCCTCGGAGACGAACCAGTCGCCGACCCGCCGCACGGTCCGGTGGGTGTTGTCCGACTTGGGCGCGGTCGGCGCGGGGTTGGGCGACGTGGGCCCGGGTGCGGCCGACGCCACGTCACCCGGGTCGAGCCCGAGCAGCCGCAGCTCGTCGCGGTGCAGGTGCCCGCGGCGACGGACCTCGTCGCTGAGCGGGTCGGGTGTCGGCCCGGCCAGCTCGCGCGCCCGGCAGAGCGCCGCGCCCCGGCGTCGCAGCGGCGGCGGGGCCGGGTCCAGCACCAGTGCGCCGACGAGGACTCCCTCGGCGCCCGGGTCCCGCAGGATCGCCCGGTCGCCGGCCGTCAGGGGAAGCGGCCGCTCCAGCGACAGCCTGGCCAGGTCCGCAGCCAGCGGCCGGAGCCGGGCCCGGACGGCGGCCGTTCCCACGTGCAGGGTCAGCTCGTGGGGCAACCCGGTGGCGGGCGCGGCGACCCGGACGTCCAGCAGGTTGGTGTGCCGCCAGCCGTCCGGGGTCAGCAGGGCCGCGCCCCGGCGAACCTCGTCAACCCCGACTCCCCTCAGGTTCAAGGCGATCCGAGCGACCGCCCCGACCGACTCGTGTGTCTCGCCGAGGCTCTGCACGCCCCGGACCGTGACCTTGCGGTCGCCCGTCGCCAAGCGATCCCCGGCGTGGACCGTACCGGTCCCGAGGGTCCCGGTCACGACCGTGCCGCTGCCGCGCACGGTGAAGGACCGGTCGACCCAGAGCCGCACCCGCCCGTCCTGTCTCGGCACGGGCAGCGACCGGCACAGGCTCGCGAGCTCGGCGCGCAGCAGGTCCAGGCCCGCCCGGGTGACACCGGAGACCGCCACCGCCGGGACGTCGCCGAGCGAGGACCGGGCGAGCCGGTCTCGGGCCTCGGCCAGCGCCGGGCCCGGGTCGGCCAGGTCGCTGCGGGTCACCGCGAGCAGGCCGTGGGTGATGCCCAGGGCGTCGACCGCGGCCAGGTGCTCCTCGGACTGCTCCCGCCAGCCCTCGTCCGCGGCGACGACGAAGAGCACTGCCGGTGCCGGCCCCAGCCCGGCGAGCATGTTGCCGATGAACCGCCGGTGCCCCGGCACGTCGACGAAGGCCACCTCCCCAACGTCCGACAGGGTGGTCCAGACGTAGCCGAGGTCGATGGTCAGGCCGCGGCGGCGTTCCTCGGCCCAGCGGTCCGGCTCCATCCCGGTCAGCGCGTGCACCAGGGTCGACTTGCCGTGGTCGACGTGGCCCGCGGTCGCGACGACGTGCATCAGGCCCGGTCCCGTGCGGCGGCATCGACGGCTGCGGTGACCGCACGGATCGCCGCGACGAGCTCGTCGTCGGACCCGGCCGGGACGCAGCGCAGGTCGACGAGGGTGAGCCCGGACTCCACCCGGGCGAGCACCGCGGGGTCGGCGTGACGCAGGTGAGCGGCATACCCCTCGGGAAGCGCGACGGCCCACCCGCCGAGGGTCACACCGGGAGCCCCGCCCCCGCCGACGGCGCCATTGCTGGGCACGACGCGCCCGCCGACCTCCTCGGCGATGCGTGCACAGCGCGCGCGGAGGGCGTCGGGGTCGGCGTGCAGGAACGCCTCGACGACGGTCGGGCCGCCGCGCAGCGTCGCCTCGAGGGCGGCCAGGGTCAGCTTGTCGACGCGCAGCGCGCGGGCCAGCGGGTGCCGGCGGAGGCGTTCCACGACGTCGGTGTCCCCGAGGAGGAGGCCGGCCTGCGGACCGCCGAGCAGCTTGTCGCCGCTGCTCGTCACGACGGTGGCGCCGCCAGCGAGAACGCTTGTGGCATCGGGCTCCTCGGGCAGGAGGGGCTCCGGGTGCAGCAGGCCGCTGCCGATGTCGACGACGAGCGGGAGGTGGTGGGTGCGGGCCAGCTCGGCGAGTTCGGGGATGCTCGCAGCGCTCGTGAAGCCCTCGATCCGGAAGTTGCTCGGGTGGACCTTGAGGATCGCAGCGGTGTCCGGGCCGATGGCGCCGGCGTAGTCGCGCACGCTGGTGCGGTTGGTCGTGCCGACCTCGACCAGCCGGGCACCCGCCCCGGCGATGAGGTCGGGCAGCCGGAAGCCGTCACCGATCTCGACCATCTCACCCCGGCTGACGAGCACGTCGCGGCCGGCGGCCAGGGCGGTCGTTGCCAGGACGAGGGCGGCGGCGCCGTTGTTGACCACCAGTGCAGCCGCGGCGGCCGGGACCGCCGCGAGCAGGGCCTCGGTCGTGCCGCGCCCGCGCCGCGCGCGGCGACCGGTCGCGAGGTCGAGCTCGACGTCGACGTAGCCGGCGGCCTGCTCGAGCGCATGTCGGGCGGCCGGGGTCAGCGGCGCCCGGCCGATGTTGGTGTGCAGCACGACACCGGTGGCGTTCAGGACCCGGCGCAGCGTCGTGGGCGTGCGCTCGCGGGCGTCGAGGTCGGCCGCCGCGGCCGCCGCCACCTGGTCGGGCGCGATCTCGCCGTCCCGCGCGCGTCGCTGCGCCGCGACGACGGCCGCCTTGACCACCGCGTGGCCGAGCCGTCGCGCCGCGGCGACGAGGACCGGGTTGCGCAGCAGGACGTCCGTCCGCGGTATGCCGCGTCGCGGGTCCTGCTGCCCGGCCTCGGCCACCTCGTGCTCCTTCGCGCGACGACGGATGTGGCGGAGGCGGACGGGAATCGAACCCGCCTGCGACGGATGCCGCCGCACACCGGTTTTGAAGACCGGGGGGACCACCAGGAGCCCAGACGCCTCCATGCGCCACCCTAGCCACGCTCGCGTGAGGCGGCTGGCCCGGGCGAGCCGCCGGGCGCGAGGGCCGGGCGAGCCGCCGGGCGCGTGTCGCTCGACGGCTGACCGGACTTCTGCCGGAGTCGTCTCCTACCGCGGCCGAGCCCTGAACGCGTGCCTGACCGACCAGACGAAGCTGCGGCATCGCCCGGTCCTGCTGCACCACGGCGGACACATCAAGTTGACCCGACACCCGCACCATCCGGTGGCCGACGAGGCCAGTCAACATCCGCCACGAGGGGTCAGCGGCCAACGACCGCCTGCTCTAACGGATGACCTCGGCCGAAAGTAAATGAGGATCTTCAACAGGACATACCAGGGCAATTTGGCTACGCTGGGTCGGCGACATCTCGCCGCGAGCACGTCAACGGCAACTCGAAGGAGAGCCATGAGCCAGGAGTATCTGACGTTTTCCGACCTTCAGGGACTGCAATCGAGCCCCGACGCGGTCCGCCAAGCGTTCGACAAGCAGTTCGGCAAGCGGCCCGACGGCCTCGCCCTCAACGACTCCACCTACTACAACGCCGTCCAGCCACCGATCACTCAGCAGTACGGCCACTTCTGCTACAAGAGCGTGACGGACTATCAGTTCGGCCCGAGCCAGGCCGACCCGCCACACGACGCGATCGTGGGAAGCAACACGGCCAAGAACAACGGCGACACGGAAGCGGAGATCAGCCTGTCCGTGACGGGGACATGGACCGAGGAGACGGGATGGTCGTCGTCGGTCACGACGGGCCTGACCTACTCCGAGGAGTTCACCCTTGAAGGGGTGTTCAAGATGGGGATGTCGTTCTCCGTGGCTGTCACCGCCGGGAAGTCCGGTTCCTCGTCGGTCTCGAAGTCGTCGTCAGCCAGCGTCACGGTGAAGGTCCCACCTCGCTCGCAGGTGACGGTTAGCATGATCGCGACGATGAAGAAGGAGAAGATGCCCTTCCTTGCACCCATTCGAGTGTCGGGCATGTTCGGCGCCAACTTCCCCGAGCGCGTCAACGGGCACTACTTCTGGTTCAGCGGGGCCGATGTTCTCCTCCCGAGGACGCAAGGCGAGATCACCGGTGTCATCGAGGGAACGGCGGCATTCGACGTCCACACGGACATCGGGCCGGCGACCCCGATCAGCGATTGAACCACGGCTTACTGGATCAGCACGAGGGATAGGTACACTGCCGCAGCGGTCGACCCGTCTCACAGGTTGTCGGGCCGGCGATCCGGCCCGGCGCCTGTGCCCGGACGAGGTGCCCATCCCAACACCCGGCCGAGACCAGCACGTGCTCGGTCTGGGCGAGCGGGCCTTCTGGCCGGAGCGTTTCGACCGGCAGGACCGCCGACGTATGGTGCCCGCATGGCCATCGCCCGGGACGCGCCGATCCGCCTGACCCAGTACGCCGCCGGTGGCGGCTGTGCCTGCAAGGTCCCGGCCGCCCAGCTCGAGCAGGTGCTCGCCGACCTGGTCGGCGTCCCGCACCCCGACCTGCTGGTCGGGCTTGAGTCCGGCGACGACGCCGCTGCCGTCCGGATCGAGGGCGGCCGAGCGGTCCTGTCGACGGCGGACTTCTTCACCCCGGTCGTCGACTCGCCCTACGACTGGGGGCGCATCGCGGCCGCAAACGCCCTGTCCGACATCTACGCCATGGGTGGACGCCCGATCATGGCGGTCAACCTGCTCGGCTGGCCCCCGGACCTCGTCCCGGACGAGTACGTCCGCGA
>NZ_JBDIAQ010000032.1:0-27872 GCF_039812505.1 Intrasporangium sp. | reverse complement strand
CTGCGCGGGGCGCCGCTGCCGGTGCAGGGCGACGGGGAGCAGACCCGCGACTTCACCTACGTCGGCACGGTGACCCGAGTCATCGCCGATGCGGTCATGCGTAGGGTCACCGACCTCGACCCCGTCAACCTTGCCTTCGGCACCCGCACCTCGCTCAACGGCTTGATCAGCAAGCTCGCCGACGTGCTCGATGCCCGTCCCGAGGTCATTCACCTGCCGCCGCGCGCGGGCGACGTGCGCGACTCGCAGGCCGACACAGCGCGGCTGCGCCGTCACTTCCCCGACGTGACGCCGGTTGCGCTCGGCGAGGGGCTTCGCGTGACGGTCGACTGGTTCCGCAGCCTGCCGGACTATCAGGGGTAGCCGTGCCCGCGCTGGATGCGACTCGAGCGGGCCGCTTCTCTTGGCTGCAAACAGTCCAGTACGCCACGGATAAGAGGAACAAGAACACGATGTGAGATTCCCCCCGAACCGATGAGGCATCGACGCAGGCGCCACCCCTGCCCAAAAGGGTCACGCATTCCTCGTGTACACGACCCTTGCGGGTGCACCGACTACGACCGCTCCTGGCGGGACATCGCGAACAACGACTGACCCTGCCCCCACTGCCGCCCCCCGGCCGATCGTCACACCTCCGAGGATGATTGAGCCGGCACCGATGAACACATCGTCTCCCACGACGATCGGCCGGTTCGTGCCGCGAATCTCGCTGAAAGTCTGGTGATCAGCGGGGACCGGATGGTCATTCGTGATGAACATGCAACGCGGCCCCATCTTTAGGCGACGGCCCAGCGTGATCCTCTCGGCTCCCGTGAACAGGGTTCCCGCGCCGATTCCGGCTCCGTCGAGGACGACGAGGTGCCTGCTCAGTTTCACGTCGGGAGCGATCCGGGCCGAGCGCTCCACCGAGGCACAGATCGAGTTGGCGAGTCGGGCCCGGAGACGGTGACCGCCGGGGAGCATCGTGTGGAGCCGTCGGGCGAAGCCGTCGTATGCCACGATTGCTACGAAACGCATGATCTCAGACCGGGACGACAACGTCGGCCCCCTTTCTGTCGGCGCGGAGGCGTGTGACGAACAGAACACCGCTGTATGCGACATAGAGCAATAGGGAGGCGCGGACGGCACCGGTGAGCCCGGCTGCCTCTACGAGGACCAGGTAAACCGGGACCGCAAGAATAACAAGTGTCAGCGTCGCTCCGGCCACCAGCGGCACCCGATGGAGACCCAAGAGCAAACGAGCGTCCATAAGCGCGAGGCCCATGAAGAGTTCCGCGATGAGGAGCAGCCGCGCAAGTGGTACCGCCTCCGCGTACGCATCACCGAACAGGATTGAAACTACATGAGGGACAAGGGACCAGCCCACAACCACTACCGCAGCCTGGATAACAAGCGCGAGGCGGTAAGTCCGCCTGCTGGTGCGTGTGACAGCGCCGGCGGCCGCGGTCTGGACGAACAGCAGTTGCCCTACAGCTGAAGACGTGATGCGCGATGTCTCGGCTATGGTCGCCGCAACGGCGTACACACCGCTGGCCGTAGCACCGAGAACACTCACGATGACCAACCTGTCAAGTCGCTGTACCACAAGAAGACCGACGCTGTAGCCAACGGCTGGTACGCCGAGGCGCACGAGCGCACGCACGGTTGCCCACGCCAAACCTGGTCGTGGTATCGGCTCATCGGCTACGCCCCAAGCCCCTAGGGCGGCCTGTACCGCTGAGCCCAATGCAGCGCAGATGAGCGCAGTAAGCAAAGTCGCATGGCCAGTGATCACGGCGAAGCCGAACAAGACACACTGGAAAAGGACGCCGATGGCCAGGAAGAGGATCGAACGTCCTGCGCAGCCATAGGCCTGCAGAAGCTCTGACGACTGGCGTGCGGCGACGAGAAAAGCTGCAACGAGAGCACTAAGGACCATCTCAGCCGCTCCGACTCCAGGCAGGTCGAAGAACAGGCATGTCACCGGCGAAATGATGGCTGCAACGAGCATCATCAATACTGAGGCACCGAGGAAAGCTGAGATGTCCTCCGCCTTGGGACGCGGGCGCGCTCGCAGACGGACGCTAACGCCTGTCCCGAGGGTGAGAACCACGCTCAGAAGTGCGCCCACCGTAACGATCGTGGTCAGGGCTCCTTGACCGGCGGGGCCAAGGTATCGCGCTAGCAGGACTCCGAGGGCCGCGGCGAGAAGCGCGTTGAGGACTGCGGGTGTGCTGACGGAGAAGAACCCCATCAGGCCGGGGTTACGCCTCACCGGCGGCCTTTTGCATGGTGCTGCAACGTCGCTGGCAGGGCCGAGGAACGTCTTACAGGAGTTCGGCGCAAATTTGCCGCCACCCGGATCATGAGCACTATCCCAACGGCCACACCAACCTCGAAAGGAACTGGCGTGAAGTCATTGCGGACCCACAGCAGCAGGACGAACGCCAGGGTACCAACCAGAGCGTTGCGCAGCGGTGTCGTGTCGAGGGAGTCCAGGCGGGCCACGAGCACACCAATAGCTACGAGGACGATGACGATGCCGACCACGCCGCCGGCATGGAAGGCCTCCGCGGCGGGTGAGCCTCCGATTGGCCCGACGCGGCGGCTGACCATGGAGCTGAAGACCGCTGGGTCATCGGCAGTCGGGGTGATCTCGCCGCCGAGGATCCGCCCGACGAGCAAGCGCCGGAACGGCGCAAGGTAGGTGTCGATGCCGACATATGGCTCAAGGTAGAGCTCGTGCCAATCTACGGAGACGACAAGCGGTCGGATCGAGTAGCCCAACTCTGTGATGCCATCGAACGGTCGGAACGAGGCAAGGTCGAAACCGCTGCCAAATCCGACTTGGCGGATCACTCGAACGGCAGCTCCCAGCCCCAGCCCGCCAACGAAGGCGAAGGCCATCCAAGGTCGCAAGGAGATCGGGCGCCGCCGGGCGGCTACGACGAGGTAGGCCGCCAACGGGATGAGTACCTCGCCTCGGAGGCCGAGCATGAACGCAGGCGCGGACCACACTGCAAAGATGACAAGGCCGGCACGTCGGGCTGTCCGGGACGGACCCGCCGAGAGAGTCGACATCCCGAGACCCATCATGAGGTAGGCGGTCGGCATACTCGTTGACGCCGTAGACTCGAGGAACGCCGCATAGGAACCGGAGAGCACCGCCCCACTAGCCAAGACGTTGTAGATCCACAGCAGACAACCTGCGGACAGCAGGAGGAGACCGATCTGCCCGACGCTGCGGAGGCGCAGCCACACCTGCGTCTCCTCGATCCGGGACTCTTGATGCCGCGGGTTGAACCCGACGAGATACCCGACCAGCAGGGCGCTCGTGGCAACCGTGACCAGCAAGGATGCAGACGTGAACCCATCGCTGAGGATCCACTGGATGTCCCGCTCGTTGAAGACGCTCGGGGAGGCGCCCAGCGCTGTCGGGACGAGGAGCCCGACATGGAAAAGGACGAACAGGGCCCCATAGACTGGACCGAGCGAGAAGGGGCGACGCCGATTTAGGCGGAAGAGCGACGCCATGGCGAGGACTGATGTGGCCAGAGCCAAGCGTGCTGCAAATTCGCGTGATGTCTGCCCACTGTCGCGTACAACGAAGGCGACCATGCCGAGAGTCATGAACACGAGGCCCCAAACGAGTCTCCCCGCAGGGCCTCGATTGCGTGTTATTTGATGCGCTTTCATGCTGAGCCACGGTAGAGCCGGCGATGGATCGCGTTTGCGGCCTCCTGCGTGAACACACTGCTGGCAAAACCCTTGCGAATGGCATCGCGACGTTCGGAGTCGCTGGCCGCACGGGCCTGCTCGGTGACTGCGGTGGCCCAGATGTCGTCAGGCTCGGCAAGGGGCACCGCTAGGACTCCAGGCACCTGACTCGCGATGAATCGCACTCCCGGGAGGTCGGACGCGACGACGGGCGTCCCAACCGCGAGCGATTCGAGGACGACCCCCGGCAAGCCCTCGCGGATGCTGGGCAGGAGCACGACATCTGCTTGGCGCATCAGAGCATGTGCGTCCCGGCGTGCACCGAGGTGATGGACCACGCTTTCGAGCGCGGCAGCGCCGGTGATAGATCCGACGTCGGCGGAGTCCGCTCCCACCCCGCCCACGAATGCAAGGTGGGCATCTTGCCCAGATGCGCGCATCGCAGCGAGGACGGCGACTGCCCGGACCCGGTTCTTTTCCGGGCTCGGACGCCCCACGTGGAGGACAACTGTGGACGCTGGGCCGACCCCTATCTCGTCACGCAGGTTCGTCATTCCGTGGTCGTCCAGGACACGCACGCCGTTGACGATGACCCGCGCTCGCGGGTCGCGCTCCCAAGAAGGCGAGTAGCCTCCGATGAGAGAGGACGGACTGACGCCAACGATGTCGGTGGCGCAGACACTGATCAGGAGTCGCATCACCCCCCGCTGGAGTCGTCGCCGTACCGTGTCACTGTGGCCGTCCCCATCGCTCCTGAAGTGCGCGATCCGCACAGGAACCTGGGCCATGGTCGCGCCCAAGAGCAAGGCGCCGGAAAACGTGGCAACGTGGCTGTCGACGGCGAATGGGCGTAGCCGACGCAGCAGTTGCAGATATCGGATCGGGAAGCAGGTGTCGAGTCGGATCGGGTGGATTTCTCCCCCGAGACTCCGAATCTCATCGTCGAGAACGCCAGCCTCTCCGGAGAGCGTCAGGAAGTGAAAGTCGACCCCCTGCGGCGCGAGGTCTCGAAGGAGATCGATGGTTCTCAATTCGGCACCACCGATGTTCATCGCCCCGAACACGTGCAGAACGGTGGTCACGTTGGGTCCTCAAGGAGTTCGGTCACTGCGGCGACGAAAGCCGCGTCGCCTAGCGCGGTGGCTTCGAGCAAGTGCGCTGCCCGCGCGAGGTTATCGGCACTGATCTCGCTCCACGAGAACTGCGACGACATGAGGAGCTCGAGTCCGAGCGCGAGGTCCGCGACGTCGCGCGGGCGTCTCAGCCACGGTTCGCCGAGCAACTCAGACACGCCGCCAACATCGGTTGCAACCGCGGGGAGTCCTTCGGACATCGCTTCGATAAGAGCTCTGGGCATGCCCTCGGTCCAAGACGCTAAGGCAAATGCGTCCGCTTCAGCGTAGGCGTCGTTCAAGGCCTTCCCCGTCAGGTGCCCCAAGAACTTGACAGGGGCTCCCCGAGAGTCAGCCTCCGCCTCTATAGAAGCCTTCAGCCGCCCCGTGCCTGCAACGAGAAGTGTGATGTCGGCTCCGGTCTGCCTAACTTGCTCCACCGCGTCCAGGAGATCGGGGACGCCCTTGTAGGGCCGGTCCATGCTCGCCACGGTGAGCAGGCGCACCGAGCCCGTTGGGCGAGATCGCGGCTGCGTCGCCACCCTCCCTTGCCGCACGCCGGAGGCTGCGAAACTGCGCGTTCTAGGGCCCGCTGGATAGACCTGTTGAAGCGCGCAAGTAGTGACATAGCGAGCCACGTCAGCATGTCGCACCACCCACCGGCTCCCTCGGTGAAGGAGGCTGCGAGCCATTGCTCCACGCCAACCCGGGACAACGTCGGCCGCCAGCGACTCGCGCGCATTGCCCACGACAACCGCGACGAGACGACGCCGCCGAAGTCGGGCCAGGCATCCGCCGAGGACCCCCACGATTCCCGGCAAGTAGACGACAACGACGCGGTGTCGACCGACCTGCGCCCAGACACCTCGTATCACCGAGACAAACGAAGCCGGGCCTGACCAGGGTAAGCCCACCCCGCGCGCACCGGGCAGAAGTGGCGCGTAGGCCCCTAGCTTTAGAGGCATCGGCGGCGCTCCGACCCGAGCCACAACCGTGCACGGCACTGCGCGGGCCAAAGACTCGAGGTGGCCGAGCGTGGCCCGGCCAACGAGCTCACCACCCGGGGTCAAAGCACATTGCTGTTCCGTCAGAGCCACCACGGCGGAATGGTCAGCCAAGAACTTGCTCCACGACTCGGGCGGAGCACGTCTCCACATTGAAGTTGCTAAGCATGTGCGCGCGTGCGAGAACGCCACGTCGTGCGAGCGCCCCGGACTTCTTCTCGGCAGCCGCTTTGCGCAGGGCGTCCGCAAGCGCCGCCACGTCACCGGCAGGCACGATCCAGCCTCCGTCTGGTGGCACAGTCTCCGGCAGGGCTCCGGCATTTGACACGATAGAGGGCACCTGCATTGCGCTCGCCTCCAATGCCGCGCCATGGTTCTCGCTCAGGGAAGGTGACACGGACACGTCGGCCCCTCTGTAGAAGGGACGGACGTCGTCCACCTTTTCGATCCACTCGATCGTCGGATCATCAGCGATCCGGTACCGACGCAGGAGACATTGCCGGTATTCCTCGCCAGCCTCGTCGAAGCCCGACCCAACGAGCAGGAGCCGCGCATCAGGATGGTCCTGACGGATTCGGCTCCACGCCTCCAGCAATACATCGTGGCCTTTGATGCCGATCCCCGGGAATACCGCAGACTTGGGTGCATACACATAGGCCACCATGACGGCAACGAGACCATCCGTGTGGCGCTCGCGTGCTAGGCCGTACTCCAACGCCAGTGTCTGCGATCGGGAGGACGCAGGACGCGCAAACTTTACAAGATCGACCCCATAAGGCACCGCAACTAGGCGGTCAGTTGGCATACCCAGATCCCGGTACAGCGACGCTGTGTACTCCGAACCTGCGATGAGCCGCGTGTCGAGGCGCATGAGAACGCGTTCGACGGTACGAATCCCTCGACTCTCAAGGTAGAGCGGACCGGCGACCATGTGGACGCGTCGCAGTCCGGTGCCCAAAGTCGACAATCTCGCCGCGATGGCGCTAGCGTACAGGTGATAGAAGACGACGTCCGCACGTGTCGCGCGAATCACGTGCCGGAGCCGGGCCAATCCCATGACGGTGCCCGGCCGCAGGCCGAACGTGAAGTCGAAGGGGGCTTCAACGACGGGCATCCCTTCGGCGTCGAGCGCTCGTCGCAATCGACCGTCGCCCGCCGGCAGGACAGCAGTCACCTGGGCTCCCGCAGAGCGCAAAGCCCGCAACTGCGGGAGCACCCACGTCCCGCCCTCGTTTGTCTTGAGCACCAAGGTCACACGGGTCACGAGGTAGTCCTGTCGGGGTGGTGTCGGTCGAGCAAAGGCTTCCTGACATAGCCCAGAACTGAGATGCTGCCGGAGCCTTGAGCATTTAGGATGCACTTCCCGTCAATCTCCGTGACATACCTCCTGTAAAGGTTCATCCGCGAATCTGCCACTTAACAGGCACCTATTTCACAACAACTCTGGGCTCCTTCTTCCATCACGCGCGCCAGCGTGCCGACGAATCCCCCCACCGTGACATAACCTGCAGCGTTGATACCTTCCCGCAGCAAGACGGATTTTGCGGTTCGGAGCAGGACTTCTAGGTCAACGGAAAGGCGCCGATTCTGGACATACTTGATGTCCAAGGTGAACTTGTCCTCCCAAGTCAGGGCGTTACGGCCGTTGATCTGGGCAAGACCAGTGATGCCGGGTCGGACCTCGTGACGGCGCGCCTGCTCAGGGCTGTAGAGGGGTAGGTACTCCACGAGCAGGGGGCGTGGGCCGACGAGGCTCATGTCGCCCTTCAACACGTTCCACAGGGAGGGCAACTCGTCGAGGCTGGTCGAGCGCAGGAACTGGCCGAAGCGGGTCAGGCGCTCAGCGTCGGTGACGTGGGTGGCGTCCGGGAGGCGCATGGTGCGGAACTTGACCAGCTCGAAGATGACCTCGTCCTTGCCCGGCCGTTGCTGCCGGAAGAGGACGGGCCGTCCGTGCACGACGAGCACGGTGACGGCGGTGACGATCTGGATCGGGGCGGTCAGGACAAGCCCGACGGCCGCGACGGTTACGTCAATGCCGCGCTTGACGGTGTCATAGCGGAGCCGCCCGCGTCGCTTGTCACGCGGTCGCACGGGTGTCCTCGATCAGCGGGGTGATGGTGTCGTGGACCCGAGCCATGTCCTGCTCGTCAAGGACGGACCCGCTCGGCAGAGACAGGCCAGTCGCGAAGAGCCGCTCGCTCGTCCCGCTGACGACGGACCGGACCTGGGCGAAGACGGGCTGCAGATGCATAGGCTTCCACAGTGGGCGGGCCTCGATGTCGGCTCGCGCCAGCACCGCGATTAGCTCGTCCCGGGTGAAACCGGCAACAGGCGGGTCTACCAGGATGGATGTAAGCCAGAAGTTGTCCCGGGTCGTCCCGTCGTCGGTGACCGCCGGCTCACCGAAGAGGGTTACCCCGGGCACGGTCGCGAACAGGTGGCGGTAGCCGTCCCGATGGGCGCGACGACGCTCGATCATCTCGACGAGCCGGGCCAGTTGCGCCCGGCCGAGCGCGGCGAGCAGGTTCGAGAGACGGTAGTTGAAGCCGACCTCGACGTGCTCGTAGTGGGGCACCGGTTGACGCGCCTGGGTCGCCAGGTAGCGGGCCCGGTCGGCGATCACCGGGTCATCGGTCAGCAGCGCTCCCCCACCGGAGGTCGTCATCACCTTGTTGCCGTTGAACGACACGGCCGCGGCCTGACCGAACCCGGCCGACGCGCGCCCGCCCCGGGTCGCGCCGAGCGACTCGGCGGCATCCGAGAGCACCGGCACCCGGTGCTCGGCGGCGACCTGACCGATCCGCTCGTGGTCGGCGACCTTGCCGAACAGGTCGACCGGCACGACCGCCGCCACCCGCGGCCCAATCTCGGGATCGGCCATCACCTGCGCCAGCAGGTCCGGATCCAGGTTGCCGGTCTGGTCGCAGTCGACGAATACCGGCTCTGCGCCGGCATACACGATCGCGTTCGCGGTCGCCGCGAACGTCATCGTCGAGGTCACGACCAGATCGCCCGGCCCCACCCCGAGACACAGCAACCCCAGATGCAGCGCGGCCGTGCCCGAGGACAGCGCGACCACGTGCGAGCGCCCCGTGTAGGCGCCGAGCTCCGCCTCGAACGCGTCCACCTCTGGCCCGAGCGGGGCGACCCAGCCAGACCGTATGGCGCGCAGCAGCGCCCGCTCCTCCGCATCCGTGACGTCCGGTGACGACAGATGGATCCGCCCGCTCATAGCCGCAGATCCGACTCGGTGCGGCTCAGCACATACTTCAGGTCATAGAGGACGTGGCCGTCGGGTCGGCCCCACGACCGGAGCCGCTGCACGCCGAGCTCGGCGAACTGGCGATGCGCCACGGCGAGGACGACCGCGTCATACGTGCCCTGCTCGGGGTCGGTGACCAGGTCGAACCCGTGCGCCCGGTGGACCTCCTCCGGCTCGGCCCATGGGTCCATCACCTGGACGGTGATGTCGTAGTCGGACAGCTCGTCGATGATGTCGATAACCCGGGAGTTGCGCAGGTCCGGCGTGTTCTCCTTGAAGGTCAGCCCGAGCACCAGCACCCGGGCGCCCTGCACCCGGATGCCCTGCTTGGTCATCTGCTTGACCAGCTGCGCGGCGATATAACCGCCCATCCCGTCATTCAGGCGTCGCCCGGCCAGGATGATCTCCGGGTGGTAGCCGACCGCCTGCGCCTTCTGGGTCAGGTAGTACGGGTCGACCCCGATGCAGTGCCCGCCGACCAGGCCCGGCCGGAAGCCCAGGAAGTTCCACTTCGACCCGGCCGCCAGCAGCACGTCCTCGGTGTCGATGCCCAACTTGTTGAACAGCATCGCCAGCTCGTTGACCAGGGCGATGTTAACGTCACGCTGCGTGTTCTCGATGACCTTGGCCGCCTCGGCCACCTTGATCGACGGCGCCCGGTGGGTGCCGGCCGTCACGACAAGCCGATACAGCGCATCCACGAAGTCCGCTGCCTCAGGGGTCGAGCCCGAGGTCACCTTCACGATCGAGACGACGCGGTGCTCCTTGTCGCCGGGGTTGATCCGCTCCGGGCTGTAGCCCACAAAGAAGTCTTCGTTGAAGGTCAGCCCGGACACCGCCTCCAGCACCGGCACGCACCGCTCCTCGGTCGCGCCCGGATAGACCGTCGACTCATAGATCACCACGTCCCCACGCCGCAGCGCCCGGCCGATCGCGGTCGTGGCCGACAGCACCAGCGACAGGTCGGGCTGCTTGAACTCGTCGACAGGCGTCGGGGTCGTCACTACATAGACGTTCGCGCCGGCCAGGTCGCGCTCGTCGTCGGTGAACCGCAGCCGGGTTGCCGCGGCCAGCTCGGCCCCGGTGACCTCGAGAGTGTGGTCATGCCCGTCGCGCAGTTCCTTGACCCGTCGCTCGTTGATGTCGAAGCCGACTACGTCGACGTGCTGGCCGAACTCGACCGCGAGCGGCAGCCCGACATAGCCGAGCCCGACGACGGCGAGCCGCACCCCGTTCGGCACCTCCGGGATTGGCGGATGGATCCGATCGTTCATCTGGCTGGGACTCCCTTGACGACTGTTTCAGTGGGGACGTCTTTGACAACACACGCGCCTGCGCCGACGCTGCAACCCTGACCGAGTGACCTGTATTGAAGGACCACCGACCCCGCTCCGATCATGGCTCGGTCGCCGACTCGCACCCCACCGGACAGTGCGGCCAGCGGGTTCACGGTCACATAGTCACCGAGCACGGAGTCATGCCCGACGGTCGCGTTTTGGTTGATGTGCGTATGGCGGCCCACGTGGACGTTCGTGGTCATTCGCGAGCCTGGCCACAGGACCGAGCCCTCGCCCACCTCTCCCTGGGTTCCGATGCTCGCGGTCGGATGCACCAGCGTGGCCGCTGCTCGGCCTCGGCTGGACAGCTCCTCGTCAAGCCGCTGCCTGACATCACCTGAGCCGATTCCGATGACGTAGTGAATGTCTCGTGCGGCAGCGTGCAGCCAGGCCGATCCGCCGAGCACCGCGGAACCCCGGGCCTTGACCAGGGCAACGTTGGTCGGGTCCGGCGCGTCATCGAGATAGCCGCAGAAGTCCCACGCCGGGGATGCGTCGTTGATCGCCTCGATGATGTCGTGAACCTCTCTGCCGTGCCCCCCGCAGCCGATGACGACAATGGGCCGGGTCACCCTGCCACCGCTTGGTGGTGCACGGCTGTGGTGGCCTCCCCGCCCATCCACGCCGCAGCGGCGTGGTGGCTCAGGAAGGATGTTGAGGTGACCTGCGTCGTCGAGATCGGAGGAACGCCGACGCTATCGACGAGCGGGTGCTCAGTCTTGCGACGGCCCTCCTCCTGTGCAAAGAGCTCCTCGCCGAGATTCTCGCCGTCGCGCAGGTCGGTGAAGGTGATCTCGATGTCGTGGCGGCCACTCATCCGGATCATCGTCTCGGCGACGTCGACGATCTTGACCTGGTCCTCCATCTCGGGGACCATCACCTCGCCCTCGCGGCCGATGGTCGCGGCCTCGAGGACGAGCCGGCACGCCTCGGGGATGAGCATGAAGTAGCGCTTCACAGCCGGATGGGTCACCGTCACCGGGTCCCCGCGCTCGATCTGCTCGCGGAAGAGGTGGACCACCGATCCGCGCAAGCCGAGGATGTTGCCGAGCCGGACGGACACGTATCGTCCGTGGTCGCACGCGGCGAAGCCGGCGGTGAGCCGCTTGGCGACGCGCTTGCTGTAGCCGAGGACCGAGGTCGGGTTCGCCGCCTTGTCCGTCGAGATGTTGACGAAGACCTCGACGCCGACCCGGGCTGCCGCCTCGAGGACGTTGAGCGTGCCGAGGACGTTGTTCTTCCAGGCCTCGAGCGGGTATGCCTCAAGAAGCGGGAGGTGCTTCAGCGCCGCGGCGTGGAAGACGATCTCGGGCCGGGTGCATTCGAAGATATGGGTGAGGGCCTCGGTGTCGCGGATGTTGGCCAGCACGATGTCGTCGCTTTCGAGCAGGCCGTGCCCGGTCATGCTCAGCTGGGTCGCCTGCAGGCCGGACTCGTCGCGGTCGAGCATGATGAGCCGCCCCGGCTCGAACTGCGCGATCTGCCGGCACAGCTCGGAGCCGAACGAGCCACCCGCGCTGGTGACGAGGATCCGCTTGCCGGTCAACTGCCGCTTGATCATCGAGGTGTCCAGGTGGACGGGCTTGCGGCGCAGGTCGCCCGGCGTGGGCCGACCCCCGATGATCTCGCGCGGCGGCGGGAGGATGAGAGCCTCCAGGCAGGCCTCTGAGGCCCGCTCGGACAGGTCACGCAGGAGCGCCGAGTCCGCGTTGGGCAGGGCGATGATCCGGGTGTCGGCCTCGGTCCGCATCGCCACTGCGGCGAGGTTCTGACGAGTGCCGAGCCGCCGGTAGCCCTCGATGCGCTGCTTGCTCCGGTCGTCTTCGAACAGGCCGACCGGGGTGATCTTGCTGGACTCGTCATGGATGACGTTGTGCAGCAGACGGCGCCCGGCGCCATCGGAGCCGAAGATCAATGCTCGTCGCTCGCCCGCCCGCTCTCTCGTCCGGTGCGCCCGGTAGGTGCGCACGGCGAACCGCAGAGCGAACATGACGATCAGGGCGGAGGCGCCGGCGGTCGGTCCCGTCCCGCGCGGGATCATGCCCTCGTGGAAGAGCGACCAGGCGAACAGCCCGATCGAGTTGAGCAGCACCGTGACGGTGAGGGCCAGGACCTCGTCGAAGGAACGCCGGATGTGGCCGGCCGCGTAGGGTCCGACCAGGTGGCCGATGACGAGGTGGGCGACGAAGGCGACGGCGGCAGCCAGGGCCAAGCCGGTGGAGAACACCCCGACGGAGAACCCGAGGAGGATGAGGCGCGTCACGTAGATGGCCAGCACCCACACGACCGCGTCGACGATTGCCCAGACGAAACCCATGACGCGGGCGCGCCGGTGACTCCCCTGAACCACTGCCCTCCTCGTTTCCCAGCCGTTCGCTTCACTTCGCGGGTCGCTTGGCGCCGCGTCCCAGGCATAGCCCCGCTGGACCCAGCAGGAACGAGCCTTCATCACCGTGCCGCGGGGAAATACGCTGTAGGTACCCCGAGCGGGGCTGAGTCTAGATCAATCGGCCACAGTGCAACAAATCCGCTCAAAAAGTGGGAAACGGAGGACGTAGCTTCCACGGCTGGTACGTGCGGGGCGGTGTGGACGTCATACGGGCAGTCCGGGAGTGACTGACCCTCAGGAACGGCCCCGGGCGCGACCCCGGTCGACTGATAGTTTCAGGAGGGTCCAGACCGCATCTCGTGAGGGGCCCCCATCGTGAGCACAACCCCAGTGAAGGTGGCCGTCACCGGCGCCGCCGGTCACATCGGCTACAGCATCCTGTTCCGCATCGCGAGCGGCGCGATCTTCGGACCGGACACTCCGGTCGAGCTGCGCCTGCTCGAGATCACCCCCGCGCTGAAGGCGCTCGAGGGCGTAGTCATGGAGCTCGACGACTGCGCCTTCCCGACGCTGGCCGGCGTCGAGATCGGCGACGAGCCGACCAAGGTCTTCGACGGAGCCGGCCTCGCGCTGCTGGTAGGCGCCCGCCCGCGCGGCCCGGGCATGGAGCGCGGCGACCTGCTCGAGGCCAACGGCGGCATCTTCGCCCCGCAGGGCAAGGCCCTGAACGAGGTAGCCAGCGACGACGTGAAGGTGCTCATCACCGGCAACCCGGCCAACACCAACGCGCTGATCACGATGAGCAACGCGCCTGACATCCCCACCGAGCGTTTCTCCGCGCTGACCCGCCTGGACCACAACCGGGCCATCAGCCAGCTCGCCGCCAAGCTGCAGGTGCCAGTCACCCAGGTCAGGAAGATGACGATCTGGGGCAACCACTCGGCCACCCAGTACCCCGACGTCTACCACGCCGAGGTGGGCGGCCGTAACGCCGCCGAGGCGGTGGGCGACCAGGCCTGGATCGAGCACGAGTTCATCCCCACGGTCGCCAAGCGCGGCGCGGCGATCATCGCGGCCCGCGGCGCCTCGTCGGCGGCGTCCGCCGCGTCGGCGACGATCGACGCAGCGCGCACGTGGGTGGCCACCGGGACGGCCGACGGCGACTGGACCTCGATGGCGGTCGTCTCCGACGGGTCGTACGGCGTGCAGGAGGGGCTCATCTCCTCCTTCCCCGTCACGGTCAAGGACGGTGCCTGGTCGATCGTGCAGGGCCTCGAGATCAACGACTTCTCCCGGGGCAAGATCGACGCCTCGGTCGCCGAGCTCGCCGACGAGCGGGACGCGGTCAAGGGGCTCGGGCTGGTCTGACTCCGAGGCCGACGAGGCTGCCAGGGATCCCGGTGCTGCGCGCGTGTGTAGCACCGGGTCGCCCCGGCGTCTTCGCGTCGCGGCGAGGACAGGTCCGCGGTGGACATCGACGGCTCGACGGACGACGTCCGCAACGTCGAACTCGACGAGCACGGCAGCCCGTCCTCGATGAGTGAGGGCACCGCGTCTCTCAAAGGTCGAGCACGAACCGAAGCGCCTCGTCCATGGCCCGTGACTCGCCGGTCCCGACGGTCCCACGCGAAGGGACTCGAACAAGCGGGCTGAGCGGCATACCGTAAAGCGAGCGAAGGTGACCAACCGCTCGTCGTCCGCGGGCTCCCGCCCGCGACTACGACCTGAGACCGACCACCTCGACGTGACCGTTGAATCTCGCGAAGTCACCGACGTTGAGGGTGACAAGGGTTCTGATCCCATGCACGAGCATGGTCGCGACCACCTTGGCGTCATGGACCTGTTTACCTGCACAGTCGACGGCGTCCAGCAGCTCCAAAAGACGATCACCGACCTTGTGGTCCTCGTCCAGCAGGTGCAGGCGGGTCCGGAGCGCACGCACATTGGCAACCGCCGCTGACTGCTCCATCCCGAGCCCGTTCTGGGCCAGGGGACGAGTGGCGACGGCCAGGTACTCCCGGAGGATCTGTCCGCTGGTGTAGAGCACCGTGCCGGACTCGGGCCAGGTGTTCAGAGATGGTAGCGCTGGCAATAGCGCGGCATCCTCGCGGCACCCGAGGCCCGTCCTCGCCTTGGGCGCGTTCCGCTACAACCCCCGACTCGGTCGACGAGTCGACGGACGGTGGCCTACTGCCGTTCACTTTAGGTATGATTTTCAGATGAAAGGTATGAAGCACATGCCTTCACATGGGGCGTTCTCATCGGTGACATCGTCGAGTCGCGGCGGGCCAGGGACCGACAGTCGCTGCACAACACGATCGTGGGCACCCTCGAGCTCGTCAACCGTGAGCACCCGGTCCTCGATCCGGCTGTCGTCACCGCCGGGGATGAGTTCCAGGGGGTCTATCGCACGCTGGGGGACGCGCTGGTGGCCTCGTTCCACATCCGGGCGGGGCTGCGGCCCCACGATGTGCGGTTCGGGCTGGGGCGCGGCGCGATACAGGTGCTCGACGCACAACGGGGCATTCATGACGGTCCCGGCTACTGGGCCGCCCGCGAGGCCATCGAGGCCGCCGAGTCGCTGGCCGTGAGGCCTGCCCTCCGCACGACGCGCACCATCTATCGCTCCAGCGATGAGCCCTCCCTGGGGAGCGCCGTCAACGCCGCCCTGCTCGGCCTGGACCAGATCGTCGGATCGTTGTCGGTGGTGTCCGGCAGGCTCCTCGCAGGACGGCTGGCCGGCCTGACCCAACGCGAGATCGCCGACCGCGAGGGGATCACCTCGTCAGCCGTGTCACAACGCGTGCGACGGGACGGGATCGGCGTGGCCATGGAGACGATGCGCCTGCTGGGTGAGCTGGCATGACGTGGGTCTCGGTCGCCCTCATCGCGTTCGGCGTGGCCGACCTGTCCCGTGCCAAGGACAGCCGGGCGTCCCGATGGCTGCCGTCCCTCGCTGGGGGTGCCACTCTCGTCGTCATCGCCGCGCTCACCGACATGATCCGTTGGGCAGACGTGGGCGATCCTCCACGCAGCGGGGGCTCGCCGGCCGGCCGTGGGACAGTGGCCGGGTGGACAGCCTGGACCTTGCCACCACGTCGGCCACTGAGGTCGCCCGGGCGATCCGGGACCGGGAGGTGTCACCGACGGAGGTGATGCAGGCAACCATCGAGCGGGTCGAGCGAGTCAACCCGGCGGTGAATGCCTTGGTGCACAAGGCTTTTGACGAGGCCATGACACGGGCTGCCGAGGCGGACCAGCAGGTGGCCCTGGGCCGGGAGCTCGGCCCGCTGCACGGGGTGCCGACCGCGATCAAGGACCTGTTCGAGTTCAAGCCGGGCTGGCCGGCGACGCTCGGCGGCATACCGGCCCTGCGCGACCATACGGTCGACGCGACGTGCGTCTGGGCGCAGCGGATGGAGGCGGCCGGGGCGATCATCATCGGCAAGACGAATGCCCCGGTCCTCGGCTTCCGTGGCACGACGGACAACCCGCTCTTCGGCCCGACGAGCACCCCGTTCGACCTGGGCCGCAATGCCGGGGGCTCGTCAGGCGGTGCAGCTGCGGCCGTGGCCAGCGGGATGCTCCCGTTCGCCGAGGGCACCGACGTGGGCGGCTCGGTGCGCATCCCGGCCGCGTGGTGCGGGGTCGTCGGCTTCAAGCAGTCGTGGGGACGAGTGCCGGTCGTCCCCCGCCCGAACGCGTTCGGCGGGACCAACCCGTTCGGCTTCGAGGGCGTGCTGACCCGCAGCGCCGAGGACCTCGGCACCATGCTGGCGGTGCTTTCCGGCCCGGACCCTCGCGACCCTTATGCCCGCAGCGACCGGTTCGACGACATCGACGCGCACCAGCGGGGCATCAACGGGCTGCGGGTCGCCTACAGCCCCGACTTCGGCGGCTTCCCGGTCGAACCGCGGGTGCGGGAGGTCGTCGACTCGGCGGTCGCCGCGCTCGAGCAGGCCGGCGCGGTCGTCGAGCAGGTCGGAACCCCGCTGCCCCGGGACCAGTTCCAGATCGGCGAGCTGTGGTGCCGTCTCGTGGCACCGCGTAACCTGTTCGTCCTCGACCGGCTGGCCGTCGACGGGATCGACCTGCTCGCTGCCCATCGGGACCAGCTGCCGGGCCAGCTGCTGCGTTACGTCGACGAGGCGACCCGCATGACGGTCCGCGACTTCGAGGCGTTGCAGGTGGCCCGGACCGAGGTGTTCGACTTCGTCCAGTCCTTCTTACCTCGCACGACCTGCTCGTGACACCGACGGTCGCCTGCCTGCCCGTGCCCAACGCCCCCGAGCGCGGCCAGACCCTGGGGCCGAACCAGGTCGAGGGCATCCGCGTGGACCCGGGCATCGGCTGGACCCTCGCGTTCCCGCTGAACTTCTCGGGCCACCCGGCCGCGTCGGTGCCGGCCGGGCTGGCCGACGGGCTGCCCGTCGGGTTGCAGGTCGTCGGACGGCTCGGCGCCGACTCGGACGCCGTCGCGGCCTGTGGTGCGCTCGAGCAGGTGCGCCCTTGGTCGGCGAGCTATGCCCGCGTGACGCTGGGAGGGCAGTGAGCGGCGTACGCGATGGCCTGCGCCAGGGGCGGCTCACGTCACGACCTGCATGCTCGGGAGACACGCTGCCGACTTGTCGAAGGCGTGCCGGGGCCGTGGGGCCGGCAACCGTGGGGGCGGCAGGTGTCGAGCGTCCGACGTGGGAGACTGGGCGCCGTGACGGCACGGATCCTCGACGGCAAGGCCACCCTGACCGCTATCAAGACGGAGCTGAAGGTGCGGGTCGCGGCCCTCGAGGAGCACGGGATCGTCCCGGGCCTGGGCACCGTACTGGTCGGCGACGATCCCGGGAGCCGGTGGTACGTCGCCGCGAAGCACCGGGACTGCGCCGAGCTCGGCATCACCAGCATCCGCCACGAGCTTCCGGCCACGGCGACTCAGGGCGAGGTGGAGGCCGCCATCGACGAGCTGAACGCCGACCCGGCCTGCACCGGCTTCCTGGTCCAGCAGCCGACCGGTCTGGACGAGCTGGCCCTGCTCTCCCGAGTGGACCCGGCCAAGGACGTCGACGGCCTGCACCCGATGAACCTGGGCTGGCTCGTCCTGGGCAGGCCGGCTCCGCTGCCCTGCACGCCGATGGGCATCGTCGAGCTGCTGCGTCGCTTCGAGGTACCGATCGCCGGGGCCCGGGTCACCGTCGTCGGGCGTGGCCTGACCGTCGGGCGGCCGCTGGGGCTGGTCCTGACCCGCCGGTCCGAGAACGCCACGGTGACGCTGTGCCACACCGGCACCAAGGACCTGGCTGCCGAGGTGGCCCGGGCCGACATCGTCGTGGCCGCCGCCGGCGTGCCGAACATGATCACCGCCGACATGGTCAAGCCCGGGGCCGCGGTACTCGACGTCGGCGTGAGCCGGATCGAGGGCAGGATCGCCGGCGACGTCGCCGCCGACGTGACGCAGGTGGCCGGCTGGGTCGCTCCCAACCCGGGCGGGGTCGGACCGATGACCAGGGCGATGCTGCTGACCAACATCGTCGCCTCCGCCGAGCAGGCCGCTGCTGCGCGCCTCGTTGGATGACCGTGGGCGGGAGCGGCTTCGGCCGCCTCGGGCCGTGGTGGCTCGTCGCCGCCGCGGTCGGTGCCGGGCTGGTCCTGTTCTGGCTCGGACAGGTGCGGCTGGGCGGGCAGGTGATGGCGGGCGGCTTCGCCGCGGCCGCGCTCATCAGGGCAGTGGCGACCCGCTCGCGTGCCGGCGGGATCGCCGTGCGCAACAAGGGAGTCGACGTGCTGGTCCTGCTGGCCCTCGCCGTCGGGATCCTGCTCGCCTCGGCGACGGTCCGACTCGGCTGAGCCGGGCGCCCGTACGACCGCGGGGCCACCGGACCAGCCGGGTCCCGGCGCCCAGCCGGCCACCCGGGCGGTGCAGGCTCACACGACGTCGGCTTGGCGGAGGGTGGGCGCCCCGCAGCCAGTGCCCGGCCGAGCCCTGCTCCCGACGGTGCTGCCCGGTCGCAAGCCGGCTCGGCGGCATACTCTCTGGCCTGCTGTTCGCCCCCCCGGCGCCCAACCTCCACCACCGACGATACGGGCACACGCCGCGATCCGGGCCCGATCAGCACATCTCGGTCAGGGCCCGCCGCCGGCCGGGTCGGGGCGGGGTCCTGGGTTGCCGGCCGTGACCCCCGGCTCAGCCGACATGACGGACCTCGATCTGGCCGTCGTTGACACGGGTCTCGTAGGAGGGCTGCCGAGCGGTGGCCGGGCCGCGCCGGATCTCACCGTCGCGGAGCTGGAAGATGCTCCCGTGCCACGGGCAGGTGACGCAGCCGTCGGCGAAGGTGCCCTCGTCCAATGGCCCGCCCATGTGGGAGCAGGTGTTGGACAGGGCCCAGATCTCGCTGCCCGACCGGTACAGGAGCACGGCGGTGCCGTCGGCGTCCACCTTGCGGTGCTCGCCGTCGCCGAGCTCGGCCTCGGGCAGGACCGCGACCCAGTCCCCGGGACCCTCCTCCCAGGCGACCCGGTTGACGTTGACGCCCTTGCCGAAGCTGAGGTGACCGCCGAGGTACCCCCCGGCCAGCAGCGCGCCCATACCGACCATGCCGAGCACCTTGCCCCGCGTCCTGTTCCCCCGGGCCCGGCAGCGTGCCGACAGGGTGTAGAGCACCAGGGCGGAGGTGACCGCGCCGGCGTGGACGAGGCCGACCCGGGTCTCCGGGCCGTAGGTGTCGGACCAGTCGTTCAGGCCGCTGGCCGCCGTCGGCAGGGCCGAGACGATCCCGGTGGCGACGAGGATGTCGGCCGCTCGTTCGCTCGAGCTGCCGCCGACCACGTCGAGCAGGCCGGCCATGGTCCACGCGCCGATCGGCACGTCCGTCAGGAGCGGGTGCAGCGGATGGCCGATCACCTCCCCGCTCAGGGTGTTGCGCACGATGGCCGGACGGACCGCCTTGCCGACCCAGTCGACGATCGGCTGGGACACGCCGTCGAGCCCCGACATCTCCTCGATGGAACTCATCACGTTGGCCACGCGCGATGCGATGGACATTCTCAACCTCCGGTGTTCGATGTGTGGGGCTTGCGGGACGGACGTGCCGACGGGATCGTCGGGGCGCGTCCCTGCCCACCATGTACCCTCCTGCGCCGACCTGCCACTCCCGGTCTCCCGAACCTGCCGGCGGGACGGGCCGCCACCGGCGTCGGGTCAGCTCGTCCAGGCCCGCCAGAGCGCGGCGTACTCCCCCTGCCGGGAGACGAGCTGCTCGTGGCTGCCGAGCTCGACGATCCGTCCGTCGACGACCACCGCGATCCGGTCGGCGTCGTGCGCGGTGTGCAACCGGTGCGCGATCGCCACGACCGTGCGACCGGCCAGCAGCCCGCTCATCGAGCCCTCGAGGTGACGGGCCGTCCGCGGGTCGATGAGCGAGGTCGCCTCGTCGAGCACGACGGTGTGCGGGTCGGCCAGGATCAGCCTGGCCAGGGCGACCTGCTGGGCGCGCCCCGGGGCGAGCGCGAGGTTGCCGGAACCGACCCTCGTGTCGAGGCCGCCGGGCAGGCGCGCGACCCATTCGTCCGCCTCGACCTCCCGCAGGGCGGCGAGGACCTCGGCGTCGTCGGCACCCTCGCGGGCGAGCGCGACATTGTCGCGCAGGGTGCCGATGAAGACGTGGTGCTCCTGCGTGACGAGGGCGACCTCGCTCCGCAGCCGGGCCAGCGACAGCCGGGTCAGCTCGACACCGCCCACGGTGACCGAGCCGGTGCGCGGACCGTGGATCCCGGCCATGAGCCGGCCCAGGGTCGACTTGCCCGAGCCGGACGGGCCGACGATGGCGAGCCGCTCGCCCGGGCGCAGGTGCAGGTCGATGCCGTGGAGCACGTCGTGACCCTCGCGGTAGGCGTAGCGCAGGTCGCGACCCAGCAGCTCGACACCCGTGGGCTCGTCGGGTCCCGCCGCACGGTCGGGCGGGACGGTGGCGATGCCGAGCAGGCGCGTCGTCGAGGCCATGCCGACCTGGACCCGGTCGAGAGTGGAGACGAGCATGTCGAACGGACCCCACAGCACCTCGGTGTAGAGGACCGCGGTGGTGACCTGGCCCAGGCTCGCCCAGCCGCTCGCGTAGCCGAGCGCGCCGAGCAGCAGCACCAGGACCCGGGGCATGCCGAACGCGAGGTCCATGACCGCGAAGAGCAGGTTGCGCAGCGTGAGGGTGTAGCGCTCGGCCTGGGCGGACAGCTCGATGTCGAGGTCGCCCCGTTCGAGCCGGTGCCCGCCCAGCCGCAGGGCCTCGACGGTGCGCACGCCCTCGACGGTCTCGGTCAGGGTGGTGTTGATCCGGGAGTACGTGCCGCCTTCGGTGAGGTAGCCTCGGGGCGCCCGCGTGAGGTAGCGCCGCACCTGGACCAGGGCGACCGTCATCAGCACGATCGACGGCAGCGCGAGCACCCAGGAGTTCGCCACCATCGCGACGATCGTCAACACCACGCTGACCGAGGCGACGATCGACTCCGGCAGGGCCCACCGCACCGACTCGCTCATCGTGCCGACGTCGCGGGTGACGCGGGTCACCAGGTCGCCCGAGCCGGCCGACTCGACCCTGCCCAGGGGCAGCCGGAGGATCGCCCGGACGACGTACTCGCGGGCCGCGGCCAGCACACCCTGACCGAGGACCGCCGCCGAGGCCTTGGCCGCGAAGGTGAAACACGCCTGCAGGACGACGAGCCCGGCCACGAGCAGCGCCATCGCGTTCGCCCCGGCCAGGGCGGCACCCGTCCGGTGGTCGTGCAGGTGCGCGACCGTCTGGTCGACGAGCATCCCGAGGAAGCGCGGCACGAGCAGCCCGGCCGTGGCGGCGAGCACGTTGGCGAGCACGACGACGGCGACCCAGCCGCGCCGGTCCCGCAGCAGCCCGCCGACGAACGAGACGACCTGGCGCTCCTGCGCGATCGGCAGGCCGTGCTCGGGGTGCATGGTCGCGGCCACGAACTCCCCGGCCCGCCGCTCCCGCAGCAGGTGCCGGGTGCGCAGCGCCCGGGCTCGCTGGCGCGGCGTCGCGTGGCGTGGCGGCCGCAGCTGGTCCGGGACGCTCTCGCGGGGGGTGGTGGTGTCCCAGGTGGACGCGGAGGCGCGGGCGAGCACGGGCGGCAGCGGGGACACGTCGGCGATCTCGACACGGCTCATCGCTCACCACTCCTCGGGTCGGGGGGTGAGCGGCTCGTGCAGCTCGCCCGGGCCGTGGGGCTCACGAGGTGCGGGCCGGGGTGCCCGACCGGGATCGGCCGCCGGTGCGGACTGGGGAGATCCGGCCGCGTGTGCCTCGTCCCGGACCACGACCGAGCGGTATGCCGCCGAGCCGGCGAGCAGGTCGGTGTGCCGGCCGCGCGCGGTGGCCCGGCCGGCCTCGACGAGGATGACCTCGTCGGCGTGGTGCAGCAGCAGCGGGCTGGCCGTCATGACCACCGTGGTGCGCCCCCGGCGGTGCTGGCCGATCCGTTCGGCGATCCGGGCCTCGGTGTGGGCGTCGACCGCACTCGTCGGCTCGACCAGGACGAGGACCTCCGGGTCGGCGGCCAGGGCTCGCATCAGCACCAGCCGCTGCCGCTGACCGCCGGAGAGCCCGCGGCCCCGCTCGTCGAGGCGGCCCTGCCAGCCGCCGGGGAGCGCGTCGAAGACGTCGTCGGCCGCCGCGGTGTACAGCGCCTGCTCGGCAGCGCCTCGGGTGAGCGTGCCACGTGGGTCGATCGCCTCGCGGAGGGTGCCGGCGAAGACCTGCGGGGTGGGGTCGCTCACCAGGATGCGGCTGCGGACCTCGTCGAGCTCGACCCGGGAGAGGTCGACGCCACCTACGGTGACCCCCCAGGGGCGGCGGGCCCGGGTCTCGTCGCGGCGCGCCTGCTCGGCCCGAGCCCTGGCCCGGGCCCGGCTCTCCCGGCGAGCCGCTCGGCCCACCAGCTCCTCCGGTATCTCGTCGCTGACCCGGGCGCCCGCCTCGGCGGGCAGGTACCGGCCGATCCGGTCGGCGAGCGCGGCGCAGTCGTCGGTCACCGACGAGACGACCATGGTCAGCCGACCGGGGTGGATCGTCGCCCCGGACGCCTGGTCGTGGATCACCGCGTGGTGGGGCAGGTGCTCCGGGACGTCCGGGTGCGGCCAGGGGGGCTGCTGCTCGAGGACGGCGATTGCCTTGCGGGCCGAGACGAGCGAGCGGGTCCACTTCTGGGCGAACTCGACGAAGGTGCGCATCGGCTGGACGAGGAACAGCCCGTAGCCGAGGAAGCTGACGAACTCCCCTACCGTGAGGCGCCCCTGGGCCACCTCGCGGGTGCCCGACCAGAGCAGCGCGACGACGAACCCACCGGAGAGCAGGACGCCCACCGACTCGACCGCCGCCTGCCACCGCCCGGCCGCGACGCCCGCACTGCGGACGCGTTGGGACTGGGCGGCGTAGTTGCCGCCGAAGGTCTGCTCACCGCCGATCCCGCGCAGGATCCGCAGGCCGCCGACGATGTCGGTCGCCATCGAGGTGAGCTCGGAGTTGCGGGACCGTTCGACACCCTGCCAGCGCTGCATCGGGCGCAGCAGCGGCATACCGAGCACGACGAGCAGCGGCGCGGCGACCAGGACGAGCAGGCCCATACGGGCGGAGGTCTGCAGCACGATGGTCGCCACGACCAGGTAGGCGACCAGCTGCGCGACGGCGCGGGTCGTGATCTCCATCAGCGCGCCGAACTGGTCGCCGTCGCTGCCCGAGACCGACAGGACCTCCCCGGTGGGGGTGCGCCGGGTCAGGACATGGCCGAGCTGCAGGGCCTTGCGGGTGACCAGCTTGGTCGTGCCGTAGAGGGCGATGAGCCACTCCTTGACGATGAAGGTGTGCAGCACGATCCCGGAGACGGCGCCGATCACGGTGACGACGGCCAGCAGCAGCACCCACCGTGCCGTTGCACCGGCATCCCCGGTGACGATGCCGGTGTCGATGGCTCGGCCGACGACCCACGGGCCGAGGGTCTGCGGTGCCATCCACATGAGGGCAGCGAGCAGACCCCACCAGAAGACGCTGCCCTGCTGACCGATGACCCAACGCAGGAACGCCCGGGGTGATCGGGTGTCCGGCTGGTCGGCGGTCCGTTCGACGTAGGCGCCGACGGGGGGCGGGAAGTCTCGCATGTCCCGTCGAGCGTAGATGGCCACGGCGACAGCGTTCCAACCGTTTATGCCCACTCGATCCGCTGCGGGTGTGAGTCATGGTCGTGTCGTTCGACGGGGTTTGTGCAGGTCGGCCCATCACGTGATTACTGACGCACCCTTCACCAATCAGGCCCCGACGAGATTCTCGGGCCCGACACCACAATCCCGACGCACACCCGATCCGCTGCTGACGCCAGCGTGGAGTCGGCGCCTCGTAGCATGATCGTGGCATGAGTCGCACACGCCTGAGCACCACTGTGGACACCGAGCTCCTCGAGAGCGCCCGGCGGGCTTCCGGGAAGCGGGACTCCGCGCTTGTCGACGAGGCACTCGCCGCCCTGCTGGCTCGCCATCGCGCAGCCGAAGTGGACGCTGGCTACGCCGCGTACGACGCACACCCGCTCGACGAGCCGGACGCGTGGGGGGACCTGGCCTCGTTCCGACGGGCGGTTGCGGCCTCGTGACCGAGCTGCCTGCGCGTGGGGAGGTGTGGTGGTGCGAGATGGCGGCGATCGGCCGTCGACCCGTCGTCGTCCTGTCTCGTGATGCCGTCATTCCCCGCCATCGCCGCGCACTCGTCGCCCCGTGCACGACCACCATCCGAGACCGCCCCAGCGAGGTTGTGCTCGAACCCGGTGACGACCCGGTGCCCCTGCGCTCGGTGGTCAACCTCGACTCGGTCGAAACCGTCTCGACCGCGATCCTTGTCGAGCGCCTGGGACGGGTGGCCGAGGCCCGGATGCGGGAGATCTGCGATGCTCTCGCAGTCGCAGTCGACTGTGCGTCCTGAGCCTCGGCCCCATGCCGGGAGCGGATGGTGCGGAACGGCCGTCAGCCGTCGTGACGGACAACGATCGTCAGGCGGGACCAGAGCAGGAGCCTCCGGCCGGTCAGGTCGCCGCCGGCAGGGTCACCAGGAAGCGGGACTCGTCGCCTGCGTCGACCACGGTGAGGTCCCCGCCGTGCGCCCGGACGATCTCGCGGGCGATCGGCAGGCCAAGGCCGCTACCGCCCGCATCGCGCGCCCGGGCCTCGTCGAGCCGGACGAAGCGGCGGAAGATCCGCTCCCGGTCACCGGGCGGGACGGGCGGCCCGTCGTTGCGGACCTCGATGTGTCCGCAGGCCCGCGGGGCGGCGGCACCCGCCGACCCGACCTCACCCGTCGATCCCGGACCGGACCAGACCGCCACCCGGATGAAGGTGCGGGCGTGGCGCTGGGCGTTGTCGAGCAGGTTGTCCAGCACCTGCGTCAGCTGTGCTCCGTTCGCGGTCACGAGAACCCCAGCTGGGCAAGTCGTCTCGATCGGCACCTGCGAGTGCGGGCGACGTGAGACGACCTCGTCGACCAGGGTGCCGAGGTCGACCGCGCTGCGCTCCCCGCCCTCGCCGGCGTCGAGCCGGGCCAGCACCAGCAGGTCGCCCACCAGGGCCTGCAACCGCTCCGTGTCGGCCAGGACGCCTTCGGCGACGTCGGCCCAGTCGGCGATCTCGGGGTGTGCCAGCGCCACCTCGAGCTGGGTGCGCAGGGACGCAACGGGACTGCGGATCTCGTGGGAGGCATCGGCGACGAACTGGCGCTGGCGCTCGACCGACTGCTCGAGCCGGTCGAGCGTCCGGTTCATCGTCAGCGCGAGCCGGGTGATCTCGTCGCGCGAGTCCGGCACGGGGACCCGGCGTCCGAGGTCGGTGCTGCTGATCCGGTCGACCTCGGCTCGGATCGCCTCGACCGGGCCCAGAGCCCGGCCCACGACGAACCAGGTGACCAGGCCGATCACCACGAGCGCGGTCGCCAGCCCGACCGTCAGCAGCGAGGTCAGCGACGCCAGTGCCCGGTCGACATCCTCGAGGGACACGGCGGCATACGTCGTCACCGGCCCGGTCGGTGTCGCGGCGCGCAGGGTGACCACCTGGAAGGTGCGCGCCGGCTCGCCGGGCAGCACGATCCCCAGGGTCTGCGCGGTGGGCGCCGCCGGTGGCGGCCCGGCACCGGCGAGCGGACCGAGGCCGGCCAGCTGCGCCGACGCGGCGACCACGTGTCCGTCCGCATCGACGACCTGCAGGAGCGTGCTATCCAGCGAGTCCACCTCCAGCAGGGGCGGGAGCTGGCCGGCCGCGGCGAGGGTGGCGACACTGCGGGCCTTGGCCTGCGCCGACGCCTCGACACCGCCGACCATCCCGTCGCGGACGACCGTGACGACCACGACACCCACGGCCAGCAGGGCGAGCCCCACCACGAGGATGGCGCCGACGGTCACCCGGGCGCGCACCGAGGTGGGAGGCAGCCTAGGGCGCATCGGCGACCAACCGATAGCCCACTCCGCGGACGGTCTCGATGCTGCGCCGCTGGTAGGGGGCGTCGATCTTGCGGCGCAGCGCACTGACGTGGACCTCCACGACGTTGAGGTCCACCTCGTCGGCCTGGTCCCACACCTCGTCGATGATCTGCGGCTTCGTGACGACCTCTCCCGGCCGCTCGGCCAGCAACTTGAGGATCGCGAACTCCCTTGGTGTCAGCGTGATCTCGTCGTCACCGCGAAGGCAACGATGAGCGGCGGGGAGGATCGTCAGGTCCCCGACACCGATGGGCTGGCCGCCGGTGCGGCCGCTGCGGCGCAACAGGGCCCGGAGCCGGGCGACGAGCACCAGGTAGGAGAAGGGCTTGGTCAGGTAGTCGTCCGCACCGGTGTCCAGCGCCTCGGCCTCGTCGTACTCGCCGTCCTTGGCGGTCAGCATCAGGATCGGTGTCAGGTCACCGGCCGCCCGCAGCCTCGCGCAGACCCGATAGCCGTTGAGGCCCGGCAGCATGATGTCGAGCACGATCACGTCGTAGCCGCCCTCGAGGGCCATGGCCAGCCCGAGCGTCCCGTCGAGGGCCACGTCCACGTCGAACCCCTCGGCGCGCAGCCCACGCTGCAGCGCCATGGCGAGACGACGTTCGTCCTCGACGACAAGCACCCGCACCCGTCGAGCATGTCACGGCCGACCTGAAGCGTGGCTGAAGCGCGCCCGGACAGCCTTCAGGGTTGCTTCAGCACGTCTGTCGCACAGTGGGACCGTCCCCGACCGGACGGACGGGGTCACGAAGGGAGCACTCCGATGACGACAACGACAACGAAGACCCGCCGCCGTCGCATGGCCACGGTGGTCGGTGGCCTGGCCTTGGCCGGCCTGCTGACGGCATGTGGCGTGGGGGTTCCGGAGACCACTGTCACCCCTGCGCAGTCGACCCAGCCCGACGCTGCGGAAGGGACGACCGCGCCCACCACCCGGCCGACGGGGACCGCGACCCAGCCTTCGGCCTCCCCCTCCTCATCGACCTCACCCGGGTCCGCGCCGAAGACGCCCGGTGCCGACCTCCTCGCCGCCGTAACGGTCACCCCACAGGCCGCGGCAGCGTCGGCCCGCACTGCCCTCCCGTCGGGGCGGATCCTGTCGATCGAGCTCGAGCGCAGCTCGGGCACCGTCGTCTGGGAGCTCGACGTCGTCACCAGGGCGGCGGTCCATGAGGTGCATGTCGATGCGGTGAAGAACAAGGTCATCGCCAACCGCCCCGACCACAGCGCAGCCAAGGTCGCCAAGGCCCACGACCGGCTGGACCGAGCCGACGTGTCCTACAGCGAGGCCCTGCGGACGGCGGCGCGCACCGTCTCCGGCGGGCGGGTCGTCGAGCTCGAGCTGGACGACTCGCACGGCGCCGTCATCTGGGAAGCCAACGTCATCACCACCGGCCCGGTCAGGCACGAGCTGGAGATCGACGCGAGGACGGGCAAGGTCCTGGAGCACGAGACCGAGAAGGCGCACGCGGAGCACTGACCTGTCGGGCCGGGCGGGCCGTCGTGCCGCCGCACCATCGGACCCCGCCCGGCCACCGGAATCACTAACGAGGCTTCGCCTCTGACCGCCGAGGTGCGGGGCTGGCCTCGGTGATCGTGTGCGGTCACGCTGGGGTGATG
>NZ_JBDIAQ010000031.1:0-28530 GCF_039812505.1 Intrasporangium sp. | reverse complement strand
CCGTGGTCGTGACATCTTGAGGGGCACTTTCTCGTGAGTGTGGTGCCTCGTCGCACACATTCACGGCAAAGCCGATCGCGATGAGCCGAAGGATCATCTGCAATGTGCGTGGGGCCTCGACGCTGTCAGTAGAGCGGAGGTGTGGAAGCGTTGTCAAGGGCACCTGGATCGCATCTGGGTCCGGGCGTGACCCTGACCTCAGGCAATCCGGGGTCCAGGTCTCACCTACCCGGCTGAATATCGTTCAATTTGTGTTCCGAAGCGCTTTGCCGACGTATGGACGGCCCAGCCGAAAAGAGGCCCCCGAACCGCACTTGGGGTCGATATCATCGGGCTGGCGATGTCCCGTCCGAAGCTGGCCCGACGCCGCGGCGTACCAGGCTGCGGGCGGGGCCGGGCCTGTCGGGCGTAGTCGGCACCAGCAGGGTCCGGATGGCGTAGTGGCAGCACAGATGACCCCAGATCTCCTGGACGACCAGGTCCGGGGACCTGCTGCGCAGCGCCGGCCGCGGCCGGCTTCGCCCGGTCCTCAGCTCGTCCAACGCCGCGTCGAGCTCCCACCGTCGACCGTGGGCAGCCGTCAGCTCAGCCGCGGACGCCTCGTCCGGGTCGAGCAGAGTGGTGATCAACCGTTGGCGGTCCCCCTTCCGACCAGCCCCCGCCTCGACCTGCTCGATCACGCGGACTCTCCTCGGGTGCCGTGGATGTCGGGCGGCATGAGGCTCGAGCATCTCGGCCAGGTAGGACCCGTCCGGCAGCTCGGTCACGAAGTCGAGGGGCCGGTTGTCCGCGACTCGCCAGAGCAGGTGCGCTCCCGTCCGGGATGCGGTCTCCCACGCGGTACGGCTGTAGCGGCCACGGTCGTCCAGACACAACGTCCCTGGAGTCAACCGGGCCAACAGGTCCTCGGAAAGGGTTGACTCAGATGTCGTGTACCGGCCGACGGCCGCGTCGAATATCGCGTTCGTGCCGCACTCGGCCACGGCGACCACCCGGGCCTGTGGGAATGGGGCCGGCTCGCCTTCCAGCACGGCAGGCCGGCCGAAATGTGCCCTGTTCGCCGGCGTGTCAGCCAGGTCCAGGCAGGTCCCGTCGATGGTGACCAGCCACCGACCGGCCAGCCATGAGCCGGGCGCGTCGCGTGCCGCCAGTGGGACGGCAACCCGCTCGAACAAGCCTCTCATCGGTTCGGGCCCGAGCCGATCTCGCGCATGTGAGATGGCCGCCTTGTTCGCCAGTCGCCGTCTCACCTCGTCCCGGTCCGCCCACGCCATCCCGTCGGAGACCAGCGAGAGCACGTCGTGGTAGGAGCCGTGTGAGTGCAACGCCATCCCCATCGTGAAGTACGCCACCGACCTGGCTGGCAGCGCCCGCCGGCGCTGCTCGGTCCGACCACAGCGGGCAATCACCTCGTCGACCACGCCCGGCGGGAACACCTTCATCAACAGACCGACCGAGGCCAGGTCCGACAACCGTCGGTCCGACACCGGCTTCCTCCAACCAGGGCGCGGCATGGCCGGCAAGTTACCCGGGTTTGTGCCCAAATTGAACGCTTGTGCCCTCTCCACAGCCGGCGCGGACAATCCTTCGGCCGAGGCGACCACGACCCAGCACGCTGCGCAACGACGGCAGCACCGCGCACGAGAGGGCGACGACGACCGGGACGAAGCTCAGCAGGTAGCGTGACCGACCCTGGAAAACCAGCACGAAGATCCCGATGCCGAGGGTGGACAACGCCAGCAGCAGCACGTCCCGCCGGAACGGGGCTCGCAGCAGACCGGCCCCCGCGAGCAGGACGACCGCCGCCCAGACCCCTTCGGTGACGCTCGCCCGGACCGGATACCAGCGCCCGTGGTAGCCGTTGACCTGCTGGAGCGCACCGGCCAGCAGGTTGTGCGCGTAGGGTCGCTGGCTCGCGTCACTGCCCTCGCCCCAGGCCATGAACATGCCGTCGTTCCAGTTCCAGACGGCCTTCTCGGCGTAGAAGGCGAGCATGCCGGGCAGCCCCCGCTCGGCCCAGCGGTCCTCCATGAAGTCTCGTGCGTAGGCGCTCATCCCGGCCTGGGTGCGTCCCTCGATGGCCTCCACCATGCTGCGGCTGTACCCGCCGTACGAGGTAAAGGTCCTTGCGTCGATCTCGATCATGCCGTTGGCCACCCACCAGATCACCGGTGCCGACCGGGCGGTGTCGACCCTGCTCAGGTCGGCGCCGCCGGCCTGCCGGGCCAGCTGCGTCACCCCCGCGGCGCCTCCCGCGAACGTCAGGACGGTGAGGGCCGCGACCGCTGCGGCGCGCGCCACGCGCACCCGCGTCGATCCCTCGCTCCGACGCGCCGCCTCGTCCCCCCGTCGGGTGGGCAGGGTGTCCAGGGCGATGACCATCACCACCGCCACGACGATCACCACGGGCGTGGTCTTGACGACGAAGGCGACCACCCCGCAGGCGACGGCCCCGGCCCAGGCGATCCACCGCTGCGCACCACGCACCGACCACGCCTCGGCCGCGAGGGCGATCGTCGCCATGACGAACGGCACTGCGAAAACATCGGTGTAGGGGACCGCCATCCACGGGGACAGCCCGACGAAACAGGTGACCAGCAGCGCGGCAACAGCGGCCGCCACCGGCCCGGCACACCGCCGGACGACCCGATGGGTGATCCAGACCGTCGCCGCGAGGCCCACGGCGCCAGCAGCGAGCAGCACCGCGTCCGGGGAGAGCCCGAGCCGGGCGGCGAGCGCCGCACCGGAGCGGTCGATGGCCAGCAGCGGCAGGTTGTTGGGGTACATCGACAGGTAGCGGTAGTCGCCGGACGTCAGCGGCATCCCGGCCTCGAGCCGCCGGGCGTAGCCCATGACCACCGCCGCGTCCCAGCCGTAGGGGTAGCGCATCACCTCGCCGACGACCGCTCCGACGGCACCGCCCACCGCCGCGAGCCCCGGCCCGGCCCATCGGGAGCCGAGCGTGGTGCGGACCCGCTGCGAGACCCGGACCAGCAGCGCGGCGGCCACCGCGACCAGGCACGTGACGACGACGACCCAGTGGGTGATCGGGGTGAAGACCGGGCGCGGCACGACCAGCATCGCCAGCCCGCCGACGAGCATCACGGCACCGACGGCGCGCAGCACCGCCGTCCCGACCGTCGCTCGCACAGCCGGAATCGTCCCACAACCGGGTCGGGGCACCCTGCACCATTCCCGATCGACAGTGCACGATTACCGGTCGAACGTGCACGATTCCCGATCGACAGTGCACGATTCCCGATCGACAGATCAGGTCCGGGCGACCACCGCGTCGCGCTCGGCCCGGTTGATCGCGGACACGATCGCCTTGAGGGACGCGGTCACGATCGAGGGGTCGATCCCGACGCCCCACAGGACCCGCTCGCCGACGGCGCACTCCACGTATGCCGCCGCCAGCGAGTCGCCGCCAGCCGACAGGGCGTGCTCGGCGTAGTCGAGGACGCGAACGTCCACCGGCGCGCCCTCGATCCGGGTCCCGGCGTCGATGAACGCCGCGATCGGGCCGTTGCCGACCCCCTTGACGGTGACCTCCGAGCCGCCGTCGCGCAGCACCGCCTCGGTCGTCGTGTTGCCGTCGACGGGCGAGTCGACGTTGACGTTCAGCAGCTCGAACCGGCCCCACGGGGCCTCCGCGTTGGGCAGGTACTCGTCCTTGAACCTGGCCCACAGCTCGGCCGGCGAGACTTCGCCGCCGTCCTGGTCGACGCCGCGCTGCACGACGCCGGAGAACTCGATCTGCAGGCGCCGCGGCAGGTCGAGCTGGTGCTCGGTCTTCATGATGTAGGCGACCCCGCCCTTGCCGGACTGGCTGTTGACGCGCACCACCGCCTCGTAGGTCCGTCCGACGTCGTGCGGGTCGATCGGCAGGTAGGGCACGCCCCAGGGGATGTCGTCCACGCCCTTGCCGGCCTCCTGCGCGTCGTGCTCCATCGCCTCGAAGCCCTTCTTGATCGCGTCCTGGTGCGACCCCGAGAACGCCGTGAAGACGAGATCGCCGCCCCACGGGTGCCGCTCCCCGACCGGCAGCTGGTTGCAGTGCTCGACGGTACGTCGGATCTCGTCGATGTCCGAGAAGTCGATCTGCGGGTCGATGCCCTGGCTGAAGAGGTTCATCCCGAGCGTGACGAGGTCGACGTTGCCGGTGCGCTCCCCGTTGCCGAACAGGCAGCCCTCGATGCGGTCGGCACCGGCCAGGTAGCCGAGCTCGGCTGCCGCGACGCCCTCGCCCCGGTCGTTGTGCGGGTGCAGCGAGACCACGACCGACTCGCGCCGCGCGAGGTGACGCACCATCCACTCGATCGAGTCGGCGTAGACGTTCGGGGTGATCATCTCGACGGTGGCCGGCAGGTTGACGATCATCCTGTGGTCGGGGGTCGGGTCGATGACCTCGATGACCTCGTTGCAGATCCGCACCGCGAAGTCGAGCTCGGTGCCGGTGTACGACTCCGGCGAGTACTCGTAGTAGATCGCCGTGTCGGGAAGGATCTCCTCGAGCTTGCGGCACAGCCGGGCCGCCTGGACCGCGATGTCGACGATGCCGTCCTGGTCGAGCCCGAACACGACGCGCCGCTGCAGCACCGAGGTCGAGTTGTAGAAGTGCACGATCGCCTGCTTCGCCCCGCGCAGCGAGTCGTAGGTCCGCTCGATGAGGTGGTCCCGGCACTGGGTCAGCACCTGGATGGTCACGTCGTCGGGGACGTGACGACCCTCGATGAGCTCACGGACGAAGTCGTAGTCGGTCTGGCTGGCCGACGGGAAGCCGACCTCGATCTCCTTGTAGCCCAGCTTCACCAGCATCTGGAACATCCGCAGCTTGCGCTCGGTGTTCATCGGGTCGATCAGGGCCTGGTTGCCGTCGCGCAGGTCGACCGCGCACCAGCGCGGCGCCTTCTCGATGCGCTTGTCGGGCCAGGTGCGGTCGGGCAGGTCGACGACGATCTGCTCGTGGAAGGGCACGTACTTCTGGAAGGGCATCCCGCTCGGCTGCTGGGGGTGGATCATCTCGCTCTGCTCTCTCGTCGCTGTGGGTGTCCGGCCGGACACGGCGAACTCCGCGACGAGGAAGGCCGGGGATCAGGCCTCGCCGCGGCAGCGAAGGAGGAGCTGCGCCGAACGCATGCCAGCAAAGGTATGCCGCCCAGCCGCCTTCGTCCACCATCGTCCCCCGGGTGCCCGGATCCTGAGACGCACCGCTCGCCTGGATCTCCCCCGTCATCCCGGCACCCGTACCCGACCAAGCTGACGCGCCCCGCGCTTCACAGCCCGCAAACGGGCCGAGACGACCTCGACCATGAGCATCGTCGCGGGCGAGAGCACCGCACCACGCCGGTGGACGATGGCGAAGCGCTCGAAGAGCTTGGGACGCAAAGGAACCCAGCCCACCCGCGAGGAGATGCGGTCACCGAGGGCGTGAATCGCACCAAGGCCGATGATGGTGTCGGCCTCTCCCGACTCGGAAACCTCGAGGGCGATCTCGACATCCTCGACCTCGACCCTGGCCCGCAGCGGGTGGCCGGTCGCCTCGACCATGCTCGCGAGCCGGATCCGGGTCACGTCCAGCTCGGCCCAACTGGCCCAGGCGAGAGCGAGGCGCGCCTGGCCGAGCCGAGCCCCCGATACCGGCCGGCCGAGCCGCTCGGCGGATGCGCTCACGTAGACCAGCTCGTCGCTGGTGACGGGGTGCACCTCGAGGTTGGCGTCGTCGACGGGCAGGGAGACGAGCGCCGCCTCCAGCCGGCCGCGGCGTAGCTGGTCCACGACGTCGGTGGTGTGTCGCCCGACCTGCTCGACCCGGACCCCCGGATGACGCCGGAGCACCTCGAGCACGACGGCGCCGGACAGGTAGAGTCGCGTGGCCCCGAAGACGCCGAAGCGGACGGTGCCGGTCTCCAGCTCGTTGACGGCCCGGACCGCCTGCGCCCCCGCGGCAACCGCACCGAGGGCCTGCTCGGCGTGCGGCCGCAGCTCGTGGGCAGCCTCGGTCGGCACCAGCCCGCGCCCGACCCGCTCGAAGAGCCGGGCCCCGAGAGAACGCTCGAGGATGCGCACCTGCTCGGACACCGACGGTTGCGCGTGGCCGAGCCGGGCCGCCGCGGCCGTGAGAGAGCCCGCCTCGTAGGCCACGAGGAAGCAGCGCAGCTGATGCAACGTGGTCAAGGATTCTCCTAGGCCTGCTATCGGGAACTCAGGCTATCTCGATAGGAGGCGAACGGCATACGGTCCCGTCGTGAGTGAGTCTGCACCCGCGTCAAGGGTCGATCCCCGTGGCGCGCTGTTCGTCATGGCAGCGGCGTCGTGCTATGGGCTGTCCGTCGTCTTCGCCAAGGGGGCCTACGCGCACGAGGTCACCGTCGAGACCCTCATGCTCTGGCGTTTCGCCATCGGCGCCCTCGCCTTCTGGGTTGTCGTCATGCTCCGTCGTCCTGCGCGGGTGAGCCGGCGCGTCGCGCTGACGTGCATCGGCCTGGGGGGTGTCGGGTACGCCGTGCAGGGCCTCACCTACTTCGGCGCGATCGCCGTCATGGATGCCGGCCTCGCCGTCCTTCTCGTCTACACGTACCCCGCCATCATCACGATCATCGGCTTCCTCACCAGGCGGGAGTCTCCGACGCGGCGCATGCTGGCCGCCCTCGGCTGCTCGGCCGTGGGCATGCTGCTCCTGCTCGGGCTGGGTGGCTTCAGGGACGTGTCCGGGGCGGGGGTCGCGCTGTCTCTCACCGCCGCCCTGAGCTACGCGATCTACACGATCGTTGCATCCTCGCTCCCGCCCGAGGCCGACGTCACGCTCATGACGGCCATCGTGGCGACATCGGCTCTCGTGACGGTGACCCTGGCCGCCACCGTGACGCACGCTCCGCTGTCGCTCGGCGTCGATCCGGCGGTCTACGGATGGGTTCTGACATACGTGCTCGTCGGCACCCTGCTCGCGATGTCGTTCCACACCTGGGGCGTCACCAGGATCGGTGCACCTCGAGCCGGCATCCTCTCCAGCATCGAGCCACTCGTCGCGGCGGCTGCCGTGGCCCTCGTGTACGACGAGCGGATGACGCTCGTGCAGATCACCGGGGGCCTCGTCATCCTGGCGGGCGTGATCGTGCTGCAGCTGCGGCCCCGCCGATCGGCTGACCCGACGGCACCGGTCAAACCGCACCTCGATCCACATCACACATCGAGCCACGCCACACCGCACGACGAGCCGACGTTCAGCAGACTCCCAGCCGGGTCGGCTTGGGTGCTGGGTAAGGCCCACGCCGCCGGGGAGGCGGACGTGAGCACGTGAACGGCGACGCGCTGGAGGCGTGCTGATGAACAGACGGATGTGGCCCGCAGCGGCGAGCGCCCTGGCTGTGGTGGCCCTCCTGGGCGGGTGCGGACTCGGTTTCGGCGACGAGATGATCGGCCCCCAGTCGACGAGCCTCGGCGCCGGCCCGGTCGTGCCGGAACAGCCCACGGCCACCGACCAGGGACAGCAGGTCGGCACGCCGGCGCCCGGCGGCGCGGCCTCCGGCACGACGCCCCCGGCCTCCGGGTCGCAGGTGGCCGGGGTGTCCGAGATCCGGGACGGCGCCTGGGACGTGGGCGACGCGGGGCAGGTCAAGTTCCTCGTCCGGGACGGGCAGCTGGAGCTCATGTCCGTTACCCCGGCAGGCGGCTGGCAACAGCAGGGGGACCCGGTGAAGCAGGCGGACGGTCTCGAGGTCCGGTTCACCCAGGCAGCCACCACGTGGACCTTCCGGGTTCAGCTGCACGACGGGTCGATGACGATCTCCAAGCAGGAGTCGACCAGCCCGGCGGGGGACGGCTCCTACTCTGTGGCCGGGGCCGGGTCGGTGTCATTCACGGCCTCCGGGTCCGACCTGAAGCTCGGCAACGTGCTGACCGAGGACGGCTGGACGGCGAGCAAGCAGCCGACCGCGCCGAGCGCGATCTCGGTGTCCTTCAGCAACGGGGCCAAGTCCGCGAGCTTCAGCGCGACGAACGTGAAGAACACGGTCACCGTGGTCACCCGGTCGGAGCTGTCCGGGCCGGTTCCCGCGAGCTGAGCCGCCCGGCCGCTCAGAAGCCCAGGCGCTGCAGCTGCTTCGGGTCGCGCTGCCAGTCCTTGGCGACCTTGACGTGCAGGTCGAGGAAGACCCGCTGCCCGAGCAGTGCCTCGATGCCGCGTCGCGCGGTGGAGCCCACCTCCCGCAGGCGGGACCCGCCACGACCGATCACGATCGCCTTCTGGCTCGGCCGCTCGACGTAGACGTTGACGCGCACGTCCAGCAGCGGGTTGTCCGCCGGCCGGTCCTCGCGCGGCACCATCTCCTCGACGACGACGGCCAGCGAGTGCGGCAGCTCGTCGCGGACGCCCTCCAGCGCGGCCTCGCGGACGAGCTCGGCGATCATGACCGCCTCTGGCTCGTCGGTCAGCACGCCGTCGGGGTACAGGCGCGGCGAGACCGGCAGGAAGGACGAGAGGACCTCGCGGACCTCGTCCACCTGCTCCCCCGACACTGCGGAGACCGGCACGATGGCGTCCCAGTCACCGAGCCGGTCGGCCGCGACCAGGTGCTCGGCCAGCCGCTCCCGGTCGACCAGGTCGGTCTTGGTGGCGAGCGCGACGACGGGCCGGCGGCGCACGGTGCGCAGCTCGGTCAGGTCCTTGGCGATGAACGTGTCACCCGGCCCGATGCGCTGGTCGGCCGGCAGGCAGAAGCCGATGACGTCGACCTCCAGGAGCGTCGCGCGGACGAGGTCGTTGAGGCGTTCGCCGAGCAGGGTGCGCGGCTTGTGCAGACCCGGGGTGTCGACCAGGACCAGCTGCGCACGGTCGGTCGTCGCAACCCCGCGGATGGTGTGGCGCGTGGTCTGCGGCTTCGACGAGGTGATCGCGACCTTCTGCCCGACCAGGGCGTTGGTCAGGGTCGACTTGCCCGCGTTGGGCCGCCCGACGAGGCAGGCGAAGCCGGCCCGGTAGGAAGCGTCCATGACCTCGTGCCTCCCGAACGCCTCGCCCCCTCCCGGATCGGCTCCGGCAGACCCGGTGACGTCAGTGCCCATGGGCTTCCTCCTTGTCACCTACCAGGTCCGCAGCGGCCGGGGGCTCGGCTCGCTGCACGACGACCGTGGCGACCCGGTGCCGGCGGCCCGCCATCCGCTCGGCGGTCAGGACGAGCCCGCCGACGCTGCCGGTCGAGCCGGTGATGGGCACGCGGCCGATCGCCTTGGTGAGCAGACCCCCGACGGTGTCGACGTCCTCGTCCTCGATGTCGACGTCGAAGAGCTCCGCGAGGTCGTCGATGTCCATCGAGGCCGGGACCCGTACGGTCCCGTCCGCGAGCGGTTCCGCGCCGGGCGCCTCGCGGTCGTGCTCGTCGGCGATCTCGCCGACGATCTCCTCGATGATGTCCTCGATCGTCACGAGGCCGGCGGTGCCGCCGTACTCGTCGACGACGATGGCGAAGTGGCTCTGCTCCTGCTGCATCTCGCGCAGCAGGTCGTCGACGGGCTTGCTCTCCGGGACGAAGTGCATCGGGCGCATCACCTCGGTGGCCGGCTGCTTGGCGTCCTCCGGGGCCGCGTTCAGGCGACGGGCCACGTCCTTGAAGTACAGCAGGCCCCGGATGTCGTCGGAGTCCTCGCCGACGACCGGGATCCGGGAGAAGCCGCTGCGCAGGAACAGCGACATCGCACTGCGCAGGGTCTTGGTGTGCTCGATCGTCAGCATGTCGGTGCGGGGCACCATGACGGCCCGGGCGACGGTGTCGCCGAGCTCGAAGACCGAGTGGATCATCTCCCGCTCCTCGTCCTCCAGGACGTCGGTCTCCCCGGCCCGGTCCAGCAGGTCCCGCAGCTCCGCCTCGGTCTGGAAGGGGCCGTCGGCATACCCGCGGCCGGGGGTCACGGCGTTGCCGAAGGCGATGAACCCCTTGGCGACCGGTCCCAGCACGGTGCGCAGGGCCACCGCGAACGGTGCCGCCCACAGGGCAACCGTGTCGTAGTGCTGGCGCCCGAGCGTGCGCGGTGAGACCCCGACGACGACGAAGGACACGACGGCCATGATGGCGATCGCCAGCAGTCCCGCCGGCCAGATGTCATCGAGCCAGGTGGCTACCGCCAAGGTGGCCAGCACCGCAGCCGTCGCCTCGGCGACGACCCGTAGGAACGTGATGACCGCGAGGTAGACCGACGCGTCCGGGACGATCCGCACCAGCGCCTTCGACCCGAACCGGCCCTCGTCGAACAGCTCCTGCGCCCGCACCCGGGACATCCGGAAGAGGGCGGCCTCGGCGGCCGACAGGCAGAACGCGATCGCGATGCTGACGACGGCCGGGATGACGAGTGCGGGCAGCATGACGGGTCACGTCAGCCGGCGGGTCGGTTGCGGGTGGCGAGGAAGGTGAGCAGCAGCTGGCGTTGCAGCTCGAACATCTCACGCTCCTCGTCCGGCTCGGCGTGGTCGTAGCCGAGCAGGTGCAGGATGCCGTGCGTCGTGAGCAGCAGCAGCTCCTCGATCGGGGCGTGGCCGGCCTCGCTCGCCTGACGGGCGGCGACGGTGGGGCAGAGCACGACGTCGCCGAGGTTGCCCTCGGTCGGCTCCTCCCCTTCGGCGCCGGGTCGCAGCTCGTCCATCGGGAAGCTCATCACGTCGGTGGGGCCGGGAAGGTCCATCCACTGCACGTGCAGCGTCTCCATCGCCGCCTCGTCGACCAGGGTGATGCAGAGGTCGGCGGCAGGGTGCACGCGCATCTGGGTGAGGACGTAGCGCGCACAGTCGAGCAGCTCGAGCTCGTCGACGGCGAACTCGGTCTCGTTGAGGACGTCGACGCTCATCGGCGCCCGTCCTGCTCGGCGTGCTTGCGTCGTCTGCGGATCCGCGCGTCGTTGCGGTCGTAGGCGTCGACGATCTCGCTGACCAGACGGTGCCGGACGACGTCGACCGAGGTGAGCTCGGTGAAGTGGACGTCCTCGATGCCCTCCAGGATGTGACGCACCTCGTTCAGCCCGGACCGGGTGCTGCCCGGCAGGTCGATCTGGGTCACGTCACCGGTGACGACCATCTTCGAGCCGAAGCCGAGGCGGGTGAGGAACATCTTCATCTGCTCGCCGGAGGTGTTCTGGGCCTCGTCGAGGATGATGAAGGCGTCGTTGAGCGTGCGGCCCCGCATGTAGGCCAGCGGCGCGACCTCGATCGTGCCCGAGGCCATGAGGCGCGGGATCGTCTCGGGGGCGATCATGTCGTGCAGGGCGTCGTAGAGCGGTCGCAAATAGGGGTCGATCTTGTCGTTGAGGGTGCCGGGCAGGAAGCCGAGCCGCTCCCCCGCCTCGACTGCCGGGCGGGTCAGGATGATCCGGTTGACCTGCTTGGCCTGCAGGGCCGCGACCGCCTTGGCCATCGCGAGGTAGGTCTTGCCGGTGCCGGCCGGGCCGATGCTGAACACGATGGTGTGCGCGTCGATGGCATCGACGTAGCGCTTCTGCCCGAGGGTCTTGGGCCGGATGGTGCGGCCGCGGTTGCTGACGATGTTCATCGTCAGCACGTCGGCGGGCCGCTCCTTGGTCTGGCTGCGCAGCATCGCGATCGAACGCTCCACGGCGTCGCGGTTGAGCGGCTGACCGGTCGCGACGATCGCGAGGAGCTCGTCGAGCAGGTCGTCGACGATGTCGAGCTCACGAGGTGGCCCGGTGAAGGTCATCTCGTTGCCGCGCACGTGCGTGTCGACGTTCGGAAAGGCCCGTTCGAGCGTGCGCAGGAACTCGTCCCGCGGCCCGAGCAGGGTGACCATCTGGATCGGCGGCGGGATCTCACGAGAGAGGACGGACTCGGTCTGGGCGTCGGAGCTCACGGAATCGGCGTCGTTCATTTGCCGCCCAGTCTACGTGGAGCCGGCGCCGGTGGTCCCGGTCACAGGTTCCACGTCAGCGTCGTGATCGCGCGGTACGAGGTCGCCGCAGCCAGCCGCGAGACCGCCGTCGCCGCCAGCACCCCTGTTCCCGCCGCGAAAGCCTGAGGAGCCGCCCGGTAGCGACATGCGTCTCGCCTGCCCCCGCCTGTCCCACACGAATCAGCAGGTCAGCGCCCTGCCTGCCGACTTTGCCGACCCCCTGGGGTTCACCAGGGTTCGTCCGGACAGTCATGGCAAGCGAGCGACGCCCCGCAATGAAGCAAAGTTGGCGAGATCAGTCCTGAACTGGTCCAGCGTGGCGAGCGTATAGAGGCCGTCGATCTCGCCTGTGTCCCACAGGCCCCAGATGCGCTTCAGATCGGCCATCCGACCCTTCCAGCCGATGCCGTCGACCACAGCCAATGCCACCTGTCCCCCTGTCCGAGCGTCCGCCATCTCCTCGATCTCGCGAACCGCATCCGACAGTTTCGAGCCCGTCGAATCAAAGCCCTTGGCCGCGACGGCGATGACGCAATCGCGACCAGTACCAGGTACAGCGAGGTCCGCAGGAGCAGTGCGACCGTTGCGGCCCTCGAAGCGGGCACGCGGAACATACGGCAACTTCAACGACTGTGCGATCGCCTCCAGCTCGTCTTCAATCCTGCGCCCTGACTGTCCCGCTGTTGTCGCAGTGGCTCGCGTACCCGCCCGAGCCACCAGCACATCCCCGAATGTGTAAGTCAAGTTACGTTGCGTGCGGAGCAATCGCACCAGGTCGAACTCTTCGTCGAGCTTCTCCACTAACTCGGCACTCTGTCCAAGCGCCGCCTTCCTCCAACTCGCTGTGTTGAACCAGTTGCGGAGGTGGTTCTTCATCTTCTCGCGGCTCAGGCCAACAACAAGCGCAAGCACATAGGTCTGCTCGGGATGGGTGAGGACCCACGCCGCCAAGGATTCGCGGTCGACGGCGTCCAACGCCTCAAGGGAAGCAACGGCGTCCTTGACGTCCTCAGCCTCAGGAGTTGGGGCCGTCGGGTCGTTGACTGCAGTGAGTCGGCCGAGCGAGGCCACATAGTCTTCGAACGGCACAGCGGGCATGCGTCAGCCTCCCACGAAGTCTTCAGCTCACGAGGCGACCAGCACATACTCGACCGCCTCACGGCGAGCAGCCGCTCGGTGTGTGCCGAAATGGTAACGGTGAGCCACCTCGATGACCTCGGGCGCCGAGCCCTTCACATCCCGCAGCATCCCCGTAAGCGTGTCCACGTCAGGCACGGCGTTGCTGCCGTATGACAGGACAAGTGTTGAATCGCTGAACTTGTCGAACGTTGCAGCCAGTGCGGTACCGATGGTCTGTTTCGACCCGAACGGCGTGGCACGCTTTGGGAGCTTCCGCGTCTTGGTGTCTGCCATCACGGACGCGGTTCCGTTGTCCCAGTACGTCGCCAAGCCCTCGAGGAACCAGTAACGCTTCACATAGTCGTTGTCATCACGAGGAGGCGCATAGGGCGGGTCGAGATAGACCAAGTCAGCGCCCGTCCGCGCCGTGCTCACATCGCCCTGAACCGCATCGCAACGCTCACCCTCGAATACAGCGCCGTTCCATGCTTCGACACAGTTCTCGAACTGTTCGGCAAGAGGGATATGAAGCGATGCGCGCCCATCGTCATAGCGCAGACCTGTGACCGTGAACACGCCGCGCGGTTGCTTTCGGGCTGCTGCGAGTACGAGGGAAGCGATGGCGAGGTGCCGCTTCGAGCCGTCAAGACGGTCGATCTGTGACCAGGCGGCATCCAAGAAGCGGAGGTCAGCGGGGGTGAAGAACAGCCCCTTGTATGTACGTGAGATGAAGTCCCGACCGTCAGAGTTGCCGCCCTCGACCACTCGAGCCACATCGGCCTCACTCAGCCGCTGGGACTGGTTCGCGCAAACGGCCTTCGTGAGCGTCACAGGAAAGCTCAAGTAGTCACCCGAGGTGACCGCGTACCCCTGAGCTTTCAACAGGTACGACACGACACCCGAACCAGCGAAGGGGTCGAGGGCAGTCCGGCCGCCCGCCTGTTCGAACACACGCGCAAGCGTTGGAACCAAGCGGTACTTCGATCCCATGTAGCGCATGTGTGGGTAGCGCTCCACCTGGGCCAAAGCAGACAACGGGACATCCATCAAGGGGGACTGGACGGACGACATGACACCTCCTTCGCGCGTCGTCGCCACCCTACGACCACCCACCGACAGACCAGGCGAGGCGCGACGAAGGGACGAAGGCTGCAGTCTCACGGCAGGACTGATGGGGGTGCGCATCGACACCGCACGCAACACGCAACGCCTCGTGCGAGATCTCGGTCGTAGACGTGCGCGAGCTCGCAGTCGGGCTCTGGCGACCTCACCGAGCTGATGCTGCGTCCCCGCGCGAGCCACGTCAACGCGTGGGTCCCGCTGTGCGTCCACACGTCGTGAGAGCGTTGGGCATGCCCACCAGAGAGCGTTCGCCGGGCTCCGAGGCCGACGATGCCATCGCGGAGCTGTATGCCGCCCACTGGACTCGTCTCGTCCGGCTGGCCTGGCTGCTGGTCAGGGACCAGTCGGTCGCCGAGGACACGGTCCAGGACGCGTTCGTCGCGACCCATCGCAGGTGGGGCTCGATCCGCGACTCGGGCCGCGTGGTGTCCTACCTGCAGACCGCCGTCGTCAACCGGTGCCGCTCGGTGCAGCGTCACGCGGTCGTGGTCGACCGGCAGAACCGCGCGGAGGCCGGTGGCGCGGACGTACCCGGGCGGGCCAGCCACGACAGCGCCGAGAGCGCCGCGCTGGCCGCGGCCGAGCGGCATACGATGCTGGCGGCCCTCGACCGGCTGCCCCAGCGGCAGCGTGAGGTGCTGGTGCTGCGCTACTACGAGGATCTCTCGGAGGCCCAGATCGCCCACACCCTCGACATCTCCCCCGGCTCGGTCAAGGCACACGCCCACCGGGCCCTCACGACCCTGCGAGCCACGATGGAGCCGTCATGAGCACCGACGACCGCCACCCGGACGGGCGACCCGACGACGAGCCCGTCGTGATCGGTACCGGCCTGCGCCACGTCGAGGACTCCCTGCGCGTCGAGCTGCACCGCCAGGCCGGGCACATCCAGCCGCACGACCGGCTGGACGCCATCCTCGCCGAGGCGCACGGCACCGAGTCCGCTGCCGGCGGCCCAGGCGCGGTCGGGTCGAGGCGCCACCGCTGGCTGCTGCCCGTGGCGGCCGCCGCCCTGGCGGCGATCGCGGCGGTGGGCATCTGGGTGGCCAGGCAGCCCACGCCCACCACGCCATCGACTGCCTCCCCCACCACGGCCACCGCCCCGCGGACGGCGACGAGCCCGACCCAGGGCACCGCGACCTCGCCGAGCACCGACACCTCCGCGCCCGTCGTGACCACCCGCGAGACCGTGCCGGTCTACTTCGTCGGGCCGCGCACCGGTTCTGGGTCCGGGCAGCTCGTGCTGTTCCGCGAGTTCACCGGCGCCGATGTCGACCGGCCCGGCGACGCGGCGGCGAAGGCGAGCGCTGCCCTCGAGAAGGCGGTCGCGGAGGGCCCGGCCGGGGCGCCCTACCGCGCGCTGTGGCAGGGCGTACGGGTCGAGGCGGTCTCGGTGAGCTCCGGGGAGATCCGAGTGACCCTGTCGACGGGTCGGCCGGGCCTGACCGAGAGCGAGAGCCGGATTGCCGTGCAGCAGCTCGTCTGGACGGCCACGGCCGCCGTCGGCAAGGGCAACCTGCCGGTCCGCTTCACCCTGGCCGACGGCTCCACCACCCTGGCCGGTGCCCTCACGACCGGCCAGACCTACACCCGCCCGACGGGCGACATGGCGGTCTACGAGGTCCTCTCACCGATCTGGATCGACGCGCCGAGCCGGGGTCAGCAGCTCAAGCCCGGCAAGGTCAACGTGTCGGGCACCGCGAGCACCTTCGAGGCCAACGTCCAGTGGACGCTGCTGCGGGCCGGCCGGCAGGTGGGCTCGGGCCACACGACGGCGGCGATCGCGGCGCCCGAGCGCGGGGCCTACCGGTTCGCGACCGGCGCGCTGCCTGCGGGCGAGTACGTCGTCCGGGTGTTCGAGACCAGCCCGAAGGACGGCTCCGTCTCGGCCGTCGCGACGATGCCCTTCACCCTGAAGTAGCCGGTCTCGCGCCGCGCCGTCGGGTGCTCGGGCCTGCACCTTCACCGCCACCCTGGACGTCACCCTCGGCGCCGACTACCGCGTCAACGGCAGCGACCGGGTCGCGCTGCCCGACACCGTCACCATCCGCCAGCCCGACACCCGCATCACCGTACGCGACGCCCGCGCCGTGCTGGTCAACCAGTAACCCACCAGACACCAAGACCCCAACCGACAGCAGCGCACTGCGGGGTCAGGAACGAGCCAGCAGCTCCCGGGCTGCGTGCCGGATCGTCTCCTCGGAGAGCAGGACCAGGTTCGCGGCAGCCCCGAGCGGGACGAAGCTGTCCGCGCTGGCCACCCGGGCGATCTGCCCCTGGAACCCGGCATCCACGAGCGCGGTCACGACACCTTCGGAGACCCCGCCGGTGCGTCTTGTCTCGTCGACGACCAGTACGCGCCCGGTCGCCGTGGCCTCCCGGAGCAGGTCGTCGACCGGCAGCGGTGCGAGCCAGCGCAGGTCGACGACCCGGCAGCCGACCCCGGACACCGCCAGGTCGCCCGCGACGCGCAGGCTCATCCGGACCCCGTTGCCGAAGGTGACGATCGTGAGGTCGTCGCCGGCGCCATACGTGCGGGCGACACCGAGCGGCGCGTGGTGCTCCGTCCAGCGGCCCGGCGAGACGTACGGCGCGAGCCACCGTTCGTCCCCGTCGGTGTGCAGGTCACGGGTGTGGTAGAGCGCGATCGGCTCGAGGAACACGCACACCGAGCCGTCGACCCGGGCGGCCGCGAGACACGTGCGCAGCATGGCCGCCGCGTCGTCCGGCCGTGCCGGGACCGCGATCACGAGACCCGGGATGTCGCGCAGCACGCCCACCGCGTCGTCGTTGTGGAAGTGGCCCCCGAACCCCTTCTGGTAGCCGAGCCCGGCGATCCGCACGACCATCGGGTTGGTGTACTGGCCGAGGGAGAAGAACGAGAGCGTCGCCGCCTCTCCGCGCACCTGGTCCTCGGCGTTGTGCAGGTAGGCCAGGTACTGGATCTCGGGGACCGGCAGCATCCCGGACACCCCCGTGCCCAGGCCGATCCCGAGGACCGACTGCTCGTCCAGGATCGTGTCGAAGACCCGCGCCGCCCCGAACGCCCGGCGCAGCCCGCGAGTGACCCCGTAGACCCCGCCCTTGACCGCGACGTCCTCGCCGAAGACGAGCATCTCCGGGCGTAGCGCCAGCTCGTCCACGAGGGTTCGGTTGATGGCCTGGGCCAGCGTGAGCGGAGCCTCGTTCTCCGGCAGCCGACCACCGAAGGCAGCCCGCCGGGCCGACTCGCCGGCATGCCGACCCGCCTCCACCGCGACACGATCCGCGTGACGGGGAGCCAGCGGTGCGACCACCTCGTGGGCGCTGGACAGGTGCGGCTCCAGGGCGACCTCACCCGCCGTCCGGTCCACTCGGGCGCCCACCGCCTCGTAGCGGGCGAGCAGCTCCTCGGGCCGGGCGGCCCCGGCCTCGACGAGCAACCGCGCGGTCCCCACGAGCGGGTCTCGCTCGAGGTCGGCGGTCAGCTCGTCGGGGCTCCGGTAGGCACCCTCGACGTCCGAGCCGGCGTGCGCCATGAGCCGGACCGTGTGCAGGTGCAGGAAGACCGGACGGCGCTCCGCACGCACGTACCGGGCGGCCTCGCGGGCGGCGTCGTAGGTGGCCGCGAGGTCCGATCCGTCCGCGGCGAGGTAGCGCAGGCCGGGCCGGGCGCCGTATGCCGCGTGGATCCAGTCGCGGGGGCTGCGCACGCTGATCCCCAGCCCGTTGTCCTCGCAGACCAGCAGCAGCGGCAGCGGCAGCTTCTGGTGCACCAGGTGGCAGGCGGCGCCGATGGCGCCGGTGACCGTCGAGTGGTTCGCGGACGCGTCCCCGAAGCTCGCGACCACGACCGCGTCTGCGGGCCAGAGCGACTCGAGCCCGAGTCGCCCCGCCCGCTCGATAGCGAAGGCCACCCCGAGAGCACGGGGCAGGTGCGAGCCAATGGTCGAGGTCTGCGGGATGACGGCGAGCTCGTGGTTGCCGAACACCTTGTGACGCCCGCCCGAGATCGGCTCGGTGGAGGCCGCGGCGACGCCGCGCAGCACGTCGCGGGCCGGGTCCTGGCCCGGCACCTGAGCGGCCCGGGCCACGTAGAAGGCGCCCGACCGGTAGTGCAGCAGTGCCGGGTCGGTGGGGCGCAGCACGGCGGCAACGGCGGCGTTGGCCTCGTGCCCTGAGGACCCGATCGTGTAGAAGCCGTGGCCCTGGGACTGCATCGACCGGGCCGCGAAGTCGAGGTGGCGGCTGGTCGTCTGTGCCTCGAACAGGTCGAGCGCCTCGGCGCCGGTCAGGCCGGTGCCATCCCGCACCACGTCCCGCAGGTCGCGGGCGCTCCGGGCCGGGAGCGCGCCGACGGCCCGGCGGAAGTGCGCATCGACCTCCGCCGGACCGATCGGACCACTCATGCGTCCAGTGCGTCGAGCCGGAAGGACTCGTCGGGAGTCAGGTCCACGACGTCCATCTGTGCCTTCTGCAGCCGTCCGGAGTAGTCCCAGTTGACCGCCTGCCACCGGGTGAACTGGTCGAGCACCCACATCCCGGACTGGCGGCTGCCGTTGCCGGACTTGCCGTTGCCGCCGAAGGGCAGGTGCGCCTCGGCGCCGGAGGTGGAGTTGTTCACGCTGACCATCCCGGCACTGACGCCGCGCCGGAAGCGGAAGACCTCCTTCGGGTCCGTGGTGTAGATCGAGCTCGACAGGCCGTAACCGGGCCGGTTGGCCAGCGCGATCGCCTCGTCCAGGTCGCGGTACGTCGTCACGCCGACCAGTGGCCCGAAGGTCTCCTCCAGGAAGATCCGGTCGTCGGGCTGCAACCCGTCGACGATCACCGGGTGGTAGTACAGCCCGGCGTCGGGGTCACCGACGAACCCCTTGCGTGGGTTCGCGCTCGTGATCCGGCCGGTCGAGGTCGACCCGAGCACCTTCTGGTGCGGCTGCACCCAGTCGAGGTAGTCCTCGAACCGGTCGGCGAACTTCTTCGAGAGCATCGGGCCGTAGAGGACGTCCTGCTTCGGGTCGCCGATCGCGGCATCCTCGACGGCAGCGTCGTAGCGACGCAAGAACTCGTCGTGCACCGACTCGTGGACGATGACGGTCCCGAGCGAGGTGCATCGCTGGCCGGCGGTGCCGAACCCCGAGAAGAGCGCGCCCTCGACCGCGAGGTCGAGGTCGGCACTCGGGGTGACGACCAGCGGGTTCTTGCCACCGAGCTCGAGGCAGGCGGACTGGACGTGCCGGCCGGTGAGCTCGCCGATGCGCGCCCCGACCACGCTCGACCCGGTGAAGCCGACCTTGTTGACCAGCCCGGCGTCGAGCGCCTTCTCCAGCCCGGCGAAGGTCTGCTCGCCGTCCGTGAGGACGAGCTGCAGCGCGCCTTCCGGAAGCCCGCCGGCGTGGAAGAGCTCGACCAGAGCGCGTGCCGAGGCGGCGGCATACTCCGCCGGCTTCCACACCACGGTGTTGCCCGTCAGCAGAGCAGGGACGAGATACCACGACGGCACGGCCACCGGGAAGTTGCCGGCCGTGATGACCGACACGACGCCGACCGGCTCCCGGAAGGTGAACAGGTTCTTGTCCGGCACCTCGGAGGGCACGGTCTGCCCGTAGAGCCGGCGACCCTCACCGAGGAAGAAGTCGCAGGTGTCGATGATCTCGCGGACCTCGCCGAGGGCCTCGACGTGCGGCTTGCCGATCTCGCGGGTGACGATCCGGGCGAGTGCGTCCTGGTTGGCCTCGACGATGCGCCCGATGTGGGCGATGGCCCGTCCGCGGACCGGTGCGGGCACGTCGGCCCAGGCCTGTTGGGCATCCTTGGCGGCACGGGCCGCGGCGACGAACGTGTCGGCGTCGCCGAGGGCGACCTCGGCGACGACCTCGTCCGTGTGCGCGGGGTTGACGATGGTCATCCGACCACCGGGGGCGCCGTCGACGGGACGGCCGTTGATGACGGAGGCGACGTTGCGTTCCATGTGTGTTTCCTTGGTCAGCTTGTGAAGGTGGGGTGTCAGAGGCTCGCGACGATCCGGTCGATCGCGGACAGCCCGAACTCGAGGTCCTCCTGCGTCACGTTCAGGGCCGGGCGGAAGCGGATCGCCCGCTCGCCGCTGGCGAGGGCGAGCACGCGACCCTCGTCGCGCAGCCTACGCAGCGTGGTGTCGCGGACCTCCCCGGTGGGCAGGTCGAAGGCACACATGAGACCGCGACCGCGCGTGTTGGAGATGACGCCGGAGTGGCGGCCCTGCAGCTCGAGCAGCCTGGCGTTCAGCCACTCCCCGGTGCGCGCCGCGTGGGCGAACAGCCCGTCGCGCTCGATGATCTCGAGGATCCGGCGGGAGCGCACCATGTCGGACAGCCCGCCACCCCAGGTGGAGTTGATCCGGCTCGAGACGTGGAAGACGTTGTCGGCGACCTCGTCGACCCGACGGCCGGCCATGATCCCGCCGACCTGCGTCTTCTTGGCGAAGGCGACGATGTCCGGTTCGAGGCCGAGCTGCTGGTAGGCCCACGGCGTGCCGGTCAGCCCGACGCCGGTCTGCACCTCGTCGAGGACGAAGAGCGCGTCGTACTCGTGGCACAGGGCCTGCATCGCCTGGAGGAACTCGGGGCGCATGTGGTTGTCGCCACCCTCGCCCTGGATCGGCTCGGCGATGAAGCAGGCGATGTCGTGCGGGTGGGCCTCGAAGGCCGCCCGGGCCTGCTCGAGCGCGTGCTGCTCGGCGGCCTCGACCTCGGCGAGGTGCTCCTCCAGCGGGAAGGTGATGGCGGGCACGTCGATCCGCGGCCAGTCGAACTTGGGGTAGCGCGCGACCTTGACCGGCTCGGTGTTGGTCAGCGACATGGTGTACCCGCTGCGGCCGTGGAAGGCACGGGTCAGGTGCATGACCCGGGTGCCGAGGTCGGCGGAGCGTCCGGCGGCCTCGTTGCGGCGGCTCTTCCAGTCGAACGCGGTCTTGAGCGCGTTCTCGACGGCGAGGGCGCCACCCTCGACGAAGAACAGGTGCGGCAGCGCCGGGTCGCCCAGCACCCGGGCGAAGGTCTCGGTGAACTCGGCCAGGTGGGTGGTGTAGATGTCGGAGTTGGCCGGCTTGTTCGAGGCGACCTCCGCGAGCAGGCTCTGGAACTCGGGGTCGTCCACCACCCCGGCCGGGTTGGACCCCAGCGGCGCGGACGCGAAGAACGTGTAGAGGTCGAGGTAGGACTGCCCGGTCCGGGCATCGACCAACCACGAGTCACGACTCTTGGAGGTATCGAAGACGAGCTTGAACCCGTCGGTGAGCAGGTGCTTCGCAAGCACCTCGTGGACCTGTGCTGGCTGGACTCGCATGAGAAACTCCTTCTGTTAGGACCCCGTTACCCGGTAAGACATACGGCATAACACACCGATGACAGGATTTCTTCCATCCTATCTGGAAGTCGGTCGATCTTGTAGTTCCTGCCGCGGGGGTGCCGCACAGCCGCCCGTCCGGTATGCCGCCGAGCTGGCCGGGCGCCGCCTCGGGGCCGGGTGGGCGGCCGGGTCGAGCGTTCAGTCGCGGCCGTAGATGTCGCGCGTGTAGACCTTGTCCGCCACGTCGGCCAGCTCGGCGGCGTGCCGGTTCGCGACGATGACATCGGCGGCGCGCTTGAACTCGTCCAGGTCCCGGACCACCCGCGAGCGGAAGAACTCGTCGTCGTGCAGGGTCGGCTCGTACACGATGACCTCGACACCCTTGGCCTTGATCCGCTTCATGATCCCCTGGATCGAGGAGCTGCGGAAGTTATCCGAGCCGGTCTTCATCACCAGCCGGTACATCCCCACGACCCGAGGATGCCGGTCGAGGATGTCGAAGGCCACGAAGTCCTTGCGCGTCGAGTTGCTGTCCACGATCGCCTGGATCAGGTGCTGCGGCACGTTCTGGTAGTTGGCCAGCAGCTGCTTGGTGTCCTTGGGCAGGCAGTACCCGCCGTACCCGAACGACGGGTTGTTGTAGTGCCTCCCGATCCGTGGGTCGAGCCCGACCCCCTCGATGATCCCCTTCGTGTCGAGCCCGTGCCGAGCGGCATACGTGTCCAGCTCGTTGAAGTAGGCCACGCGCATCGCGAGGTAGGTGTTGGCGAACAGCTTGATCGCCTCGGCCTCGGTCGGCTGGGTGAACAGCACCGGGATGTCGTCGCCGTCGGCACCCTCGACCAGCAGCTCGGCGAACTGCTTGGCCTCGGCGGTCGTGTCGCCGACGATGATCCGGCTCGGGTGCAGGTTGTCCCACAGGGCGTGTCCCTCACGCAGGAACTCCGGCGAGAAGACGATCGAGGCGCCCGGGTGCCCGGCCTGCATCCGCCGGGTGAAGCCGACCGGCACCGTCGACTTGATGACGATCGTCGCGGTCGGGCAGTGGGCCACCGCGTCGTCGATCACCGACTCGACCGACGAGGTGTCGAAGAAGTCCGTGTTCGGGTCGTAGTCGGTCGGCGTTGCGATGACGACGTAGTCGGCGTCGCGGTAGGCGTCCGCGGGGTCGAGCGTCGCCCGCAGGTCCAGGCCGCCGCCGGCCAGACTCTGTTCGAGCTCGGCGTCGACGACCGTCGAGCGTCCCTCGTTGACGTCCCGGACCCGGTCGGGGTCGCGGTCGAGTGCGACGACCCGGTGGTTCTTGCCCAGGATGGCGGCATTGGACAGGCCCACGTACCCGAGGCCGACGACGGTGATCCTCACGAGCACAGGGTAGAGGTACGGCGCCGCCCGGGCACCTTGTCAGCCCGGCGCGCCGAGCGAGCGCCAGTAGTCGTTGAGTGCATTGTTGGTCTTGACGAACCACACGATGGGACCCACGAGGATGATCCAGCCGATCGCACTCCAGAGGCCGGTGATGGCGCTGACGGGAGGATGCTGCCCACGGCGTTCGTAGAGGTTGGCGACCTCGGCCGGGGTGAGGAACGCGTTCACGACCGGGACGAAGACCGCCAGGATGAGGGCGACGGCTCCACCGATGCCCTGGCCGGTGTGACGCTTCATCTCCTCGTGCGTCTGGTACCACCAGACCCAGCCGTAGATGCCCAGCGTGACGACATACAGGAGAATCGACAGGCCGGTCGAACGGACCCTCCCGGCAGGACCGCTCGGCGGTTGGTCCCACCCGGGAGTGACGGGAGGGGCGCCCCAGTAGCCCGTGGGCGCCGATCCCTCCGGCGCGGGCGGGAAGGCCGCCCCCGAGGTCATGCCCGGCACGACGGGCTCGGGCGTGATCGGCGGGAGATCCTGTGAAGTCATGTCTGTCCTTCGTTTGACGCAACTGGGTCAGGTTAGCGACCGGTTGTGATTCATGGAGCAGTTTGCAGGAATCGACAATTACGTGTGGACGGGGCGGGTACCGTCTCGCGAGGCGGGACCCCACGAGACACGCACGGGTTACTGGTGAGTAGGATGGGGTCCTCCTGAGCACGGCGATATGGTGCGCTGGTGGCCACGAATACTTCCGCCCTGACAAGACAGGCACGCGCGAGCCGCACGACCGTCTTCATGAAGATCCTGATGGCGGTGACCGGCGTCATCTTCGTGCTCTGGCTCCTCGCCCACATGTACGGCAACCTCAAGATCTTCGGTGGGACGGCCGCCTTCGACGAGTACGCCCACCATCTGCGCACGATGGGCGAGCCGATCCTGCCCTACGGCGGCGCATTGTGGATCATCCGCATCGTCGTGATCGTCTGCATCCTCTTCCACATCTACAGTGCGTTCTACCTGTGGAGCCGGGCTCACCACGCCCGCCCGACCCGCTATGTCGCCAAGCAGGCGGCCAGACGCTCGCTCAAGACCGGTTGGATGCGCTGGGGCGGCGTCGCGATCGCCCTGTTCATCCTGTTCCACCTGTTCCAGTTCACCTGGGTGAAGTTCAACGTCGGGCCCGAGGCCACCGACGGCAGCATCGGCCGGCTGCTGGTCTCGAGCTTCCAGGTCTGGTGGGTCGCGGTGATCTACATCCTCGCGATCATCGCGCTGGGCCTGCACCTCTACCACGGCATCTGGAGCGCATCGCAGACCCTCGGCTGGGCCAACACCGCCCGCGCCCGACGGGGGTGGAAGGGGACCGCGCACGTGCTGTCCGTCATCATCAGCGTGGGCTTCATCCTGCCGCCCCTGCTCATCCTGTCCGGCGTCCTGAAGGGCTGATCCATGACTGCCACCCCAGACACCTCCGGAGTCGTCCCCGGCCCGATCCACGGCCTCTACACCGAGGGTGACCCGATCGCCGACACGAAGGCGCCCGACGTCGCCGTCGCGCAGATGTGGGAGCAGCACAAGTTCGACGGCCGGCTCGTCAACCCGACCAACCGGCGCAAGCTGACCGTCATCATCGTCGGCACCGGACTGGCCGGTGCCTCGGCGGCGGCCACGCTCGGCGAGGCCGGCTACCACGTGAAGTCGTTCTGCTACCAGGACTCCCCCCGCCGGGCCCACTCGATCGCCGCCCAGGGCGGCATCAACGCGGCGAAGAACTACAACGACGACGGCGACTCGGTCTACCGGCTCTTCTACGACACCGTCAAGGGCGCCGACTACCGCTCGCGCGAGTCGAACGTCTACCGGCTCGCCGAGGTCAGCGCCAACATCATCGACCAGTGCGTAGCCCAGGGTGTGCCGTTCGCGCGCGAGTACGGCGGCCTGCTCGACAACCGCTCGTTCGGCGGCGTCCAGGTGGCCCGGACCTTCTACGCCGCTGGACAGACCGGCCAGCAGCTGCTCATCGGCGCCTACCAGGCGATGGAGCGCCAGGTCGGCGCCGGCACGGTCACCCAGTACACCAGGCACGAGATGCTCGAGCTCGTCGTCGTCGACGGCCGGGCCCGCGGCATCATCGCCCGCGACATGGTGACCGGTGAGATCCAGACGCACCTGGCCGACGTGGTCGTGCTCGCCAGCGGCGGCTACGGCAACGTCTACTTCCTGTCGACCAACGCGATGGGCTGCAACGCGACGGCGATCTGGCGGGCGCACCGCAAGGGCGCCTACTTCGGCAACCCGTGCTACACGCAGATCCACCCCACCTGCATCCCGGTCTCCGGCGACTACCAGTCCAAGCTGACGCTGATGTCCGAGTCGCTGCGCAACGACGGCCGCATCTGGGTGCCGAAGCGCCGCGAGGACTGCGACAAGGACCCACGCCAGATCCCGGACGAGGACCGCGACTACTACCTCGAGCGGATCTACCCGAGCTTCGGCAACCTGGTACCACGCGACATCGCCTCGCGCCAGGCCAAGAACGTGTGCGACGAGGGCCGCGGCGTCGGCCCGATGGTCGGAGACTTCCGCCGCGGCGTCTACCTCGACTTCGCCAGCGCCCTGAAGCGACTGTCCAAGGAGGCCGTCGCCGAGAAGTACGGCAACCTCTTCGACATGTACAAGCGGATCACGGGCGAGAGCCCGTACGAGGTCCCCATGCGGATCTACCCCGCGGTGCACTACCAGATGGGCGGCCTGTGGGTCGACTACGACCTCGAGACGACCATCCCCGGTCTCTTCGCGGCGGGCGAGGCGAACTTCTCCGACCACGGGGCCAACCGGCTCGGCGCCTCCTCGCTCATGCAGTGCCTTGCCGACGGGTACTTCGTGCTGCCCAACACGATCCGCGACTACCTCGCCAACGGCCCCTACCCCGAGGTCGCCGAGGACGCCCCCGAGGTCCTGGCGGCCCGGGCCCAGGTCGAGGAGCGGATCGCGCGGCTGCTGGCCGTCCAGGGCGAGCGGTCGGTCGACTCGTTCCACAAGGAGCTCGGCCACATCATGTGGGAGTACTGCGGGATGGAGCGCAACGAGGAGGGCCTGCTCAAGGCCATCGACCTCATCCGCGCCCTGCGCGACGAGTACTGGCGCAACGTCCGGGTGCTCGGCTCGGCGGACAACCTCAACCAGAGCCTCGAGAAGGCCGGACGGGTCGCCGACTTCCTCGAGCTGGGCGAGCTGATGTGCATCGACGCGCTGCACCGTCGCGAGTCGTGCGGCTGCCACTTCCGGTCCGAGTCACAGACCGAGGACGGTGAGGCGCTGCGCGACGACAACGAGTACCTGTACGTCGCGGCCTGGGAGTTCACCGGCGAGGGCGACAAACCGGTCCTGCACAAGGAGGACCTCGTCTACACGGCCATCGAGTTGAAGCAGCGGAGCTACAAGTGAGTGGCATGAACCTGACCCTGAAGATCTGGCGGCAGTCGGGGCCCAAGGCTCCCGGCGAGATGGTCACCTACCAGGTGGCCGACATCTCCCCCGACATGTCCTTCCTGGAGATGCTCGACGTGCTCAACGAGCAGCTCAACGACAAGGGCGAGGAGCCGATCGCCTTCGACTCCGACTGCCGGGAGGGCATCTGCGGCATGTGCGGGCTGATGATCTCCGGCCAGGCTCACGGTCCCGAGGTCACCACGACCTGCCAGCTGCACATGCGCTCGTTCCACGACGGCGACGTCATCACGGTCGAGCCGTGGCGGGCCCAGGCCTTCCCGGTGATCAAGGACCTCGTGGTCGACCGGTCCGCCTTCGACCGCATCATCCAGGCGGGTGGCTTTATCTCCGTCAACACCGGCGCGGCGCCCGAGGCCCACTCGGTGCCCGTGCCCAAGCCCAAGGCCGACCGCGCCTTCGAGATGTCCAAGTGCATCGGCTGCGGCGCCTGCGTCGCGGCCTGCCCCAACGCGTCGGCGATGCTCTTCGTCGGGGCCAAGGTCGCCCACCTCGGCGAGTTCCCCCAGGGCCAGCCCGAGCGCAACGCCCGGGTCGTCAAGATGGTCAGCCAGATGGACGCGGAGGGCTTCGGCGGGTGCACCAACATCGGCGAGTGCACGCTGGCGTGTCCCAAGGAGATCCAGCAGGACGCGATCAACCAGCTGAACATAGACCTGCGGCATGCGCTCCGGCAGATGACCTGAGCAGCCGCACCGGGTGTCGGGCATGGTGACCCGGGTGTCGACGACGCGTGGCCGGTACAAGGTGGCGTGCTGGGCAGCGTCGCTCGCCCTCGTCGTCACGCTCGGGTATGCCGCTCAGCCGGCGCTCGCTCGGGCCGCGCCCGCCGCTGTCGTGGGCTCCAAGGCGATGGCGCGCGGCGCCTCCCCCGCCGCCGCGCATCCGACGCCGTCGTGCCAGGAGTGGCAGACGGTCACCCTCGTCCCGCGGGTCTCCTCCCGTTCGGCTTCCCCGACGGACGGGGTGCCGCAGTGCCGGAACGCACCGCCCAAGCCGTTCCACCACATCGCTTGGGACCCGGACACCGTCGTAGGTGGCCCGCTGCTGGCGCGGTCCGGCGTCATCGTTCAGGCCGGACCCGGCGTGCCTGACCTCCCGACGGTCGGTGACGTCTCCTACGTCCTGGCCGACCTCGACACCGGGGAGATCCTGGCCGCGAAGTCACCCCACGCCTGGCTGCGGCCCGCGAGCACCCTGAAGACGCTTACCGCGCTAACCCTGATCCCGCGTCTCGACCCGAAGCAGGTCCTCGTCGCGACCGACGAGCAGGTCGCCGCGAACGGCACCCGCGCCGGCATGATCCCGGGCAACCCCTACCCGGTGCGGTCCCTCTTCGAGGCGATGCTGATGCTCTCGGCCAACGACGCGGCCTACGGCCTGGCCGACGCCGGCGGCGGTTACGACAAGACCCTGGCCCTGATGAACGCCGAGGCCCGGCGGGTGGGCGCCTTCGACACCCTGGCCCTCGACCCGAGCGGGCTCGACGAGCCCGGCCAGCACTCCAGCGCCTACGACCTCGCGCTCATCGGTCGGGCGGCGATGGCGCTACCCGACTTCCGCAAGTACGTCTCCATGCGCGACGCCGTCTTCCCCGGCGGCACGAGCAGGCGGACCGGGCAGGTGTACCGGCCCTTCCACATCCCCAACATCAACCGGCTGCTGGGGAACTACCCCGGCGCCATCGGCGTCAAGCCCGGCCGGACCAACCGGGCCCAGCACACGTTCGTCGGGGCCGCCGAGCGCCACGGTCGCACCCTCATCGTGACCCAGATGGGCAGCACGACCGGGTCGTGGAAGTCGACCGCAGCCCTGCTCGACTGGGGCTTCGCCAACGCCGAGCGCGTGAACCCCGTCGGCCGGCTCGTGAGCCCGGGCGAGGCCATTGCCCCGAAGACACTTCGCGACGCGCCGGTCACGGCCACGGGTCCGGCCCTTGATCCGGCCACCGGGGAGCCCACGACGGCGCTGCACACCACCGAGGCCCCCGCCTCCGGCACGCCCCGGCCCGCCGCCGCTTCCGGACCGATCGCAGCGACCGGCCGGGTGGAGCTCGACCGGCCGTTCCCCGTCCCCAGCCGGGGCGTGGTAGGAGGCGCGATCATCGTCGTCTCGCTGCTGATCGGGGCCGGCGCCCACCTCGCCCGTCGCCGGCGCCACGACAACCCACATCGGTAGCGGCTCTCGCGGCCACCGCCCCCGAAAGCCC
>NZ_JBDIAQ010000030.1:0-30213 GCF_039812505.1 Intrasporangium sp. | reverse complement strand
TGGGCATACTCATCCCCGGCTCGACGACCTGGCTCGAGGCGGTCCCAGTGTTCGTGGTGGCCGTCGCCCTGCTCTTCGTGCCGGGTACCGTGGCGGCGCTCGCGGCCCGGCTCAGGCCGCTGGCCGCTGCCACGGTCGGCCCGGTCCTGACCACGACCTTCCTGACCACCTCGGGCGTGGTGTGCGCCGCCCTCGGGATCGCCTGGACCGGGCCGGTCCTGGTCGTCAGCCTCACGGTCTGCGTCGTCCTGGTCGGCGGCGTCGGACGCTGGCTCGCCCGACGCGGGACACTCCCGGACGGCGGCCCGCTGGTCTTCTCGCTGGTCGGGGTAGCCGTCGCCCTGGCCCTGGTGCTGCTGTCGATCCGCACCCAGCTCGAGACGCCGGAGGCGATCCCGCAGCACCCCGACACGATCTTCCACCTCGGTGCCGCCCAGTGGATGCTGCAGCACCGCGACATCTCGGTGCTGCACGCGGCGGGGTTCTCGTCATCGAGCGGCACGGGCTTCTACCCGGCGGCCTTCCACACCTTCACGGCCAGCACCGCGCTGCTCAGCGGCAGCTCGGTCGTGGTCGCCACCACGGTCTTCGTGCTGGCGGTCGTCGGGCTCGCTTGGCCACTGGCCTGCATCGGCCTGGCGATGTCGGTGCTGGGGCGCCGCCCGACCGTGGCCCTGGCGGCCGGGGTCGGCTCGGCCTGCTTCACCGGTTTTCCCTACCTGCTCATGGGTTTCGGGGTGCTGTGGCCCAACCTCTTCGGCGGTGCCCTGCTGCCGGCCGCGCTCCTACTGTTCGTCTCGGTCCTCGGCTCCCGAGCCAGACCCCCGTTCACCGCCGCGCCGCGCCGCACCGCGACCCTGCTGCTCGGTGTGTCTTTGCCGGGCCTGGCGCTGGCCCACCCCAACGCGTTCGTCGCGCTGTGCGTCTTCGTGGCCCTCATCGTGCTCGGCCGGGCGCTGGCCCGCGCCTGGATCCACCGCAGCGAGCGGCGGACCCTGGCCGGCAGCCTCGGGGTCGTCGTCGCGGTCCTGCTCGTCGCAGCCGCCGGGCTGGCGCTACGACCGAGGTCGATGTTCGACACCGGGGAGGCCGGGCCGGAGGAGAGCGCCTCCCGGGCGTGGCACGACCTTCTCCTGTTCGCGCCGCGCGACACCAAGGCCCTGCCGATGCTCGCGGTCATCGTCCTGGTCGGCGTCCTCGTCATCCTCGTGCGGCACCGCGGCGGCCGTTGGGTCGTGTCCGGGCTGGTGGTCTTCCTCGCCCTCTTCTGGCTCAACGTGGCCGTAGACTCGCCCGCGGTCCGACTGTTCACCTGGCCCTGGTACAACAACTCGGTCCGTCTGCAGTCGGTCGCGATCCTGCCTGCCGTCATCGCGGCCACCGCGGCGTTCGTCGCAGTCGGCGACCTCGCCGGATGGCTGCACCGACATCGCGACACGAGCCTGCTCACGACGGGTGCCGCCCTGCTGGCCTTCCTCGCGGTCACCCACGGGTACGTCGGCGCACACGAGCACATCCTGCACCGCTACTTCCACCCGGAGCCCGCGGACTCCTGGGTGAGCGACCAGGAGCTGCACTCCCTGCGGGCCCTGTCCGCCTACCTGCCGCCCGACGCGGTCGTGGCCGCGAACCCGTGGAACGGCGCAACATACCTCTACATAGTCAGTGGCCGGCGGCTGCTCATCCCGACCGAGAAGGCCGACACCGACGCGGACCGGCAGCTGCTGGCGCAACGCCTCGACGAGGTGGGCACCGACCCTGCAGTGTGCGCGGCCGCCGAGCGCCAAGGGGTAAGCTGGGCGATCACGGGCGGAGAGCCCTTCTCGTGGGCGAAGGGTCGCGAGAAGCTGTACGCCGGCATCGACGGCGTCGGCGCCTCCCCGGCGTGGCGCCGCGTCGCCACCGCCGCCCCCTACACGCTCTACGAACGAGTCGCCTGCGCCCGGTGAGCCGCCAGCGCAGGGCGATCGCGCAGGGTCGATCGCGCAGGGGTGGCTATACTCGCCGTCTGTGCCGCGCGCCCGCATCCTCAGCATCTCGCTGTCACCCCTCACCCGTGACGCCCGGGTCCTGCGCCAGCTGAGGGTGCTGGCCAGGCACGGGGACGTCACGACGGTGGGATACGGGCCGGCACCGGACGGCACGGCGGGTCACCTTCGGGTCGACGACGGCGCTCCATCGCTGCCTCGGTCCGTGGGTGGCGTGCTCGGTCTGGCGCTGCGTCGGCATCGCCGGGTCGAGCTCGCGGCTCGTGGCCTGCGACAGGCGCGGGACCTCGTCGGAGACGCCCGGTTTGACCTGGTGGTGGCCAACGACGCGCGTGCCCTGCCGCTCGCCTTCGCGGTCGCGCACGGGGCTCCGACCTGGGCGGACATGCACGAGTGGGCGGCCGAGGAGTTCTCGCACGTCCTCGTCTGGCGGACGTTGATAGGTCCGCTCATGGACGACATCTGCCGTCGGTACCTCCCGGGCTGCGGCGCGGTCACGACCGTGTGTGAACCGCTCGCGCTGCGTTACACGGACACGTATGGCGTCGCCTGCGAAGTCGTCCGCAACGCCGGTCCGTACCGCGACCTGGCGCCGACCCCCCTCGACGACGCCGGAGTGCGCCTGGTCCACAGCGGCGCCGCGATCCGGGGCCGCAACCTCGAGATGCTCATCCGCTCGACCCTGGCACTCCCCCGGTTCACCCTCGACCTCTACCTCGTGCCCGCGGCCGACGGCGGCCGCTACCTTCGCGAGCTGCACGAGCTGGCACAAGGCTCCGAGCGGGTCCGCTTCCACGACCCGGTGCCGCCGGACGAGCTTCCGGCCACGCTCAACGCCTACGACGTCGGGGCGTTCTGCATGCCCCCCATCAACGTCAACGCCGAGTTCGCCCTGCCGAACAAGTTCTTCGACTTCGTCCAGGCACGGCTGGCCCAAGCCGTCGGCCCCTCGCCCGAGATGGCCCGCCTCGTGCGGGACCTCGACCTGGGGGTGGTCGCCGACGACTTCACCCAGGAGGCCTTCACCGCCGCTCTGGACCACCTCGACGCCGACCGCATCCGCCGGAGCAAGAAGGCTGCCGACACGCATGCCCGGGCGCTGAGCGACGAGACGGATGCCGCGGTCATGGCCGGCATCGTCGAGCGCCTCCTGGCCGGACCGTCGACGACCCGGGCTTGAGGTGAGCGTGTCACCGCGAGCGACACCGGGCGCGGCCGGGGGAGGTGTCCCGCAGTGAGGATCGCCCTGTCCAAGAGCACCCTGCTGGTGCCGCCGACCTATTTCGCGCTGGCGCACGCCGTCGCGTTGCGGGACGAGTTCGACTTCCGCTTCTTCACGCTGGCGGCGATGGTCACCGACCGGACGGTGGGCGTGCCGGTCGACGACTTCGTGCCGGTGCGCAGGATGGCGTTCCGCTGGCGGGAACGGCTCATTCCGGCTGCGATGCCCGTCATGGCCCGGGCGATCGTGCGATACCGCCCGAGCGTCATCCACCAGCACTTCGCGACGTGGTCCTGGCCGGCCGTGCGGGCCGCGCACACCGCCGGCGTACCGCTACTGACCACCCTGCACGGGGCGGACGTGTTCACGGCCACGCGGGCCGCGGACACCGCGATGCGCCGCTGGCACCACCACAACATCCGGCTCGCGTGCGAGCAGGCCACCCTGATGCTGGCCGTCAGCAGCTACCTCGCGGACGTTGCGGTGACGGCGGGCTTCCCGAGTGACAGGCTGCAGGTGCACTACCAGGGCATCGACACGGACCTGTTCACCCCCGGCGCGGGGCCGGAGCCGGCCCGAGTGCTCTTCGTCGGGTCCCTGAGCGAGCACAAGGGCATCCGCGACCTGGTCCGCGCCTCCACCCGGCTGCGCGAGCAGGTCCCGCACGAGCTCGTCGTCATCGGCGACGGACCGCTGGCCGGTGGCCTGGCCCGAGCGGCCCGCGACCTGCCCCACGTCACGATGTGCGGTCAGCTGGACCGTGCGGGCGTGCTCGATCAGATGCGACGGGCCTCGGTCATGGTCGTGCCCAGCAAGGAGTCCGGCGGACGTCGCGAAGCGGCCGGGCTCGTGCTGCTGGAGGCCCAGTCCTGCGGTACCCCGGTGGTCGCATACGCGAGCGGCGGGATGCCGGAGATGGTCGATCCCGAGAGCGGCCTGCTGGTGCCCGAGGGCGACGTCGACGCCTTGACCCACGCGATGAGCGTGATGCTGTCCTCCGACGACCTTGCCCGGGCCGAGCGAGGAGCCTCGGCCCGCCGGTTCGTGATTCGGGAACGGAGCCTGGCCCGCAGCGCTCGTGAGCTCTCCGGGTACTACCGCCTGCTGGCGAGCTGACTCGCGAGGAGCACTCGATCCTGCGCCGCGACAGCCCCGGAGCGACCGGTCCCGGCTGGTAACCTCGGCGGCAATGTCGGCCACACGCGTCACGATCGCCAGTCGCATCTTCCCTCCCGAGCCCGGCGCAGCGGCATACCGGCTCGGCTCGCTGGCACGACGGCTGGCACGCCACGGGGCCGAGGTCGAAGTCCTGACCACCACCCCCCCGCGCGGGGTCCCCGAGGGATGGGGAGCGGACGGCATACGGCTGCGCCGCTGGCCAGTGCTGCGCGACCGCGGCGGCAACGTGCGCGGCTACCTCCAGTACGCGAGCTTCGACGTGCCCCTGCTGGCGCGACTGCTGCTCTCGCGCCGACCCGACGTCGTCGTGGTGGAGCCACCCCCGACGACCGGGGCTGTCGTCCGCATCGTCGGTGCGCTGCGCCGGGTCCCGTACGCCTACTACGCGGGCGACATCTCGTCCACCGCCGCTGCGGGCATCGGTGTTCCGAGACCCGTGGTCGTCGCGCTGCGCGCCCTCGAGCGTTGGGCCATGCGTGGCGCCGCGGTCGTCCTGACCGTGTCCACCGGCGTCGCCGACGACGTGCGACAGCTGGTGGGCGCCGGCCACCGCGTCGTGGTGGTAGGCACCGGCGTTGACACCGACACGTTCCGACCGCTGCCGCACGACGGGTCGACGCCGACCTTCGTCTACGCCGGCACCATGTCGGAGCTGCAGGGCGCGGAGGTGTTCGTCCGCGCCTTCGGCCAGATCGCCGCGGAGCGGCCCGACGCCCGGCTGCGGATGTACGGACAGGGGGTGCAGACCGGTCGGCTGAACCAGCTGGCCGACGCGGTCGCTCCCGGACAGGTGAGCTTCCCCGGTCGGGTCCCGGGCGAGGTCATTGCGGCGGAGCTGAGCCGAGCCAGCGCGGGCCTCGCCTCGCTGCGTCCCGGCATGGGCTACGACTACGCCTACCCGACCAAGATGTTCGCGGTCACGGCGTGCGGCACCCCGGTCATCTACGCCGGCCCCGGGCCGGGGCACGAGCTGGTCCGGGCCCACGGGCTGGGCTGGGCCTGTACGTGGTCACCGGACGAGGTCGCGGAGGCGATGCGCGCCGCGCTCCGGCGCACCACCAGCAGCGAGGAGTCCGACCGGCTCGCGGCCTGGACCCGCGCGTCCGCCAGCCAGGACTCCGTGGCCGACAAGGCTGCGACGGCGGTCCTCGGGGCCGCCGCGGCCCGCGGGGTCAACGCGCCAACCGGCGAGGACTGGACAGGAAGCCGACCCCCCAGGCCCAGTGCATAGTGGCCAGCACCATGGGGGCCAGCGCCTTCGTCCGGATGCTCTGGCCGCCGGTGATGGACAGCCCGCCGACGGTGACAGCCGTCGCATACGCGGCCGGCACCAGCCACGCCGGTCGCCACCGCGCGCCCGCGACCAGCGCCACGGCCGTGCCGAGCACCATGGTGGGCGCCGCCAGGTAGCGCAGGTTGATGGTGCCCTCGTGGTGCCGCGCGACGACCCGCCGCCAGCGGCCGTAGTGGAAGTACTGCCTGGCCAGGGCGGCGAAGGTGCTCCGGGGACGATAGGTGACCTTGAGCTCGGGGGTGAACCACACCCTGCCGCCGGCCTGCCGGATGCGGTGGTTCATCTCCCAGTCCTGTGCCCGGGCGAAGTGCGGGTCGTACCCGCCCACCCGTTCGAGGATCTCGCGTCGGAACACCCCGAGGTAGACGGTCTCGGACTCCCCCGTCTGCCCCCCGAGGTGGAACGCCGAGCTGCCCACCCCGATCCGGCTGCGCATGGCGCAGGCCACGGCGCGCTCGAAGTCGTCGGTGCCCCGGGCGTCCATGATGCCGCCCACGTTGTCGGCCCCGACCCGGATCAGCTCGCGCACGGCCGTCGAGACGTAGTCGGTCGGGATCTCCGCATGGCCGTCCACCCGCACGACGACCTCGCCGGTCGATGCCGCGATGGCGGCATTGAGCCCGTCGGGGGTGCGACCGGTCGGGTTGGCGACCAGCCGGACGCGCGCGTCCGCGGCGGCCAGGCGGCCCGCCACCTCGTCCGTCCGGTCGCGGGACGGGCCGAGCGCGAGGACCACCTCGAGCGAGCCCGCGTAGTCCTGCGCGAGGATCAAGTGCACGGCGTCGGCCAGGTGACGCTCCTCGTCGAGGATCGGGAGTATGACGCTCACCGCGGGCAGCGCCGACCGGTCCCCGGTCACGGGCCGGTCGGCCGCCTCGCCCACCCCCGGTGCCCGGCTCACTTCAGCAGCGCACGGGCCATCACGATGCGCTGGACCTGGTTGGTGCCCTCGTAGATCTGGGTGATCTTGGCGTCGCGCAGCATCCGCTCGAGGGGGAAGTCCTGCGTGTAGCCGGCCCCGCCGAGCAGCTGGACCGCGTCGGTGGTGACCCGCATCGCCACATCCGACGCATAGCACTTGGCCGCCGCACCGAAGAAGGACAGGTCCTTGTCCTGGCGCTCGGACTTGGCAGCGGCCACGTACACCATCTGCCTGGCAGCCTCGAGCTCCATCGCCATGTCGGCCAGCATGAACTGGACGCCCTGGAAGTCGGCGATGTGCTTGCCGAACTGCTTGCGCTCCTTGACGTAGGCCAGCGCCCCGTCGAGCGCCCCCTGCGCGATGCCCACCGCCTGCGCCCCGATGGTGACGCGAGTGTGGTCGAGCGTGCGCAGGGCGATCTTCAGCCCGTCGCCGAGCGCCCCGACGAGCCGGTCCCCCGGGATCTTCACGTGGTCGAAGTGCAGCTCTCGCGTCGGGCTGCCCTTGATGCCGAGCTTGCGCTCCTTCTCACCGAAGGTGAACCCGGCGTCGGACTTCTCCACGACGAAGGCGCTGACGTTGCTGCCGCGTTTGCCGTCCGGATCGGTCACCGCGAGGACGGTGTAGTACTCGGACACGCCCGCGTTGGTGATCCACGACTTCTGTCCGTTCAGTACCCAGTCGTCACCGTCCGGGGTCGCCCGGCACTTCATCGAGGCGGTGTCCGAGCCCGCCTCCCGCTCGGACAGGCCGTAGGAGAAGGCCACCTTGCCGGCGGCCAGCGGCGGCAGGTAGCGCTTCTTGACGTCCTCGCTCGCGGCCAGGATCAGCGGCATCGAGCCGAGCTTGTTGACCGCGGGGATCAGCGAGCTGGAGGCACAGACGCGCGCGACCTCCTCGATGACGATGCAGGTGGCCAAGGCGTCGGCGCCGACCCCGCCGTACTCCTCGGGGACGTGGGGCGCGAAGAAGTCCGCGGCGACGAGCGCCTCGTGCGCCTCCTGGGGGTAGCGGGCCTTCTCGTCGACCTCCGCAGCGAACGGTGCGATCTTGTCCTCGGCCACCGCGCGCACTGCCTCGCGCAGGGTCTCGTGGTCCTCGGACGTCCGGAACAGGTCGAAGTCGGGGTTGCTCACGACACGATGCTACCGGCGACCACAAGACCCGACACCTGCAGCGAGCGACGTCGCCAGGGCCCGACGGTAGGGTCGCCGACGTGAGGATCCGCAGCATCGTCGAGGTTCGTCCGCGGCCGGTCGTTGCGGGCGCCTACCGGGCGGCTCGCCGGTGACCGGATCCGACCGCGCTCGCCTGATCCGGCCGGTCCGGCTCGACGAACCCACGCACGGCTCCATCACCACCCGCGGCCTGCTCGGACTGACCGGCGTCGCCTCACAGGGGCTCCTGCGGTTCGTCACGAACGCCTTGGTCGGCCGTCTGGCGGGGACCGTGGCCCTGGGCATCGTCCAGAGCGCCATCTCGCTCGGCACCCTGCTGGCCCTGATGTGGCCCACCAGCACCGGCAGCGCGGCCTCGAAGTACCTCGCCCTGGCGCGGGGGGCCGGCGACCAGGAGCAGGTCCGGGCGGTGGCCGGCCACCTGTCGCGCCGTACCGTGCAGGCCGCCGTCGTCCTCGCCCTGAGCGCCGTCCCGCTCTGGATGGCGTTGCACGGCGCCGACCTCGTGGGTGGGTTGCTGCTGGCCGTGTGGGTGGCCGGTTTCTCGGTCTACAGCTACACCCGCGGCGTCCTGTTCGGCGTCGGCCAGGTGCATCGCGCCACGTTGTGGGACGTGGCCTCCACCGTGACCGGGCTCGCGGCGCTCGTGGTCGTGCTGGCGACCGGCGCTCGCGGCCTGTGGCTGCTGCTGCCCATGGCGCTGTCGTATGCCGCCTACGCCGCGGGCGGCTGGCCGCACGGCGCCAGGGGCGGGCTGGACCGTCGCCTGCGAAGCGAGATCGACCGTTTCGTGACCGTCGGCACGATGGGCACACTGGCCAGCAGCGGCTTTGTGCAGCTGTCCGTCGTCGCCGCCACCAGGGTCGCCTCCAGGGAGGACACCGGCTACTACGCAGCGGCGCTGACGCTGGCCACGCCGTCCTCACTCATCGCGGCCGCGCTGAGCCTCGTGCTCTTCCCCACCATGGCGGAGGCGTGGGGCCGCGGCGACGAGGCTGCCTTCCGGCGGCAGACGGACCTGGCCACCCGCAGCCTGGTCGTCGCGATGGTCGGTGTCCTCGGCGTGCTGGCGCTGCTCAGCCGGCTGGTCGTCCAGCTGGTCTGGCCGCCCGACTTCGCGCCTGCGGCGGACCTGCTCGCGGTCCTGCTCGCCGCCGTCCTGATGACCACGGTCGGGGTCGGCGCCGTGAACGCGCTCAACACCTCCACCCCGCGGGGGATCTACGTCTCGAGCGGCGCCAGCCTGCTCGGCATGCTCGTCGGAGTCGCCGCCTGGTTCGTGCTGCCCGCCCGGCTGGGGATCATGGGCGTCGCCGTCGGCTACCTGCTCGGCACCACCCTCGTGGGGGGCGTCCCGCTCGTGGTCGTCTGGGTGACGCGGCGCCACCGGTGGACCATGCTGGCGGTGCGGTTCGTCGGCGCCGCAGCACTCGTCGCCTGGGCCGTGTGGTGGTCCAGGTCGCAGCCGGCCGCCACGCAGCTGCTCGTCACGGTGGCGTTCGCCCTCGGGTGGGCGGCACTGAGCTGGAAGGACATCCGGACCGCCCTCGAGGTCCTGGGGTTGCGCGCCCGTCGGCCGTGACGCGGCCGGACCGTACGGCATGGGTCGTCACGGCCACCCGATGTCACGGCGTCCCGACGAGGTCAGCCGCCCACGAGACCGGTCAGGTCCACGACGTTGCCGGTCTCGGCCGAGGTGATCATCGCCTCGGCGACCAGCACGGTGTTGTGGCCCTCGCGCATGGTCACGATGTCGGCCTGCCTGCCCAGCACGGCATCGCGGAACTGCTCGTGCTCCACGCGCAACGGCTCGGGTTTGGCGATCGCGTAGCGGACGACGTCACCCTCCGTGACGCCGCGGAACTGGGCCAGCTCGTCCCGGGTCACCGGGACCGAGCCGTTGGCGAAGAAGGTCAGGTCGGCGGTCAGGGTGTCGGCCACGAAGGCGCCCTTCTCGCCGGTGATCGTGGTGACCCGTTCCTTCAGCGGTGAGAGCCAGTTGACCAGGTGGTTGGTGACGGTGCCGTCGGCCAGCAGGCCGGTGGCCGCGACCAGGTCCTCGTGCCGGCGACCACTCTTGAGGGCGGTGTTGGCGCTGACCCGCCGGAACGGCTGCTGGGTGACCCAGGCGGTCAGGTCGATGTCGTGGGTGGCCAGGTCCTTGACGACGCCGACGTCGGCGATGCGGGCCGGGAACGGGCCCTGCCGACGGGTCGCCACCTGGTAGACCCGCCCGAGATCGCCGGCCGCGATCCGGGCACGGGCCTGCTGCAACGCGGGGTTGTAGCGCTCGATGTGCCCGACCGCGCCGACCAGGCCGGCCGCCTCGAACGCCGCCACGAGCCGCTGCGAGGCGGGCCCGTCCTGGGCCAGCGGCTTCTCGATCAGCGCAGGCACCCCGGCCTCGGCCAGGGCCAGCCCGATCGGCTCGTGCAGGGCGGTCGGCACCGCGACGACGCAGTAGTCCAGGCCCTTGCCGACCAGCTCCTCGATGGTCGCGAGCACGGGCCGGCCGCCGGCGACGCCGTGCACGTCCCCGCCCGGGTCGGCGACCGCCACCAGGTCCACCCCCTCGAGCGAGCCGAGCACCCGCGCATGGTGGCGCCCCATCATGCCCAGCCCGATCAGGCCCGCCCGCAGGCCGGCCATCAGGCACCCGCCTTGGCCAGCGCGTTCACCGCGGCGACGATCCGCTCGAGGTCGGCCTGGGTCAGCGCAGGATGCACCGGCAGCGAGAGACACTGCGCCGCGGCACGCTCGGTCTCGGGCAGCTCGACCGGCACCGCGAACGGCGCCAGCCGGTGGTTCGGCACGGGGTAGAACATGCCCGACCCGACCTGGTACTCCGCCCGCAGCGCGGCGGCGAGGCCGTCACGGTCCTCGGGCACCCGCACGGTGTACTGGTGGTAGACGTGCACCGCGCCCTCGGCGACCGGGGGCGGCACGACCCCCTCGAGGTGCGCGCTCAGGAAGGCGGCGTTCTGCTGGCGTCGGGCGGTCCAGGCGTCGACCTTCTTCAGCTGCTCGCGGCCGATCGCCGCGTGGATGTCGGTCATGCGCATGTTGAAGCCGACGACCTCGTTGTGGTACTGCCGCTCCATGCCCTGGTTCCGGTAGAGCCGCACCAGCCGCTCGATGCCGGCGTCGGCGACCGACACCATGCCGCCCTCGCCGGAGGTCATGTTCTTGGTCGGGTAGAGCGAGAACATCGCGAAGGCCCCGAACGCGCCGACCGGCGTGCCGTGCAGGGTCGCGCCGTGGGCCTGGGCGGCGTCCTCGAAGACCTGGACCCCGTGCCGGTCGGCGGTCGCCATGATGGCGTCCATCTTCGCCGGGTGACCGTACAGGTGCACCGGCATCACCCCGACCGTGCGTTCGGTGATGGCGGCCTCGACCGCCGCCGGGGACAGGCAGAAGTCGTCGGCGTCGATGTCGGCGAAGACCGGCGTCGCCCCGGTCAGCGCCACCGAGTTGGCCGTTGCGGCGAAGGTGAACGACGGCACGATCACCTCGTCGCCCGGCTTCACCCCGCAGGAGAGCAACCCGAGCTGCAGGCCGGACGTGCCGGAGTTGACCGCCACGCAGGGCCGGTCGAGTCCGAAGTGCGCCGCGAACTCCTCCTCGAAGGCCTTGACCTCGGGTCCCTGGGCCAGCATCCCGGAACGCAGCACTCGGGTCACCGCCGCGATCTCGTCGTCGCCGATGAGGGGCTTGGCCGGTGGGATGAACTCGCTCACTGGTCGACCTCCGTAAGGGTCTCGTCGTCCTCGCGGTACCGGGCACCGGTCTGCGGGCACCGCCACAACCCGTCGCCGTCGGGCTCGAGCGGGACGCCCGCCCGGCCGACCCACCGGACCCGGCGGGCGGGGACCCCCGCGACCAGGGCGAAGTCGGGCACGTCCCGGATCACCACGGAACCGGCCGCCACGAGCGCCCACCGGCCGATCGTGACCGGGGCGACGCACACCGAGCGGGCCCCGATGGAGGCCCCCTGCCGACAGGTCACGCCGACGGCTTCCCAGTCGTCGCCGCGCTTGAGCACGCCGTCCGGGGAGACCGACCGCGGGTAGTGGTCGTTGGTGAACACGACCGCCGGGCCGACGAAGACCCCGTCCTCCAGCACCGCCGGCTCGTAGACGAGCGCGTAGTTCTGCAGCTTGCAGTTGTCGCCCATCCGCACGCCCGGCCCGACGTAGGCGCCCCGTCCCACGATGCACCCGGTACCGAGCACGGCGTCCTCGCGCACCTGGGCCAGGTGCCAGATCGCCGACCCGTCGCCGATCGAGGCGTTCTGCGCGACGTCGGCCGACGGGGCCACCCGGGCGCTCACCGGTGCGCTCCCGGCTCGGCCGCCAGCGGCTCGGCTGCGGGCGCCGTCTCGGCACGGCTGGTCTCGGCCTGGCCGACGACCAGGAAGCGGACCCCCTCGAACCGCGCCCGGTCGAGCACCTTGCGCCCGTCGACCACGACCTGGACCCCGGGCAGGTCCGCAGCCCCGATCGTGCGGTACTGCGCGTGGTCGGCCTGGACGATGGCGACGTCGGTCGGGGTGCCCAGCTCGTAGGCCTCCCAGCCGAAGCCGGCCAGCTCGTCGGGCGTGTACATCGGGTCGTGGACGCTGACCTGCGCACCGCGCTCACGCAGCACCTCCACCGTGGCGAAGACACCCGAGAACGCGGTCTCCTTGACCCCGCCACGGTAGGAGGCGCCGAGCACGGCCACCCGCCGACCGCTCAGCGACCCCAGCGCACCCTCGGCCAGACCGACCGTGTACGCCGGCATCGCCGCGTTGGCCTCGCGGGCCGCCCGCACCACCGTCGCATCCGGGTCGTTCCAGAGGTACAGCCGCGGGTAGACCGGGATGCAGTGTCCGCCGACCGCGATGCCCGGACGGTGGATGTGGCTGTACGGCTGGGAGTTGCTGGCGGCGATGACCTGGTAGATGTCGATCCCGTGCGCCGCCGCGAACCGGCCGAACTGGTTGGCGAGCCCGATGTTGACGTCGCGGTAGGTCGTCTCCGCGAGCTTGGCCAGCTCGGCCGCCTCGGCCGAACCGAGGTCCCACACGCCGTTGCCCCGCTCGAGGTCGGGTCGCGTGTCGAACTGGAGGACCTGCTCGTAGAAGTCCCGGGCCAGTGCACCGCCACGTGGCGACAGCCCGCCGACCAGCTTGGGGTAGCGCCGCAGGTCGGCGAAGACGCGGCCGGTCAGGACGCGTTCCGGTGAGAACACGAGGTCGAAGCCGTCGCCCTCGACCAGCCCGGAGCCCCGTTCGAGGCGGGGTTTCCAGCGGGTGCGCGTCGTGCCGACGGGCAGGGTCGTCTCGTAGACGACCAGGGTCTCGTTCTGCGCCCGCAGCCCGGCGGCGATGTCGTCGGTGGCCGAGTCCATCGCCGCGAAGTCCGGTCTGGCGTCGTCGTCGACGAACAGCGGCACCACGACCACGACGGCGTCGCTCTGGCTGACCGCCCCGGTCGTGTCGGTGGTTGCGGTCAACGAGCCGGAACCGACCACGCTCGCCAGGTAGTCCGCCAGGTGTGCCTCGCCCGGGAAGGGCTCGACCGCCTGGTTCACCTGCCCGACGACCCGGTCGCTGACGTCGGCCCCGATGACCTGATGGCCGGAGCGGGCGAACTGCACGGCGAGGGGCAGGCCGATCTTGCCCAGTCCAACGACGGTGATCCTCACTGTGCTCCTTAGGGCTGTCGAGGGCAGTCGGTTGATCGGCGTTCATCCTAGACCCGCCCGGCGACGTCCCCGCCGTCCAGCATGAGGACACGGGAGGGCGGGAGCCCGCTCGGCGGCATACCCTCGGGTCGAGGTCATGAGCGTCAGCGCGAAGCCCCGGCTCGCTGGCCGGCAACCCTCCCACCCGCGGTGGGGTGCCCCGGGTGAGGACCCGGCCGACGACTACCATCGCCGGCAAGCGCGGAGAGACCCCTCCCGCACCGATCAGACCCGTCGGTGCCCCGGCACCGACACCGAGCAACTAGACACACCGAGCAACTGGATACGAGGAAGCACGATGGGTGACACCCGGAACTGGTCCTTCGAGACGCGTCAGATCCACGTCGGCCAGGAGCAGGCCGAGCCGACGACCGGCGCACGCGCCCTGCCGATCTACCAGACGACCTCGTTCGTCTTCCGCGACACGGAGCACGCGAAGAACCTCTTCGCCCTCTCGGAGCTCGGCAACATCTACACCCGCATCATGAACCCGACCCAGGACGCGGTCGAGCAGCGCATCGCCTCCCTCGAGGGCGGGGTCGGCGCCCTGCTGCTCAGCTCGGGCATGTCCGCCACCTTCTTCGCCATCGCGAACCTCGCCGAGGCGGGTGACCACGTCGTCGCGAGCCCCGCCCTCTACGGCGGCACGGTCAACCTCTTCAAGCACACCCTGCCCAAGCTGGGCATCGAGGTCAGCTTCGTCGATGACACGGCCGACCCCGAAGCGTGGCGGGCCGCGGCGCGGCCGAACACGAAGGCCTTCTTCGGCGAGTCGATCGCCAACCCGAAGTCCGACGTCCTGGACATCGAGGCCGTCGCCGCGGTGGCGCACGAGCTCGGCGTGCCGCTGATCGTCGACAACACGATCGCCACGCCCTACCTGCTGCGCCCCATCGAGCACGGGGCCGACGTCGTCGTGCACGCGGCCACGAAGTACCTCGGCGGGCACGGCACCTCGATCGCCGGCGTGATCGTCGACTCGGGCGCCTTCGACTACGGGCAGTACCCGGAGCGCTTCCCCGGCTTCAACCAGCCCGACCCGAGCTACCACGGGCTGGTCTACGCGCGCGACCTGGGCAAGGACGGCGCCTTCGGGGTCAACCTCTCCTTCATCCTCAAGGCCCGGGTGCAGCTGCTGCGCGACCTGGGCAGCGCGATCTCGCCCTTCAACGCCTTCCTCGTCGGCCAGGGCATCGAGACCCTGAGCCTGCGCGTCGAGCGGCACATCGCGAACACCCACCAGGTCGCGGCGTTCCTGCAGGGGCACGACCAGGTCGAGCGCGTGGTCTGGGCGTCCCTGCCCGGCGACCCGAGCTACGAGCTGGCCCGGAAGTACGTGCCCAAGGGCGCCGGCGCGGTCCTGGCCTTCGAGATCAAGGGCGGGCTCGAGGCGGGCCGCAAGTTCGTCGAGGGCCTCACGCTGCACAGCCACGTGGCCAACATCGGTGACGTCCGCTCACTCGTGATCCACCCGGCCTCGACGACGCACTCGCAGGGGCCCGACGAGGACCGCCTCGCCGCCGGGGTGACCCCGGGGCTGGTGCGCCTGTCCGTCGGCATCGAGCACATCGACGACATCATCGCCGACCTCGAGCAGGGCTTCGCCGCCGCCAAGGCCTGAGCGAGACCCTCGACGGGTGGGGTCCGGCCCCGCGTCGGTGGGCGCCCACCCGTCGGCGGCCTGATACCTCGACACGTCACCCCGAGGCGCCCACAATGACCGAGGGTGCCGGCTCGTCGGAAGGCAACGGATGTCGTGGCAGCAGAGGTCGTGGTTCTACACGTTGGCCTACGCGGTCGGCTTCACGCCCTGGGACCGCAGCGACGTCATCCCGGGCCAGGGCGACCAGGTGCTCGGCGTGCTCGCCGAGCAGGAGAACCGCGGGGGCCCTCCGCACGGGCGGGCGGTCGACGTCGGCTGCGGGAAGGGACGCTACTCGATCGCCCTGGCCCGGCGCGGCTGGCAGGTGACCGGCGTCGACGCGGTTCCGAAGGCGCTGGCGCTCGCTCGGCAACGCGCGCAGGAGCACCAGGTGCAGGTCGACTTCGTCGAGGGCGACGTGGGGCGGCTCGAGCAGCTCGTCGAGCCCGGCGTGGACCTGTTCCTGGACGGCGGCTGCTTCCACGGCATGTCCGACGGTGCCCGCGCCCGCGTGGTCCGGGCGGAGAGCGCGATCGCCCGGTCGGGCGCGACGCTGGTGATGGTCGCGTTCCACCCGATGGCTGGTCCCGGCCCGCGGGGCGCCACCCGGGACGACATCGTGGCCGCCTATCACGGGTGGCGCCTCGTCGACGACGTGGCACTCAAGGTTCCGGCGGGCGCGCGGGGCCCCGCGGCGCGGGCGCGGCCGTGCATCTATCGCCTACGCAAGCTGTGACCGCGCCGACGGGGGCGACCCGTCAGCCACCCAGTGCCGGGATGACCTGCGAGGTGAACAGGTCGATGCCGGACCGGTCGTAGGCTGCGTCGAAGAAGTTCGTGATCGCGTAGCCGAGGCCGAGGCCGGCCAGCCCCTGGAACGTCTCGACGATCTGCTCAGGGGTGCCCACGGCGGGGCCCCGGCGCATCGCAGCGACGCTGCGCTCGATCTTCGGCTCGGGGATCCCGCCGCGGCGCAGGGTGTCCGCGTAGAACCTGAAACGGTCGTCCAGCTCCGACTCGGTCTCGGCGATGAAGACGTTGTAGTCGGCCGTCCGGACGATCGCATCGAAGTCCCTGCCGACGTCGGCGCAGTGTCCACGCAGCACCTCGCTCTTGTGGGCGAACACCTCAGGTGTCCCGTCGACGTTGGCGTAGTCGGCATAGCGGGCCACGATCTTGAGGGTGACCTGCTCACCCCCACCGGCGATCCACATCGGTATGCCGTTCAGCTCGCTTCCCGGCAGCACCGTACCCTGCAGTGGCCGCGGGTAGCAGCGGGCCCGCTCGACCTGGTAGTGCTCGCCGTCGAGCGTGGCCTGGCCGGTGGTCCACAGGTCGCGGAAGATCCGAACGCCCTCACGGAGCCGGCCGAGCCGCTCCCGGGGTGGGGGGAACCCGTAGCCGTAGGCACGCCATTCCTTCTCGTACCAGCCGCCGCCGATCCCCATCTCGAGACGCCCACCCGAGATGTGGTCGACCGTCGCCGCCACCTTGGCGAGGTAGGCCGGGTTCCGGTAGCTCATGCAGGTGCACATCTGCCCGAGCCGGACCCGGCTGGTCGTCGCGGCGAAGCCGGCCATCAGCGACCACGCCTCATGGGTGGCCTCCTGGGTCGGTGCCGGCACGGTGTGGAAGTGGTCGAAGACCCAGATCGACTCGAAGGCGTCGCCCTCGTCGACATAGCGTGCCAGCCCGCTCATCGCATCCCACTGCTGCTCGGGCTCGATACCGACCAGGTCCATCCGCCAGCCCTGGGGCACGAAGATACCGAAGCGCATGGACGTCATCCTCGCACGGCTGCCGTCCGCGGCCCGGGCACGTGCTGCCGCTCGAGCGGCCGCCGGGCCAGCGTGTGAGGATGGGACTCATGAGCCTGCACCACAACGACCCAGCCGTGATCCGGGACCTGCTCACGACACCCGCCACCTGGGCCGTGGTCGGGTTGGGGAACAACCCCGACCGCACCGCGTACGGTGTCTCCCGGTGGTTGCAACGCGAGCTGGGCATGCGGCTGGTCCCCGTCCATCCGCGTGCCGCGGTGGTACACGGTGAGCCGGGCTATGCATCCCTGGCGGACATCCCGGACGGCACGAAGGTCGCGGTCGTCGACCTCTTCGTGAACAGCTCGCGGGCGGGCGCCCTGGTCGACCAGGCAATCGCCGAGAAGGACCGCCTCGGCATCGAGTCGGTCTGGCTGCAGCTGGGGGTCGTCGACAACGATGCCGCGACGCGTGCCGAAGGAGCCGGACTGCGGGTGGTCATGGACACCTGTCCGAAGATCGAGCTTCCCCGCATCGCGCACGCGGACCGGGCTGCAAGCGTCATCGACTGACCGGGCGCAGGGCCGGCGCCGGAGCCTGCTCGTGAGGGTCAGGGCCCGATGAACACGTGGTCCACGCCGAGCAGGTCATAGGTCCGGCAGGCACGCAGGTCCCGGGTGAGCAGCCGGAGCCGGTTGGTGCGGGCAGCCTCGCCGACGAGGGCGTCGTAGACGGCCCCGCCGATGATGCCCAGGGACGCCAGCCGGCCCCGCAGCCTGCGACCGGCGTTCACCGACAGCCATGCCACCTGCGGGAAGACGCGCTCGACCAGTGTGGCCGCGTCGGTGGCGTCCACTGCCAGCCGCCCCGGCATCCGGGTGAGCACCGCGAAGACCTCGTATGCGGCATGGCCGGCGAGCGCAGGTCGGTGTTCACGAACGGCCGCCACGCATGGGCCGTGAGCCGCGTGACCCCCGTCGAGCGCGGCCACGGCGACGCTCGTGTCGACCGCCCAGCCGTCAGCGTTGGCCATCGGCGCGCCAGGCCTGGACGTCGGCGTCGGTCACCGTCATGCCGCGCACGGCCTCGATCACCGGCCAGCCGTCGACCTCGATGACACGCCTGGCGGGACGGCGAACGGGGGTCAGGAGCAGGCCGTCACCGGTCAACGTCACCTCGAGCTGGACGTCGGGCCCGAGCCCGAGCTGGTCCCGGGCCTCCTTCGGGATGACCACCCGGCCCGCCTTGTCCAAGGATGCCAGCATGGCATCCACTTTACCATTTGGACAGGATCCGGGCCGGTGCACCGGCGGGCCGTCGGCCCGACGGGTGTTCAGATGCCGCGGGCGACCTCGGCGCGCAACGAGACGCCCTTGGCCCGGGCCTGGTGGCGCAGTCCGGACTGGAACGAGCCCATCGCCTGCCGCACGCGGCGCCCCATCTCGTCGCCGGACGACCCGATGATCCGCGCCGCCAGCAACCCCGCATTGCGAGCGCCCCCGATCGAGACCGTCGCGACGGGCACGCCGCCCGGCATCTGCACGATCGAGAGCAGCGAGTCCATCCCGTCGAGGTACTTCAACGGCACCGGGACACCGATCACCGGCAACGGCGTCACCGACGCCAGCATCCCGGGCAGGTGGGCTGCCCCCCCGGCACCGGCCACCACGACCCGGAGCCCTCGCTGCGCCGCCTGCTGTCCGTAGGCGATCATCTCCTCGGGCATCCGGTGCGCGGACACGACGTCCGCCTCGAAGGGGATCCCGAACTCCTGCAGGGCCCGGGCCGCCTCGCGCATGACGGGCCAGTCGCTGTCGCTGCCCATCACGATGCCGACCACCGGGTCGCCGGACCGGCCGGCCCCCTCGTCCACGTCACTCACTCGTGCACCGTTCCTCTCAAGTAGTCAGCCGCATGTCCGGCGCGGGCCCGGGCCGCCGCCAGGTCGTCGGAGCTGACGTTGACGTGTCCGATCTTGCGGCTGGGCCGTACGCCCTTGCCGTACACGTGGATCTTGGCCCCCGGGTCGCGCGCCATGATGTGCCGGTAGGCCGGGTAGAGGCTCGCGTCCTCGCCGCCGAGCACGTTGGCCATCACCGTCCAGGGCGCCCGCGGCCGCGGATCCCCCAGGGGCAGGTCGAGCACCGCTCGCAGGTGCTGCTCGAACTGGCCGGTCACGGCCCCGTCCATGCTCCAGTGCCCGGAGTTGTGCGGGCGCATGGCGAGCTCGTTGACGACGTACCCGGGCGACCCGCCGGCCCGCACCTCGAACATCTCCACGGCGAGCACGCCCGTCACGTCGAGCTCGCCGGCGATCCGCAACGCCGCCTCCGTCGCCACCGCCGCCAGGTCGGGGTCCAACCCCGGGGCGGGCGCCAGCACCTCGGTGCAGATCCCGTCGGTCTGGACCGTCTCGACGACCGGCCACGCGGCCGCCTGGCCCGAGGGGCTACGGGCGACGAGCGCCGCGAGCTCGCGGACGAAGTCCACGTGCTCCTCGACGAGCACCCCCTCCTCGAGGGGTCCCGGTCCGCCCACCCGGGCCAGCCACTCCGCGGCGTCGCCGACCGAGTGGACCAGCAGCACGCCCTTGCCGTCATACCCCCCTCGCGGGGTCTTCGCGACGACCGGCCAGCCGACCTCGTCGGCGAAGCCGGCGAGCTCGTCGGCGGTCCGCGCGACCGTCCACCGCGGACAGGCGATGCCCAGCCCGGTCAGGCGCCGGCGCATCACTAGCTTGTCCTGGGCGTGCCGGAGCGCGGCCGGCCTCGGGTGCATCACGACACCCTCCGCCTCCAGCGCCCCCAGCACCGCCTGGGGGACGTGCTCGTGGTCGAACGTGACGACGTCGCAGGCCGCGGCGAAGGACCGCAGGGCCGCGACGTCGGTGTGCTCCCCCACCGGAGCCGACGGGATCGCGAGCGCCGCTGCGGCATGGGCATCCTCGGCGAGCACGGACAGCTGGATGCCGAGCTCGATCGCGGGCCCCTGCATCATCCTCGCGAGCTGTCCGCCGCCGACGACTCCGACGACCGGGAAACCTCCGGGGGCGCGCTTGGGCTCAGTCACGACGACCAAGGGTAGTCGCCGGGTCGGTGTCCACGTCCGGGCCGCCCGGGGTCGGACGGGGCGCGCGTACCGCCGCGAAGGTCCACACCTTGTTCAGGACGAAGGAGACCGGCGTGACGACCGCGATGACGATCAGCTGGGCCCAGTAGAGCCGGGTCCGCAGCCCGCTCGAGTCGTCCAGGACGGACGACGGCAGCGCGAGGACCGACCCCGGGTGCATCAGCAGGGTCAGCAGGACCAGCCCGATCGCCTGCCCGGTGAGCCCGACGACGAGGAACGGCCAGTACTCCCGCCACCAGGCCTGGTGCTTCCCGCTGCGGAAGGTCCACGAACGGTTGAGCTGGAAGTTCCAGAGGTTGGCCGCCAGGAACGCCGAGGTCGAGTAGACGTGGTACCAGCGCACGTTGAAGTCGGAGAACGCGATACCCACCACGGCGCCGTCCGGGTCGGGTCCCAGCCGTTTGAGCAGGATCAGGACGACCATGTTAACGATGACGCCGGACGCGCCGACCACGCCGAAACGCAGGAACAGCAGCCAGTTGTGCCGGTGCCGCACGAACAGGTAGTCCCGGATCCGGCCCACCTGCCGAGAGTAGCGCCAGCCACGGGAGGCGAGCCCCACGTGCACCCCAGCAGCGGCTCCCGATCGGGGGAGGCGCCCTCGCGACGGACACCACCACAGGTCAGCGGTCGACCGACTCCGAGAGGAAGAGCGCGAACCGGGGCGGCTGGGCCTGGACCAGGTCGAGGCGCCCGCCGTTGGCCTCGGCGAGGTCGCGCGCGAGGGCCAGACCCAGCCCGGTGCTGCCACTCGTGCCGGTGCTCACCGACCGCTCGAAGATGTGCGGGGCCATCGTGGCCGGCACCCCGTCGCCCTGGTCGCTGACCTCGACGATGACCGACGGGCCGGACCGGCGGGCCTGCACCTCCACGGTGCCGCGGCCGTGCACGAGCGAGTTCTCGAGCAGCGTCGAGAGCACCTGGGACAGGCCGACCGGCGTCATGCGGACGAACAGTCCCCGCTCGCCGTGCACGTGCACGGACCGGCGGGCCTGCTCGAAGGCCGGCTGCCACTCGCGCTGGAGCGCGGCGATGACCGAGTCGAGCGAGACGGCCGGGGGCTGGCCGCCGTTGCCGACCCGGCTGCGGGCGAGCAGGTCGTCGACGACCCGGGTGAGGCGCTCCACCTGGGCGATGGCGATCGTCGCCTCCTCCTTGGCGACCTCCGGGTCGTCGGTCTCGGAGATCTCCTCCAGCCGCATGAGCAGCGCGGTCAGCGGGGTGCGCAGCTGGTGTGAGGCGTCGGAGGCGAAGTCACGCTCCTCGGCCAGCGACCGGGCCATGTCGTGCGCCCGGCGGGCGATGACCTCGGAGACCGTGTCGATGTCGGTGATCCCGGTGCGCAGCGGCCGCAGCCGGGCCTGGCCGGCAGCAAGGCGGTGGCTGAGCTCGACGAGGTCGGCCGAGGCGGACGCGACCGCCCGGCGACCCGACATGGTCGCCAGGACGCCGGCGCCCCACGCGACCAGCGCGATGACGACGACGGCGCCCGTCGCCCGGGCCCACCCGGCACCCGGGTCGGCCAGGAACCACGAGTGCAGGGTGGCCGGGTCGAGCTGTCGCATCCACCAGCCGACCCCGGCGAACAGCAGCGCGGCCGTGGCGGCGGCGACACCGGCCCCGAAGGCCACGATGCGGTCGAGTCTGGGTTGCACGTGCTCACTCGGCGGCAGGCTGGTCGAACCGGAAGCCGACCCCGCGGACGGTCGCGATGTAGCGCGGATCCTGCGCGCCGTCACCCAGCTTGCGCCGCAGCACCGAGATGTGCATGTCCAGGGTCTTGGTCGACCCGAGCCAGTGGGTGTCCCAGACCTCGCGCATCAGCTGCTCGCGGGACACCACCCGGCCCTGCTCGCGGACCAGCACCCGCAGGAGGTCGAACTCCTTTGCGGTCAGCTGCAGCTCGTCGTCGTGGAACCAGGCCCGCCGGCCCTCCGGGTCGATCCGCACGGGATCGCCCGAGCTGGGTACCGGCTCGCTCGGCGTGCGCCGCAGCAGTGCTCTGACCCGGGCGAGCAGCTCGGCGAGGCGGAACGGCTTGGTCACGTAGTCGTCGGCACCGGCGTCGAGGCCGACCACGGTGTCCACCTCGTCGGCGCGTGCGGTCAGGATCAGCACCGGGACGGCCCGACCCTCGGCCCGGATGCGGCGGCACACCTCGAGACCGTCGACCTGCGGCAGCCCGAGGTCCAGCAGGACGAGGTCGGGGTTGTCCTTGGCTCCCTCCAGTGCCGCTGCGCCGTCCTCCCGGACGTCGACGTCATACCCCTCCCGGCGCAGCGCTCGGGCGAGTGGCTCGGAGATCGTGGAGTCGTCCTCCGCCAGCAGCACTCGGGTCACAGTAGGGCTCTCCTCTCCGTCCAGCTCCGCAGGATGGGTCCGAGCGAAGCCTACCGAGTGGGTGGGCGTCGGCGCGCGGGCAGAGCTCCCGGCGCCGCTCCCGGGACCGGCACGTCGACCCGTTCGGGGTGCCGGGCGGGACTCACCTCGCGCGCCGGCCGCCACTCGCCGCGCGCCGCAGCACCGAGGGAGTCACCGCGCCGACGCCGCGCAGCACGCGCCGCCGCTTGCCGTGCAGCTCGAAGCCCGACAGCTCCGCCAGCTCGCGGGCGGTCGGTCCGTCGACGAGGACCGTGCCGGTGGGCGCGATCGCGGTCAGCCGGGAGGCCCGGTTGACGGTCGTACCGAACACGTCGCCCATCCGCGAGAGGACCGGCCCGCGAGCCACGCCGACCCGCACGTCCGGCAGCAGGTCGTCCTCGTGGATCGCATCGACCAGGTCGAGTGCGATCGCCGCCGCCGGGGCGGCCGACACCGAGGTGAAGAGCACCTCGTCCCCGACGGTCTTGGTCAGCCGGCCGCCGTGCGCGGTGATCACGTCGGCCGAGAGCGCCTCGAAGCGCTGCACGAGCCTGGCCAGCTCGCGTTCCGACATCTTCCGGACGAGCGCGGAGAAGCTGACCAGGTCGGCGAACCCCACCGACCTGAGCTTGGTCGCGCCGTACTGGGCCGGGTCCGCGTCCGCGATCATCCGGGCCACGGTGGCGCTCAGGTGCCGCCGCCAGGCGTAGACCAGCAGCGGCTCGAGCCGGTCGCTCAGCGCCGCGATCCGCCGGGCGGTCTCGGTGGCCGCCTCGAGCGTCGGCACGGGGTCGGGCGGCTCGGACCCGGGGCGGTCGGCACGGGCCGACAGCTCGTCCTCGACGGCCTCGGCGATGAGCTGGGACTGCCAGCCGGCCAGCCGGTCGGCCGACCTGGCGAAGGCCCGGGCGAGCGACAGCGCGGTCGGCTCGTCCACGGCGCCCTCGCGCACCAGACCCGCCAGCCCGCTGAGCGCGTCGCAGTCGGCCTCGGTGAACATCGGCTCGTCCGTGGTGACCACCGGGAAGCCGAGCGCGTGCCAGAACCTGCGGGCCGAGCGCAGCGACACCCTGGCGCCGCGGCTGACCTCCCGGCCGCGCAGCGCCAGAGGTCGTCCGAGGAGCACCTCGGTGTAGTCCGGCTCCGCGGGGCCCGGCTCCGTCATCCCTCGATCATGCCAGCCCGCCGTCGGGGCGCCGGACGTGCTCGACATCGCCCGCGGCGAAGGCCCGCTGTCCGCCGGGAGTGCGCACCAGCAGCTCGGCACCGGCCCCGATGCCGACTGCGGTGCCGTCGACGGACCTGCCGTCGGAGAGGTGGACGCGCACCCGCCGGCCCAAGGTCGCACAGAGCTGCCGGTATGCCGCCGTGCCGGCCTCGCGCTCGCCCGTGGCCTCCGGGGTGAACAGCCTCCCCAGCTCGCCGAGGTAGGCGATGACCAGGTGCTCGCGCCGCACGGCAGCACCGGCCAGCGCGAGGGAGGTGGCCGTGGCGACGGGCAGCTCGGCCCGCGTCTGGTCGACGTTGACACCGGTCCCGATGACCACCCGGGCGCTCGGCCCGGTGCCGACGAGACCGCAGAGGATGCCGCTGAGCTTGCGCTCGCCGCCGTCGTCGAGCAATACGTCGTTGGGCCACTTGAGCCGTGGGGTCAGCGGGGTGCCGGCGGCTGCCGTGACGGTGCCGACGGCCCGGCTGAGGGCGACCCCGGCCAGCAGCGGGACCCAGGGCAGGTCGCGCGGTCCGGTGACCGGGACCGTGACGGACATCGAGATCGCCGCCCGGTCCGGGACCTGCCAGCCGCGTCCGAGCCGGCCGCGTCCGCCGGTCTGGTGGTCGGTGAGCACGACGCGCCAGAGGCAGCCGGGCACGGTGGGGCCATCCCCGGCCGCCGGGTCCGCCGAGGGCGTCCACCCCGGCGTGCCACGGTGGCGCTTGATCTCGTCGTTCGTGGACGGCAGGCGGGCGTGGAACTCGACCCGGCGCCAGGGCCCGGGCAGCGTGACCAAGGCCGCATCCACCAGGTCCACGTCGAACGGGTTACGCACGCGTACAAGGCTAGGCTGCCGCCATGTCGACGCAGCAGACCCCCGACCTGACCACGACGGCCGGCAAGCTCGCGGACCTCAAGCGCCGGGTCGCCGAGGTCGCCGGGGCCGGGTCCGAGCGGGCCGTGCAGAAGCAGCACGCCCGCGGCAAGAAGACCGCCCGCGAGCGGATCGCGCTGCTCCTCGACGAGGGCACCTTCATCGAGATGGACAAGTACGCCCGGCACCGCAGCACCCAGTTCGGGCAGGAGCAGAACCGCCCCTACGGCGACGGCGTGGTGACGGGCTACGGCACGGTCGACGGGCGGCAGGTGGCCGTGTTCGCCCAGGACTTCACCGTCTTCGGCGGCTCGCTGGGCGAGGTCTTCGGGGAGAAGATCGTCAAGGTCATGGACTTCGCGATGAAGATCGGCTGCCCGGTCGTGGGGCTCAACGACTCAGGTGGGGCCCGGATCCAGGAGGGGGTCGTCTCTCTCGGCCTCTACGGCGAGATCTTCATGCGCAACGTGCGGGCCTCGGGGGTCATCCCGCAGATCAGCCTGATCATGGGCCCCTGTGCCGGTGGCGCGGTCTACTCACCCGCGATCACCGACTTCACCGTCATGGTCGACCAGACCTCGCACATGTTCATCACCGGGCCGGACGTCATCAAGACGGTCACCGGCGAGGACGTCGGCTTCGAGGAGCTCGGCGGCGCCAAGACGCACAACACCAGGTCGGGCGTGGCCCACTACATGGGCACCGACGAGGACGACGCGATCGAGTACGTCAAGGCGCTGCTGTCCTACCTGCCGAGCAACAACATGGAGACCCCGCCGACCTACGGCGAGGGTGAGGCCGACCTCGGCGTGACCGACGACGACCTGTGGCTCGACACGTGCATCCCCGACTCGCCCAACGTCCCCTACGACATCAAGCAGGTCATCCAGCACGTCGTGGACGGCGGCGACGACGGGCCCGACTTCCTGGAGGTCCAGCCGCTCTTCGCCCCCAACATCGTCACCGGCTTCGCCCGCATCGACGGCATGCCGGTCGGGATCGTGGCCAACCAGCCGATGCAGTTCGCCGGCACGCTCGACATCGACGCGTCGGAGAAGGCGGCCCGGTTCGTGCGCACCTGCGACTGCTTCAACGTGCCGGTGATCACCTTCGTGGACGTGCCCGGCTTCCTGCCGGGCACCGCCCAGGAGTGGGACGGCATCATCCGCCGCGGCGCCAAGCTGATCTTCGCCTACGCCGAGGCGACCGTGCCGAAGATCACGGTCATCACCCGCAAGGCCTACGGCGGGGCGTACGACGTCATGGGCTCCAAGCACCTCGGCGCCGACATCAACCTGGCCTGGCCGACCGGCCAGATCGCCGTCATGGGCGCTCAGGGTGCGGTCAACATCCTCTACCGCAAGGAGCTCGCTGCGACGCTGGGCGCCGGTGGCGACGTGGAGGCACGCCGCAAGGAGCTGGTCGACCACTACGAGGAGACGCTGGCCAACCCCTACATCGCAGCCGAGCGCGGCTACATCGACACGGTCATCTCGCCGTCGAACACCCGGATGAACGTGACCCGGGCGCTTCGTGCGCTGCGGAACAAGCGCGAGAGCCTGCCGCCCAAGAAGCATGGGAACATCCCGCTATGACCCGGCGACCCGCGACGAAGCAGCTGGGGCCGGCGGACCGCCCGGACCCCTCCGGCGAGGCCGGCCCCGTGCCGGTGATCCGGATCGCAGGTGGCGCGAGCGCGGAGGAGGTCGCGGCTCTCGTCGCGGTCCTCTCGGCGGTCGGCGGGCCGGGCGGAGGACGTCCGGTGCGACGCTCGGCGTGGGCCGACCCGGCCTGGCACCTGGCCGGACCCGGCGCGGCGACCGGGGGCTGGCGGGCCAGCAGCCTGCCCCGCTGAGATTCGCCTCGGACCGACCGGGTCGCGTATCGTAGTGCCACGTGTCTGCCGATCTGCTGAACCCCACCCGCCTCGCCGAGCGCTACGTGCTGCGCGGCATCATCGCCACCGGCGGCATGGGTGAGGTCCACCTGGCCACGGACGAGCGGCTGGGGCGCGAGGTGGCCGTCAAGGTCCTCGCGCAGCGGCTGACCGGTTCGCCCGAGGCGGTCGAGCGGTTCCGCCGGGAGGCGCTGGCCGCCGCCGGTCTCACGCACCCCAACATCGCCCGGGTCTACGACTACGGCGTCGACGGCAGGAACCACTTCATCGTCATGGAGTACCTTCCCGGGCGCAGCCTCGACCGGCTGCTCCGGGAGCGTGGCCCGCTCGTGCCGGAGCAGGCGGTCGGCATCGCATCGCAGGTCTGCGCCGCCCTCGCCGCGGCCCACCGGGCCGGCATCGTCCACCGGGACATCAAGCCCGGCAACATCATGGTGACTCCCGACGGCACGGTCAAGGTGACCGACTTCGGCATCTCGAAGGCGCTCGGGGCAGCGCCGCTGACCGACACCGGCACCGTGATGGGCACCGCGGCCTACCTCCCGCCCGAGGTCAGCCGGGGCGCGTCCGCCGGCCCCGCCGCGGACCTCTACTCGCTCGGCATCGTGCTCTACGAGATGCTCACCGGCCAGGTCCCGTTCTCCGGCGAGACGCCCGTGGCCATCGCGATGCGCCACCTGGCCGAGGACGTCCCGCCCCCGAGCGCACTGGTGCCCGACCTGCCCCGCTCCCTGGACGCGGTCGTGACCCGGGCCACCAGCCGGAAGCCGGAGGACCGCTTCGCGAGCGCGGAGGCGATGGCCGAGAGCCTTCGACCGGGCCACACCCGCCCGCTGCCGAGCGCGCCCCGGGCCGCCACGACACGGCTGCTGCCGACCCTCCCGCCGGAGCCCACCGCGACCACGCCGGCACCGAGCGTGACGGGCGCCACGGCGGCAAGCACGGCCGGATCCGCTGCCACGGCGCCGGCACCGAGCGTGACGGCCGCCACGGCTGGACCCGCCCCAACCGGGTCGGCACCGGCAGTGACGGCGGTGTCGACGCACCCGATGCCGTCGGCGCAGCCGGTGGCACCGGCCGGCCCGACGGAGCCACCAGTGACCGATCACCGACCGGCCGGCCGCAACGCCCGGCCCGGCCGGAACAGGGTCGCCTGGGTGCTCGGGTCGCTGGTGCTCGTGCTGGTCGTCGCCCTGGGCGCCTCCCTCTTCTCCGGTGGCCTACCCGGCCTGACGACTGCCACGCCACCCACCGGCGCGCCGTCCTCCTCGGCCGCCTCGACCGGAGCGCCCTCGGCCACTGCGGAAGCGCCCCGTCGGGGCGTCGTCCCGAACGGTCTGGTCGGCACCGACCTGACCGATGCCGTGCGGGCGGTCCGGGCCAACGGCCTGAGCTACCAGTGGCGCATGGTCGCCTCCGACGCGCCGCGCAACCAGGTCATCAAGGCCACCCCGGGCCCCGGCACGACGCTCCGGTCCGGCGACACCGTCACGCTGGTCGTCAGTCGCGGCAACCACGCCGGCTGACCGGCCCCCGGCAAGCGACAAGCGGCGAGCCCCTCCCCGGGCGCGCCACGCCCGCGCTGCGGCCACGCCCGTGGTGCAGCCGACCATGGCCACCCCGCCACGCCCCGGGCGCGGGTAGGTTCGGTCGGGTGACCGACAGCACCACGCCCACCCCACCGCCGGCCGAGCGGACCCAGAGCGACGTCGACCGGATCGCCGAGCGTTACCTGGACGGCTTCGCCGAGCTGTCCCCCATCAGCGCCACCTACCTCGGTATCCCGGGCCACGACGAGGACCTCGACGACCTGTCGCCGGCGGGACTCGCCGCCCACAGCGAGCTGCGCCGCCGCGCCCTCGCCGAGCTGCGGGGCGCACTGCCCACCGACGACGTCGACCGGGTCACGATCGCCGCGATGACCGAGCGGCTCGGCCTGGCCGAGGAGCGCCACGCCGCGGGCCTGGAGCAGATGTCGCTCAACGTCATCAGCTCCCCGCTGCAGGAGGTCCGTGACGTCTTCGACCTGATGCCGCAGCAGACCGCGGACGACTGGGTCGTCCTGGCCACCCGCATGGCGCGGATCCCCGCCGCCCTCGAGCAGTACCGGCAGTCCCTGCTCGCCGGACTCGACCGCGGCCTGGTCGCCCCTGCCCGCCAGGTCCGCGAGACCGCGGCGCAGTGCCGCGACCTCACCGCCGACGACGCCTACTTCGCCACCCTCGCCACCGGGGCCACGGTCACCGACGGCGCCGGCGAACCGGCCCTGCTGGAAGGGGCGGCCAGGGACCGGCTCACGGACGCGACGAGGGCGGCGGCAGCGGCATACCACGACATCGCGGACTGGCTCGAGCGCGAGCTGCTCGGCCACGCACCGGAGCCGGACGCCTGCGGACGCGACCGCTACCAGCTCGAGTCGCGCAGCTTCCTGGGCGCCACGGTCGACCTCGAGGAGACCTACCGGTGGGGCAAGGAGCAGCTCGCCGACATCACCGCGCAGATGCAGGAGATCGCCGAGCGGCTCGAGCCGGGGGCGGACGTCCGGCGGGGGGTCGCGATCCTGGACGCGGACGAGCGCTACCGGCTGCACGGCACCGACGCGCTCCGGGCGTGGATGCAGCAGCGGGCCGACGAGGCCATCAGCAGCCTCAAGGACGTCCACTTCGACATCCCCGGCCCGGTCCAGCGCATCGAGTGCTGCATCGCCCCCACCCACACCGGTGGCATCTACTACACCGGTCCGTCCGAGGACTTCAGCCGGCCCGGACGCATGTGGTGGAGCGTGCCCAAGGGCAACACCGAGTTCCGGACCTGGAACGAGCTGTCGACGGTCTACCACGAGGGCGTCCCCGGTCACCACCTGCAGGTGGCGCAGACCGTCTACCGGTCCGGCCTGCTCAACCGGTGGCGCCGGCTCGCGTCGTGGACCTCCGGTCACGGCGAGGGCTGGGCCCTGTACGCCGAGCGCCTGATGGCCGAGCTGGGCTACATGGACGACCCCGGCAACCGGATGGGCTGGCTCGCGGGACAGTCGCTGCGAGCGGCCCGCGTGGTCATCGACATCGGCGTGCACTGTGCCCTGCCCGCACCGGCGGAGGTGGGCGGCGGGCCCTGGACCTACGAGAAGGCGTGGACGTACCTGAGCCGGCACGGCTTCATGGACGAGAAGGTGCTGCGCTTCGAGCTGAGCCGCTACCTCGGCTGGCCCGGACAGGCCCCGAGCTACAAGATCGGCGAGCGGCTCTGGCTGCAGCTGCGCGACGAGGTGCGCCGACGCGAGGGCGCGGCCTTCGACCTGAAGGCCTTCCACCGCCGGGCGCTGGACATCGGCGGTGTCGGGCTGGACACGCTGCGCGCCGCGGTGCTCGGCGAGTCCGCTATTCCCCCGAATACCGCGCGCCATTCGTCAAACCGATGACGGGGCGATCCGCCGTCCACTAAGGTTGCGCTCGTCTCCGCTTCGTCTGTGAGCGTGACAAGCGCCGGCCCTCCCCCGAATCCAGGGGGAGGGCCTACGTTTTGCCCGAGACGCGCGGAATATGTCCGGAATAGTGCCTGGCGGGGCTCGCGACATTAGACCTGAAATGCGTCGACCAGCCGGTTCCGGTGGACGGCCGCACCAACCACCGCCCAACCCGGACGACCGGGCCGGTCAGTCGCTGCCGTCGCGAGCGGACAACCAACCCACGCAGGCGGCCACGGAAGCCAGCGTTCTGACGTTGCCGGGCCGCTCGAACGGCTGTGGGCCTCGTCACACCCATCAAGGCTCGTCAGCGCGATACCCGGGCCCTGAGCTCGTCAGAACCCGGCGCAGCCGGGCCGAGAGT
>NZ_JBDIAQ010000029.1:0-30804 GCF_039812505.1 Intrasporangium sp. | reverse complement strand
CGGCGCCGCAGCGCGGACCGGATGACACGACCCGGCACGGAGCCGCGCGGCGGCCCGGACCGGGGCCACGCCGCGGGGCGGGGCCACGCCGCGGGGCGGGCCTGGTCGCCGCGGGCGGAACTGGGGTCACGCCGCGGGCGTGCCTGGCCGGGTCGCGATGGTGGCGCTGGGGCGCCGGCCTCAGACCCCCACCAACGTGGCGACGATGAGCGCCTTGATCGTGTGCATCCGGTTCTCGGCCTGGTCGAAGACGATCGAGGCCCGGGACTCGAAGACGTCGTCGGTCACTTCGAGCTCCTGCAGGCCGAACTGCTCGTGGACCTGGCGGCCGACGGCGGTGTCGAGGTCGTGGAGCGCCGGCAGGCAGTGCATGAACCGCACGTCGGGGTTGCCGGTCCGCGAGAGCAGGGCGGAATCCACCTGGTAGGGCGTGAGGAGCTGGATCCGCTCGGCCCACACCTCGGCCGGCTCGCCCATCGAGACCCACACGTCCGTGTGCACGAAGTCCACGTCGCGGACACCCTCCGCCACGTCCTCCGTCAGGGTGATCCGGGACCCCAGCTCGGCGGCATACTGCTGCGCCTGTGCGACCACGTCCTCAGCGGGCCACAACGAGCGGGGCGCGACGACCCGAACGTCCATGCCCAGCATCGCGCCGACGGTCAGCAGCGAGTTGCCCATGTTGTAGCGGGCGTCGCCCACGAAGGCGTAGCTGATCTCGTGGTCCGGCTTGCCGCTGTGCTCGCGCATCGTCAGCACGTCGCACAACGACTGGGTCGGGTGCCACTCGTTGGTCAGCCCGTTCCACACCGGGACACCGGCCCAGGTGCCGAGGGTCTCGATGTCCTCCTGGCCGGCACCGCGGTACTCGATGCCGTCGTAGAACCGGCCGAGGACGCGGGCCGTGTCCTTGATCGACTCCTTGTGGCCCATCTGGGACGCGGAGGGGTCGAGATAGGTCGTGCTGGCCCCCTGGTCCGCCGCGGCCACCTCGAAGGCTGCCCGGGTGCGCGTCGAGGTCTTCGTGAACAGCAGGGCGATGTTCTTGCCGACCAGCCTTCGCTCCTCGCGTCCGGCGCGCTTGGCCGCCTTGAGGTGCACGGCGAGGTCGAGCAGGCTGCGCAGCTCGTCGGGAGACAGGTCGGTCTCCTTGAGCAGGCTGCGGCCCTGCAGGGTCGAGCGCGATGGGGTCGTCATAGGGGGATGCTCGCAGTCGCCCCCAGGGATCGCAAAGGGGTCTCAGGCGCGCGGCTGGGGGTCGGCTGGTCCGACCGACCATGACGCGGAGACCTCGGCGCGGGCGCCGAGGTCCCCTCGTCCTGGCGGAGGATGGGGGATTTGAACCCCCGAGGGTGTTATCCCAACACGATTTCCAATCGTGCGCACTAGGCCACTATGCGAATCCTCCGCGGGCAGGGTACCGGAGGTCGCGCACCGGCCGGAAATCAAGCTCACCGCGCGGCCGTGCAACGCCCGGCGCGCGGAGCAGCCGCGTGCGCGACTCGGCTCGCGGAAGCCCCGCCGCGGGCTCTGCCCGGTGCCGGTCAGCAGTCGCGGCGGGCCGGGCCCCCGGCGGTAACCGCGAACGACACCGGCGCCACGAGCCCGCGCGCGGCGAAGGCCTCGGCGATCGCGTTGGTGGTGCTCTCGACCGCGTCGAGGGCCACCAGGGCGATGGACGAGCCGCCGAAGCCACCGCCGGTCATCCGCGCCCCGAGGGCGCCGTGGGCCCGCGCGGTCCCGGTGGCGAGGTCCAGCTCGAGGCACGAGATCTCGTAGTCCACCCGCATCGAGTCGTGCGAGGCGTCGAACAGGGCGCCCAGGGCGGCCAGGTCGTCGGCCTCCAGTGCGGCGGCCGCGGTGCGGACCCGCTCGATCTCCGTCACGACGTGCCGCACCCGACGGCGCAGGACGTCGTCCGAGAGCAGGGCGAGCGTCGCGTCGAGATCCGCCGGCTCGAGCTCGCGCAGGCTGGACACCCCGAGCTCGGCCGCCGCCTGCCGACACTGGTCGCGCCGCGACCCGTACTGCCCGTCGACGAGGGCGTGCGAGGCCCGGGTGTCGGTGACCAGCAGGGCGTACCCGTGCGCGGCCAGGTCGAAGGGGACCAGCCGCGTCCGCCACGAGCGGCAGTCGAGCAGCAGCGCGGCCCGGTCGCGGCACAGCATCGCCGTGGACTGGTCCATGCCACCGGTGGGTGCCTGCGCGATGGTGTTCTCGGCGGCTATGCAGGCGCGGGCGAGCGCGGCCCGGCCCCCGTCCGAGCCGAGCAGGCCCAGCCCGGCCAGGTCGCTGACCGCCGCCGCGACCGCGCACTCCAGGGCCGCCGAGCTCGACAGTCCGGCCCCGACCGGCACGCTCGAGTCGACCGCGACGTCGAGGCCGGGCACGTCGTACCCCTCCCGCGCCAGGGCCCACAGCACGCCGGCCAGGTATGCCGCCCACCCGCCCGGGGTGCCGGGCGCCACGTCCGCGAGGGGAACCTCCACGACCTCCTGCCGCTGGGCCGAGCGGACCCGCAGGGTGCGGTCCGCGCGTCGGGTGGCAGCGACATACGTGCGCTGGGGCAGCCCGATCGGCAGGCACAGGCCGTCGTTGTAGTCGGTGTGCTCGCCGATCAGGTTGACCCGGCCGGGTGCGGACCACACTCCCTCGGGGGCGCTCCCGGTGAGGTCGGCGAACAGTCCGGTGACCCGGCTGACCAGTGACTCGGGGCTGCTCACGAGGCGACCTCCCGCAGCCGGGCCGCCTGCCGCTCCGGTGGCACGTCGGTGATCCAGCCGCCGACGCCCGACTCGGAGCCGGCGAGGTACTTCAGCTTGCCCGGTGCCCGCAGCACCGACATCAGCTGCAGGTGCAGCCGCGACGCATCCCGCCCGACCCGTACCGGGGCCTGGTGCCACGCGGCCATGTACGGCAGCGTGATCGGCTCGCCGTCGGGCCCGACGTAGTAGCGGTCGAGCCGCTGCAGCAGCTCCCGGTAGACCACCGCCAGGTCGTCGCGCTCCGCATCGTCCAGGGCCGGCAGGTCGGGCACGTCGCGGTGCGGCGCGAGGTGCACCTCGACGGGCCAGCGGGCCGCGAAGGGGACGTAGGCGCTCCAGTGCTCGGACGTCAGCACGATGCGCGACCCGTCGGCCTGCTCGGCGGCCAGCAGGTCGGCACCCAACAGCCGCCCGGTCGCCGCTTGGTGCTCCTGCGCCCGGGCGAGCAGCTGCGCCGTGCGCGCCGGCAGGTACGGGTAGGCGTAGATCTGCCCGTGCGGATGGTGCAGGGTGACCCCGATCTCACGCCCGCGGTTCTCGAAGCAGAACACGTGCTCCACCTGCTCCAGCTGCCCCAGCGCCGTGGTGCGCTCGGCCCAGGTGTCGACGACCCGGCGCACCCGCTCGACCGGCAGGTCCTTGAAGGACCCTTCGTGGTCGCTGGTGAAGCAGACGACCTCACAGCGCCCGAGTGCCGGCCTGGTCTCGAAGAGCCCGGACGCGTCGACCGACCGAGCGCCGAGCGAGACCGGCGCGTACGAGGGGAACCGGTTCTCGAAGACCGCCACCTCGTACGAAGTCTCCGGCACCTCGGACGGCACGCTCCCGCGACCGGTCGGGCAGAGCGGACACTCGTCCTTCGGCGGCAGGAAGGTGCGCCCCTGCCGGTGTCCGGCCACCGCCACCCAGTCGCCCACGAGCGCGTCCCGACGCAGCTCGCCGGAGGGGAGCCGGTCGCCCAGCGGCCGCGTGTCCACGGCGGAGCGCACCGGCGCGTCGGGGTCGTCGACGTAGGTGATCTCGCGGCCGTCGGCCAGCCGGCGTGATGTGAAACGGTTCATGCGGTCCCTTTCCCGGGTTTGACGACGATGAGCTGACCGACCTGCTCCTTGGCGGCCCGACGGGCGGCCGGCGAGAGGCCGGAGTCGGTGATGAGCACGTCCACGTCGGCGAGCCGGCCGAACGTGCTGAGGCTGACCACGCCCCACTTCGTCGAGTCCGCCAGGACGCAGACGCGGTGCCCGGCCCGGATCAGGGCGCGGTTCGTGTCGGCCTCGACGAGGTTCGGCGTGGTCAGCCCGGCGGTGGCATCCACCCCGTGGGCGCCGAGGAAGAGCAGGTCGACATGGAGCGAGGCGAGCGTGGCCACGGCGATCGGCCCGACCAGCGCGTCGGACGGGGTGCGCACGCCGCCGGTGAGCACGAGCGTGTGCCCCGGGCCGCCGGTCTCGTGGAGCAGCTGCGCGGCGGGCAGCGAGTTGGTCACGACGGTCAGCCCCGGCACGGCCGTGAGCCGCCGGGCCAGCTCGACGGTCGTGGTGCCGGCCGAGATCCCGATCGCGCTGCCCGGCTCCACGAGCTCGACCGCGGCGCGGGCGATGGCCTGCTTCTGGGCCTGCTGCAGCAGCGACTTGGCCGCGAAGCCGGGCTCGTCGGCCCGGTTCGCCTCGTCGGGGTGCACGGCCCCGCCGTGGACCCGCTGGACGACGCCGTCGGAGGAGAGCCGGTCGATGTCGCGGCGGACCGTCATGTCCGAGACGCCGAGCCGGTCGACCAGCTCGGAGATGCGCACCGCGCCCTCCCGCTCGACGAGCTCGGCGATGAGGGACCGGCGCTGGCTGGCGAGCACGACGCGTCTCCTCTCGGTGGGGGCGGGAGCGGGCGGGACCGGGGCAGAGCGCGCCGGTCACCAAAGCCTAACAATTCTTCACACGACTTGACACTTCCGAACACGAGGGACAACGATCTGGAGTCGTGGCCGCTACCGGGCGACCGCGGAGTCGTGCCGCCACGCCGGCGACCACGGGAGCGCGCCGACGCGGAGGCAGGGGGAGCGAGTCGAGTGGACCGGGACGAGCAGACCGCCGATCCTGTCCGATTCGGACATGACATCGGACAGTCCCGGACATCCGGGACCCCGGTCGGCACGGTGGTCTTGCGGTCTGAGCAGGGGTACTGGTCGAATCTGCCCATGACACGGTTGTCCACCCGGCGGACAGCGACCCGACCCACCATGGCCGACGTCGCGCTCGAGGCGAACGTCTCGGTCAAGACCGTGTCCCGTGTCGTCAACCACGAGCCCGGCGTGCGGCCCGACACGGCCGCCCGGGTGATCGCCGTCGTCGAGCGCCTCGGCTTCCGGCGCGCCGACAGCGCCCGCCCGCTCCGGCTCGGGCGCACGCGCACCATCGGCCTGGTCGTCGAGGACCTGGCCAACCCGTTCTACTCCCAGATCGGTGCCGCGGTCGAGCGCGAGGCGCGGATCCGCCAGCACCAGCTGATCACCGCCTCCGCCGAGGGGTCCCCGACCCGCGAGCGCGCCGTGCTCGCCGAGCTGGTCGGCCGCCGGGTCGACGGGCTCGTCGTGGTCCCGGCCGGGACCACCCCCGGCGTCGACCCGGAGGTCGTGGCCAGCGGCACCCCGATCGTCTACCTCGACCGGCCCGTCCGCGGCCCGGCCGACATGATCCTCAGCGACAACCCCGGCGGCATCCGCAGCGCGATGGAGCACCTCGTCGCGCACGGCCACCGCCGGGTGGGCTTCCTCGGCGACGACGCGCAGTTCTGGACCGCCCGGCAGCGGCGCGAGGCCTTCGCGGCCGTGCACCAGGACCTGCACCTGCCCGGCGCCCCCCGTATCTGCATGGGACCGCACACGCCGGCCACGGTCGGTGCGGCGCTCGAGTCCTGGTCGCGGGACAAGGACCCGGTCACCGCGGTCATCACCGGCAACAACCGGGTCACGGTCCACACGCTGCGGGCGATGCGCCGGCTCGACCTGCCGCTCGGGCTGGTCGGCTACGACGACTTCGAGCTCGCCGACCTGATCGACCCGCCCATCACGGTCGTCCACCAGGACCCGGCCGCCTTGGGGCAGAAGGCGGCCCAGCAGCTGTTCGTCCGGCTCCTCGGTGACGGGTCGGCCCCGACGACGGTCGTCATGCCCACCCGCCTGATCGTGCGCGGCTCCGGCGGGCCGCACGGCCGCCGCGCCACCGTCAGCCCCATCCGCACCGGACCGGCAGGGCAGCAGGTATGACGCCGAGCCCGTGTCCCGGTGCCCGGCCCGTCCGCCCGGCGGCCGCCCCACAGACCAGTCATCCGAACCACGGGTGGCTCACCCGTCGACCGATCCCGCCCGAGGGCGTGCCGGCGACGAACCGATGAAGGAGAGATACATGCGCAGCAGGACCGTTGCATCCGCAGCGACCGCTGGTCTCGTCGCCCTGGCCCTCGCGGCGTGCGGCGGCACCACCCAGACCGGTGACACCGGCAACGCCAACGCCCCGACGACCGCGCTCCAGACCAAGGCCGGGGGGGCCGGAGGCGACGTGGGTGTCTTCACCTGGTGGGCCGCAGGGTCCGAGAAGCAGGGCCTCGACGCCCTGATCAAGCTCTTCCAGGAGAAGTACCCGAACAACAAGTTCGTCAACCTCGCCGTCGCGGGCGGCGCGGGCTCGAACGCGAAGGCCAAGCTCGCCTCCGACCTGCAGAACAACCAGCCGCCGGACTCCTTCCAGGGCCACGCCGGCGCCGAGCTGATGGACTACATCGACAAGGGCCAGATCGAGCCGGTCAACGACGTCATCAACGCGCTCGGCGGCGACAAGGTCTTCCCGAAGGACCTGCTCGACCGGCTCACCGTCGACGGCAACATCTACTCGGTCCCGTCGAACATCCACCGGGCCAACGTCGTGTGGGCCAACGTCGCGGTCCTGAAGAAGGCCGGCATCAACGAGGTGCCCAAGGACATCAAGGGCTGGATCGCCGACATGGACAAGGTCAAGGCGTCCGGCGTCGACACCCCGCTGGCCGTCTCCGGCACCTGGACCCAGGTGCAGCTCTTCGAGACCGTCCTGATCGCCGACCTCGGCGCCGAGGCCTACTCGGGCCTGTTCGACGGCAAGACCGCCTGGGACTCCGACGGCGTCAAGCAGGCCGTCGCGGACTACAAGAAGCTGCTGAGCTACGCCAACACCGCCTCCGACGGTGACGACTGGCCGGTCGCGATCGACCTGGTGATCAGCGGCAAGGCCGCCTACAACGTCATGGGCGACTGGGCGCTGGCCCAGTTCAACGAGAAGGGCAAGAAGCAGGACCAGGACTGGACCTGGTTCCCGACCCCGGGCACCGACGGCGTCTTCGACTTCCTGGCCGACTCCTTCACGCTGCCCAAGGGCGCCAAGAACCCCGGCGGCGCCAAGGACTGGCTCATGCTCATCGGCTCGGCCGAGGGCCAGAAGGCCTTCAACCTCGCCAAGGGCTCGATCCCGGCCCGCACCGACATCCCGGCCAGTGACTTCCCGCCCTACCAGCAGGCGGCCATGAAGTCCTTCAAGGACGACACGATCGTCTCGTCGATCGCGCACGGCGCCGCCGTGTCGCTCGCCTGGAACGCGGACATCTCGACCGCGATCAGCAAGTTCTACGTCTCCAAGAACGAGACCCAGCTCGTGAGCGACCTCGTGGCCGCCCAGAAGAAGAACGCCGGCTGAGTTCCGCCCGGCCCCAACCGAACCGGAGGTATGCCGCTCGGCCCGCTCGCGAGGCACGCTGAGCGGCATACCTCCCCGGGGCGGGTGGCCACCACCCGCTAAGGAGAGCTCATGCGCAAGAGTCGCGACAAGCTCGTCGGCTTCCTGTTCGTCCTGCCGTCGATCATCCTGATCGGGGTCTTCGTCTACTGGTTCATCTTCCAGAACGTGTCGACCTCGTTCGACCGCGTGGAGACGCGGGCCACCAAACGCGTGGTGCACCCCGGCGGGGCTGCGAACTACTCGCAGCTGCTCGGGTCCGCCGACTACCAGCACGCCCTGTTCAACCTGCTCGTGCTGACCGTGGTCTTCGTGGCCGGCACGATGTTCTTCGGGCTGCTCTGGGCGATCCTGCTCGAGAAGGGCGTGACCGCCGAGGGGATCTTCCGCTCGATCTACCTGCTGCCCATGGCGATCTCGTTCATCGCGGCCGGCGTCGTCTGGCGCTGGCTGCTCGCTCCCGGCAAGGGCGACCAGGCCTCGGGCCTGAACCAGCTGCTCGCCATGCTCGGCCTGGAACGCTTCCAGTCGAGCTGGTGGCAGTCGCCGAACAGCCTGTCCATGGCGGCGATGGCGATCCCCGCGATCTGGCAGCTGTCCGGCTACGTGATGGCCCTGTTCCTCGCCGGCTTCCGCGGCATCAGCGACGACCAGCGCGAGGCGGCGCGGATCGACGGCGCCTCGGAGTGGAAGATCTACCGGCACGTGCTGTTCCCGCAGCTGTCCCCGATCGCACTGTCGGCGCTGATCATCGTCGGGCACATGTCGATGAAGATGTTCGACCTGATCTACGCGATCGCCGGGCAGAACTCCTACAAGGCCTCGGTGCCCTCGACGATGATGTGGACCCAGCTGTTCCAGCAGGGTGACGCGACCGCGGCGGCGGTCAACGCGACGATCCTGCTGGTGCTGGTCGCGCTGATCGTCATCCCGTACCTCTACTACACGAACAAGACCGAGAAGGAGGTGCGCGGATGACCGCCACGACCACCGAGTCGGCCCCGGTTGCCCGGCCCATCCCGACCCGGAAGGCCACCGGCCGCGCGCCGGGCACCGAGGGAACGGTGCTGGGGCGGACGCTGCGCTACGCGCTCCTGCTCGGCTTCCTGATCCTGATCCTGATCCCGCTCTACGTCCTGGTCGTGACCAGCCTGAAGACGAGCGGCGAGGTCAACGCCCGGCAGGCGTGGTCGCTGCCGTCGACCTGGTCCGTGCAGGGCTGGAAGGCGGCGTGGGCCACGCTCGCGCCCCCGCTGTGGCGCTCGGTCGTGCTGGCCGTGTCGGTCGCGGTGCTCTCGGCCATGCTCGGCTCGCTCAACGGGTTCGTCTTCGCCAAGTGGCGGTTCAAGGGCGCCACGCTGGTCTTCACGCTGTTCCTGTTCGGGATGTTCATCCCCTACCAGGCGATCCTGATCCCGTTGCAGGGCCTGCTGATCCAGGTGCAGTCCCAGCCCGGCATGTCCTGGTTCGACGGCATCTGGAAGCTGATCGTGGTGCACCTGATCTACGGCATCCCGATCTGTGCGCTGATCTTCCGCAACTACTACGCGACCGCGGTGCCGAACGAGATCCTAGAGGCGGCCAAGGTCGATGGGGCGGGCACGGCACGCACCTTCTGGTCGATCGCCCTGCCGATCTCGGTCCCGGCCTTCGTGGTCACCATGATCTGGCAGTTCACCTCGGCGTGGAACGACTTCCTGTTCGCCCTGTTCCTGACCAACCGCAACAACGGCCCGGTCACCTACGCGCTCAACGAGCTCGCCGGCGGCCAGAACCCGGACTACCCGTCGATCATGGCGGGCGTCCTGCTGGCGTCGCTGCCGACGCTGCTGGTCTACATCATCCTCGGCAAGTACTTCGTCGGCGGGCTGATGAGCGGCTCGGTGAAGTAGGCCGGTAGGGGCGGGCCTGCCCGCTCGCCTGCCACGACACGCCAACGGTTCGGCAACACACCGAGAACCTGCCATCTTCGACGGTTGCAACCGGCGAACTTGGCAGGTTCTCGGTCTGTTGCAAGGGTTGGGCGGTTCTGGTCGGCCAGGCCGGGAGCGGGGCAACTCGCGGGGGCCGGGGCGGGCGGCATACACTGGCGCCCGGCACCCCGCGTGGTGGTACCTCTCCGAACTCCCCCAGGGCGGGAACGCAGCAAGGGTAGGAGAGCTCTTCCAGGTGCGCGGGGTGTCACGCGCTCACTTCGGCCGTATGCCGCTCAGTACGTCCGCGTCGAGCGGCTCCCGGTCGAGCGGGTACTACCTCCCGGCCGGCGGCCACGGCGCGGTCGTCGTGCCCTCGCGCAGCTCGACCGGCTCGGTGCGGCTGCGCGGCCGGGTCCCGTCCAGGGCCTGCTTGACCAGCGTGCCGAGCAGGCGGCCCTTGTCGTGGCCGTGCTGGTCCATCGTCGTCAGCCGGTGCGCCAGCCAGGGCAGCCGCACCCCGTCGAAGCCGGTGACGCTGAGCTCCTCCGGTACCTGCAGGCCGAGCTCCTCGGCCGCGAGCACGACGCCGGCGGCGATGACGTCGGACTGCGCCACTATCGCAGTGGGCCGCTCCGACCGGGGCCGGTCGAGCAGGGCCCGGCCCGCCGCCCGGCCCTCCTCGAACCCCGGCCCGTCGCCGGTCTGGACCACCTCGGCTGCCGGGCCGAAGACGTCGCGAAACCCCCGGAGGCGGGCGAAGGCGGCCACGTACCGGGCCGACCGCGGCACCGCGCGCGGGGCCGGGCCCGCCGGTGAACCGGGGGTCAGCTGCATCGCGACGTGGGCGACCCGCCGGTGCCCGAGGTCGTGCACGTACCGGGCGATGGTCGCACCTGCGGCCCGTTCGTCGACCCGTACCTGCGTGACGCGCCGGTCGACCGGGGCGCTGGTGCCGACCATCGGGACCCGGCGTGCCGCGAGGTAGTCGACGGCGGGTGAGCGGTCGAGCCCGCACAGCGCGAACACGACCGCGTCGAGGGCCAGTCCACCCAGCTGGCGCAGCAGCGCGTCCGGGTCGTCCGGGGACTGGCCGACGAGGAGCAGGCCGGTCGGGATGGTGTCGAGCACCTCGGCGAGGCCGTCGAGGACCGACACGGCGAACGGGTCCTGGAAGGCGTGCCGGACCCGGCCCTCGACCACGACGCCGACGACGCCCGAGCGACCCTGCCGCAGCGAGGAGGCCAGCGGGTTGGGACCGAGGTAGCCGAGCTCGGCGGCAGCCGCCCGTACCCGCTCGGCGGTCTCGGTGGCGACCGGTCCCTTGCCGCTGAAGACCAGCGAGGCCGTCGACAGGGACACGTGGGCGCGCTCGGCGACGTCCCGTAGGGTGCTGCTGGCTTGACGCTGGGGGGGCATGTGGACGATGATATCGAAACGATTCGACCCGAAACGATTCGACCGTCCAGGAGGAACAAGGGGATGCTGATGACCGACGCGCTGCCGACGCCGAGGGTCCATGCGGCTCGGTCGGCGGTGTTCGCGGCGTTCGCGGTCACGGGCATCGCGTTCGCCGCGTTCGCCTCGCGCGTGCCCGACATCAAGCACACGCTCGGGCTGTCCCCCGGCGAGCTGGGCGTGACCCTGCTGGCCCTGTCGGCCGGGTCGGTGCTGGGCCTGCCGATGTCCGGCTGGTTCACCGACCGGTTCGGGGCGGCGCGCACCGTGGTCGGCGCGGGTGTCGTCCAGGCAGCCGGGCTGGTCGGCGCGGGCGTCGCAGTGACGGTGTTCGCCAGCCGTCCGGTGCTGATGGTGACGCTGCTCGTCACCGGCCTCGGCGTCGGCATCTTCGACGTCGGGATGAACTTCGAGGGGGCCTCCGTGGAGCGGCTCCTCGGGCGCTCGGTCATGCCGCACTTCCACGCGATGTTCAGCGCCGGCACGGTCGCCTCCGCCCTGGTCGGGGCGCTCCTGTCGGGACTGCACGTGCCGGTCGTGGCCCATCTCGCGGCGGCCGCGTTGCTCCTGCTCGGCGCCGCCCCGTTGTTGCTGCGCCACTTCCTGCCCTCCCCCGATCGAGAGAGCACCATTCCCGATCGAGAGGGCACCAATCCCGATCGAGAGAGCACTGATCCGGTCGCGAAGGGTGTCGGCGCGGCATGGCTCGAGCCGCGGACCCTGCTGATCGGCGTGGTCATGCTGGCGGCCGCCTTCACCGAGGGCACCGCCAACGACTGGGTCGCGGTCGCATTCTCGGAGGGCTACGACCTGCCGCGTTGGGCCGGGGTGCTCGGCTTCGCCGTCTTCCTCACCTTCATGACGCTCGGGCGGATCGTCGGGACCCGCCTGCTCGACCTGCACGGCCGCGTCCCGGTGCTGCGGGTCCTGTTCGTCTCGGCCGTCGTCGGGTGCGTCCTGGTCGTCTTCGGTGGCCCGGTGCTCGCGTTCGTGGGTGCGGCGATCTGGGGGGTCGGGGCCAGCCTCGGCTTCCCGGTCGGGATGAGCGCCGCGGCCGACGACCCGCGCCGTGCCGCCGCCCGGCTGAGCGTCGTCTCGACGATCGGCTACGCGGCCTTCCTGGGCGGCCCGCCGTTGCTCGGCTTCCTGGGCGACCACGTCGGAGTGCTGCACTCGCTGCTCGTGGTCGGCGCCATGGCGGTGATCGCCCTGCTCGCGATCCCCGCGGTGCGCGAGCCGGCCCCGGCACGGTGACTCCTGGTACGAGCAGCACCGCCGACCCGATCGGGTAGCACGAAAGACGAACACCTCGAGTAGCTGCAGACATCGACGGCTGCAACCGTCGAACTTGGCTGTTGCTCGGTGAGTCGCATGAGGCCGCGGAGGCCCAGTCAGAAGTACTCGGTCATGAAGGGTGTGCACGCGAAGATCGCGTCGAGGCACGCGTCGTCATCGAGGCCACCACCCGCGGCGAGGCCGGCCTGGCGTAGCCGCGACATCGACCAGCCACACCACAGCGCCGCCAGGCCCCGTGGCCCCATCTCGACGGCACCCCGAGCGGCCGACCACTCGGTGGCACCTCGACCGGCCGACCACTCTGCGGCACCTCGACCGGCCGACCACTCGGCGGCAACCGGCTCGTCGGCAACCGGCTCGTCGGCAGCCGGCGCGTCGGCAGCCGGCCCCTCGGCAACGTCGCTCTCGATGCGGGTGGCGGTTCCCGAGCCGTCGGAGACGTCCAGGCGCCAGGTGCCGGAGTTGGCGGGCAGGTCCGGGTCGTGCAGCCGCACCTGCACCGAAGCGGTCAGGTGCGGCGCGAAGCCCCGACCGGCCACCGCCTTCACGAGGTCGACGACCCGCAGCATCCAGGTCTGCTGCCGCACCTCGTGCCGGGCCTCCGCTCCGGCGAGCAGGGCGACGGGGTCCCGCGGGTCCAGGTAGGCCCGGACCGTCGGTGCGGTAGAGGACCCGGACGCGACGACCCCCCACAGCGCGGCCGCCGCCGGCGCGCTGTCGCCGACGAGGTCGGTGACGGTCAACGTGGAGTCCGCAAGCGAGTAGGCGACGAATCCCTTTGGCCCGCCGTCCTGCCCGTCGAGCACGTAGTGGATTGCCTGCTCGTCGGCCAGCTGCTCGCGCCACTGCGGCACGCTCGGCAGTCGGGGCCCGCAGAGCCGGTGCCGGACCTGGTCCGCGCGCATTACGGAGTGGACCAGCTCGGCGTCCGCGACGACGGCCGGTCGGGGACGCAGCCGACCACCGAGGGCGCGCAGGGCGCGCAGGTCGTGGGCGGCATACGTGTAGCGCGGTCGTACGCCACCGAACTCGTAGCCCACCCCGCGGTAGAGCGCCGGTGCCGTGGCGAAGAGACAGGTGACGGCGTCCCCCAGTCCGGCCATGCGCTCGAGCAGGCCGCGCATGAGCACGGACGCCGCCCCACGACCGCGCGCGGCCGGGTCCACGTACACGCCGGCGACCCCACCCATCGCCAGATGCCTTCCGCCCCAAGCCTGTTCGAACGGGCGCGCCCGTCCGGCACCCAGCACCGTGTCGGACTCGTCGACTACCGCGAGCCAGCGCCCGCTGATGACCTCGGCGGCGACGGCGCGCCACCAGGCCTCGCTGCCGGGATCGAGCGGGCCGAACGACCGGCGCCGGATCGTCAGGACGGCGGGGATGTCGTCCTCGGTCTCAGTGGAGTTTCGCACTCCCCGGTTCGGCTATGCGGCGTAGGCGAGCGTGTCGAGGATGGCTTCGGTGATTTTCGTGTTGTCGGGCTCGGAGCGCGACATGGCTGTAATTCGTTGTGACCACAGGGCTTTGCGGAGCGCGGCGAGGGCGTCGAGGAAGCTGGGTGTGGCCTTGTGCCGGTACCAGGGTCGTGGGGTCCAGGTCCGGCCGTCGGGGTGGGCACACAGGTACCAGCACCAGGTGGCGGCGTGCAGCCAGAGCGAGAGCGCGGCGGCGCGTTCGGGTCCGCGGCGTTTCCATGACTGCGGGTTCTGGGCGCCGAGGTCTTGCTTGGTGTCGCGGAAGCACACCTCGATTGCCCAGCGCGCGGCGTAGCGGGTGATGATGGACGCGGCGGCGGCGTGCAGGTCGGTGGTGAAGAAGTAGTCATCGGGCTGCTTGCCGTCGGGGTCGCGCACGATGACCAGCCGGACCAGGCTGGTCTTGTTGACGGCGTACCAGAGCACGTCGGTGACGTGGACCAGTGTGGTGACGGTGGCGCCGCGCACGTCGACCTGCTCGCCGGTGAAGACTCGAGCGGGTAGCGTCTTGGACAGTTGTGCCGGGGTGGGCAGTCGATCGCCCTTGGTGCGGGGCCGGCCGCGTTTACCGGTGCGTGGTGGCGCGGCCTGGTACAGGGCGGCGTCGCGGCGCATCCGGCAGGTGAGCTGGACACCGGAGGGCAGGTCGCGGGCCAGGGTGGCGTAGGCGCCGTCGGCGCACAGGTGCAGCTCGCGGTTGGGCAGCCAGCCGGCGATCTGACGGAGCATCGCCTCGGCATGCCCGATCGTGGTGGTGGTGTCCTTCTTGCGGTGTACCCGGGCGTTGACCGGGACCGCGATCGGGCACCCGCCCCAGGGTGGGCGCACCTGCAAGGTGATCACGACCAGGTTGAGCCCGCGCTCGTACACCACTCGTTTGGCGGTGGATCGGACCGCGTCGCGGAAGGTCCCGGCGCCCTCGACGTGGCGGCCCTCGTGGTGGAACAGCGTGTCGTCACAGGCCAGCTCGTCCACTCCGGTGGGAACGAGACGGCCGACCAGGTGGACGGTCAGCACCTGCCAGAGCCAGCTCATCGACCAGGCCCCGTCCCGGACGAACCGGTGGTACGCGTCGTGCGCGCGCCGTCCGGCCGGGTCCGCGCCGGTGATCATCGCGATGATGGTGCGCCGCCCGGGCGCGCACACCCAGCCGGTCAGCAGGTCGGTGAAGATCGCGAAGCTCGGCGCGGTGAAGCCCGCGCGGGTCAGGCCGAGCAACGCCAGGAAGCCGGTCACCTGGCCCGGCGCCGGTCGGCGCGTGCGTCCGCGACCTGCGCGGCCAGCGCGGCCAGCCCGGTGCTGGCCGCGCTCTCCAGCTCGGCCTTGGCGCTCCGGTAGCGCTCCAACGCCGCAGCGACCGCGGCGACGTCGGACTCGGCGAGCATGATCACCCGGGTCCGGCCGCGTTCGGAGTAGCTGAGCGCCGGCGCTTCGTGCCGCTGCGCTCCGTCGGCGCAGTGGCAGCCCGGCTTGCCGCAGCGGCGCCGCAGCGTGACCAGCGAGCCGCGCAGCATGCGCGGGACCCGGGTCTTCTTCGACGTCATCGGAGTCATCATCCCACCACCCATCTGTTTGTGTATTCACAAACAGACTGGTCCACGTGACGGCATACTCGCGGGACCCGTCGGGGCGTGTCGTCCCGGATCGCGGCCCAGCGGTCAGGAAGCGCTCAACTCGCAGCAGTCACGAGCCCCAAAGTGCGAAACTCCACTCTCACTAACTTGTCCAAATCCTCAAGGCTCCCCCTGGCTCAGCGGCCCGAGCGACTGTCCAGCGCCACGGACACGCTCGAGCGGGGACAAGACGCCGAGACATGGACACGCCCAGTGACAAGTTCCTGGAAAGTGACAAGTTGCGCCGGGACCTACAACCTGTAGGTTCCCGCGCTTCCTGGTGCCGCCTACCTCGTGGACATTGCCCACGGCGTCGGGCCAATCCGTTGCAGGCGCCCCCGAGGTAGGCGACACCGGGGAGGTGAGGGACTTCCTTCTGGATCCGTTGGCGGTACGTGTGGCCGCGCCAACGCGAAGCGCATGCCACCCTTTCATACGGGTGCGGGTGCTCCGGGCTGCCTCGCGCACCGAGACGACATCAGTGCGCCGTGGTGCCGGTACGGGTACGACGTCCAGTGTCGTGGTCAGGGGGCGTTTCCGTAGACGGTGAGCGCGGCCCAGGTCTGTGGGGTTGCACGGTGTGTGGGGTGCTCGCGCAGCCAGGTGCGTTTGGCGTGGTGCAGCGCGATGTCGGGGGGGTCGCCGGCGGCGATTCGGGGCCAGTACTGGGTCATGATCTGCCCGGTGACGCGGTCGGGGATGTCGGCGATCGTTCCGACGATGACGGATGCGCCGGCGATGAGCAGCGCCATGGGGAAGCCTTCCTGCTCGACGTCGTGGTGGGCGTTGAGTGTGGTGTTGCACGAGGTCAGGACGCAGTGCCGTGGGGCTCGGGCTGCGAGGACCTCGAGTGCCCGGATCTGTGTGCCGTCGGGCATGAGCTTGGTTTGGTTCCACCCGTCGCCGTCGCCGTCGCTTCCGTGCACGCCCATCGCGAGCAGTGCCGCGGTTCCTTGGCACATCTGCTCGATCAGGTCTGTCGCGCTGGTCGAAGGGAGGGTCAGTGTGTGGGCGGCCCGGATCGCGTTGTCCTCGTCTTTGGTGCCGGGCAGGCGCTTAGTGTCGAACACGGTGATCCATGGTGCGGCCGTGTCATGGCCGATTTCCAGCAGGCTTCGTTCGCGCAGGCTGGTGGCTGTGGCCACGGATCCGACGACGGTGATGGCGGCTCGGTCGACGAGTTGGACGCCGGCGGTCTCGTCGAGCACCAGGGCGTCGAAGGGCACCTCGAGCAGCCCGGTGGGTACGACGGTGAGGCGGACCGGGTTCTCTGGCGAGCCGTTTTCGAGCAGGAAGTCTCGTAAGACCTCGGGGATCAGCGACTCGGACAGGTAGTAGGCGGTTCGGAATGAGCGGGGTGCCTTCAGGTCCTCGGAGGTGACGTCGAGGTCGGCCCTTCCGCATTCGTGTGTGATGGTGCCTCCGTGGTGCGCGAGTGTGACAACCCAGTAGAGCGTGGTGTCATCGCTGTTGAGGAACCCCCCGTGGGTCGGCAGCAGTTGCAGGATTGCTGCGGCTTGGCCCGTTGTGGCCTCAGAACGCTGGGCCAACAGGCTCTTTGAGGTTGCGGTGTCGAGGCTGGTCGCGTCGGCGAGGACCGCCAAAGGGCCAAGGATCTGGTTCGCGCGTTCGCGGGCCGCTTGCTGGTTGGCGTTCTGTTCGGTGGCAGTTCGGGCGACCCATCGGCGGACCTCCTCTGGGGGGACTTCGTCGGGGGCGGCGGGGATGACGGTGTTGGCGAGCTGGGTTTTCTCGGCGGCGTCGCGGATCATGGCCGAGACGGCTGGGTCACGGCTGAGGCTGACCAGGACCGAGCCGACCCGGTCGCGCCGGACCAGTTCCATCACGCGCTCGGCCGCCGCCGGGTCGTCCATCTGAATCGCGAGGTCAGCGACCTGGCGCAGCAGGGGGCTGTACTTGCGTCCCAGGTCTCGTCGTTCCCGCGTCGAGGTGACGGTCACCAGTTGTATCGACAGGCAGCGCACCGCTTGGAGGAGACGCTCGAGGGTGACATTCGTGTTCCGCCCGAGGGTTCGGCCGGCCTCGGCCGCGGCGATCCAGCACTCAGCCGCGAGCACCGCATCCTGCAGCCGGCCCTCGACTTCCAGGTCTCCTGCTGCGGCGAGGGCAGCTGGCTCCAGCTCCTGCGGTGCGGACTGGGCTGCGCCGTTCTTGCGCAACCACTTGACCCGCCCTCCGCGTAGGCGTGGGCCGTGGACGTGATGATCGGCCGCGATCATCTCCTCGAGGCGGTGAAGGACGGTCGTGTCCCCGGGCGCGCTGACCTCGATGGCGTCAAGGACCGCGTTCCGCCTGCTTCCGCCGGATTTTGCGGTCCGGCTCACGTCGATCATCGTGGCGATGATGTCGCTCGGTGGGGGGCGTCTGTCAGCGGGCAGATCCGCGAGAAGCCTTGCTCGGTCGATTTTGATCCCGTCGAAGCCGTTGGCGCCCCAGTCGCCGAATGCTGCCTCGGCGACTGCCAGGGAGCGCCACGCGGCGTCCCATTCGGCCGGGCTTGTCTTGCTTAGTCCGAGACGGTAGACCGCGAGCGCTTCACCGAGTGCGCAGTTGCCGATCGCGCCGGTCCATGCTCTGTCTCCGGTCGCGTGCAGATGCGCGATCACGTTCTCCGCGGTGGGCTCGATGTCGGTGGACACGTTGGCAGCGACGGTGTTGATGACCCACTCTAAACGCTCGCGGCTCAGCCGACGATACGTCTCCCAGTCCTTCAACGACTCAGCATTGTGGATCTCAGTTTGCCGGATGAGCTTTAGTGCATCGAGTTGCTCCTCCCCGGTCAGCAGATCATGGATAGCTTTCATGTCGTTGACGGCCCGCATCGCGCCCGCCCGGTCGCCACGCAGACGGCAACCGGCTGCAATGGACTGAAGGGCCGCGAGAGCCGCTCGGGGCTTGACGGCGGAGAGCTCCGGCAGGAACTGTTCGCGCACCGTGGATCCGTAGGTGAGGTTCTCGAAGTCACCGGCGCTTGATGCGGCTTGGCGTAGTCGCCGGGCGGCCGCGCTGAGCACTCCGAGTCGCCAAGTACGCGCCGCGCCCATGAGGTCTGGCGAGGCCAGCGCCTCGCCAAGGTCGAACGTCGTTGAGTCGAGAACATCAAGGGCCGCATCGACCGTGAAACGAAGCCGGGCCACTGCTTGCGTTGCGCGCGCTGCACGGTACTCGGCTACGCCGGCCACGAGGCCCGCCCAGACAGCCAAGTCGGGATCACCTAGCTGGCGGGCCACATCACCCACGTGCTCTGCATCCGCGATGGCCCTGCTTGTCTCGTCGATGTCGCCTCTGCGCGGGTCCGGGAAGGTCCAGCGGTGCAGGCGCCCGACCGCGCGTCGGATCGTGAGGGCCTGCTCACCTGCGGGGTCGATACCGGCGAGGTGGGCTGCTGCTCTGCGGGTGGTGGCCCGGGTGGGGCGCCCGGGTGGCAGTCCCTCGGCGACCGTGGTGGTGAACTGCGGTCTCTCGAGCAATACGCTGTTTGCGAGGCACACTCGGGTCAGCGCCCAGCTCGCTGCTCCATCCGGTGAGGCGATCGCCCCATCGACGTACCCGTCCCAGGACTGCTGTTGTTCACGCGTCATCGTTTTGACCTCGAGGGCTGCGCGGTGAGGGTGATCTCGAGCACTCCCTGGTTGGTGGTGTCGCGCAGCCCGGGGAGGTGGTCCGCTGGCAGCAGCCGGCAGCCGATGAGCGTGCGAGTGTGTTGGGTGTCGTGGGTCGGCTCGGGGGCAAGAGGGATCGACCAGTTCGTCTGGTCGACGCGGACCGTGGCAGTCACTGCACCGAGCGGCCGCTTCGGGCCGTGGGGCAGCTCGATGCTGACGGTCAGCCAGTAGTCGGGGTCGTTGCGGGTCAGGCTGATGAAGGCCAGGGGCCACGGTTCGATGGGGCCGCGTCGGCGCCGGCCCATGAGGTACTCGAACGTGGCCTCATCATCGAGGGGCAGTTCGCGCAGCACCGTCTCGCGCGTCTGTGTGCGCGGTCCGCTCGCGAGTGGCGCGGCGGGCAGGTCGCGGTGGACGAGTGTGCTGCGGTGGATGAGCACGGTGGTGATCTCGGCAACGAGCTGTTCGGCCTCCTGGGCGATCTCGTCGGTGCCGGGGTCGCTGATCGCGGTACGCCAGTAGTTGATCAGCGCGTCGGCCTCGATGGCATCGATGGTGACGGTTACGTTCGCGGGTTGCCCACCGGCCACGGCGCGTTGCACCGCATGAGCCGCGGTGCCGCCGATGAATTGCAGCAGCGTCCTGGACCCGGGTGTGAGTTGCGCGGTCAAGAGGTTACGTCTGGCCGCCATCTGCGTCATGAGGGTAGGCCAGGCGTCCTCGTCGAGACCGTCGAATCCGATGAACAACGGCTCGTGGGTGTCCATCTTCGCGGCGGTGGCCGAGTCGAGTACCCGAACCGTGAGGCGGTCGGCGTCAGGCTCGTATCGGATGCCGATGTGCGGGGAGGCAGCCCACAGTTGCCGGGCCAAGGCCCGCTCGAGGTTGGTGGGCTGCCGGTCCAGGTGCGCAGGCGCCAGTGAGACAGGGCGTGCGGATTCGTGGCGTGCCATCAGGCGTCGTCTTCTTCCAGGTTCGTGGTTTGCGGGTGGTCAGAGATCAGGAGGTTCCGGTGGAACACGTTGTTGAGCTTGCGGTTGGCTGATGCGATGTGGCGGGTGGCCTCGGCGAGGTCCATGTCGTCGTGCACCCGTTGGAAGACATCCCATCGCCTGAAACAGCACAGGAACGCACGGCACGCGGCGACTTCTTCAGGTGTCAACCCCAAGCGCTCCGGGATTCGGTGGCGCGCTTGGCGGACCGCCCCCGCGGTCTTGCCTAACGCGCGGGCAATCTCCGCCAGCTCGATGTGCGGGTCATCGAGGAAGCACACGAGGAGCGACCGCTGCAGCTCGTTCAGCGAACCGGGCTGGGCGAGCGCCGCCGCGATCTGTCCGATGGCACTGGTGGTGTCCGCCGCATCTTCCGGGCTACCCAGGCTGCTCCCCGCCCGCCGATCCACGGCGCGCAGGAGTTGCTCGTCATCGGCGGGACTCTCTGGCCTGGCTTCTTGAGCTTTCCGTTTATCTCTCGCCTTGTTCCTGACCACTTGGAGGAAGTACCTACGAAAGGGTCCTCTCTGCGGGTCATAGGCCGCAGCCCGGATGACGCTCATCCAGGCCTCCTGAACGATGTCCTGAGCAAGGTAGCGATCCCGGATGATGCCTCGGGCTACCGCTTCAGCGGTTGCTCGGATGTTCTGCTCCTCAACCTCCACCAGGCGGTTGAAGGCCGAGTCGGTGTCCTCGTGGGCGCGGTCGGCCGCGTAGGCCTGCGCGGCGGCGGCGGCGGCGTCGTCGTCGTCGTCGTCGTCGTAGGAGGGTGCGTCACGGGGCGTGGGCCCGCCGATGGGGTCAGGCGATGGCTGTGTCATGCGGTTGAACCCTCCCAATATGGCGCTCGAAGAGTGTGTGCACTTAGTAACTACGGCGTTCATGGCCGAACCGTGACAGCGTCCGGGATCTGGCGGTGTGGGCCTGGTCACATTCACCGCCACGGTTGGGCACGGGTCGGGGCGTGGGGTTCGTTCGACGATGGCAGACGTGCTCATCGAGTCCTGCCGAAGGCGATGCGGGCGAGGGCGGTGGTCAGGGCTATGTAGAGCACGGCCTTGACGGGTTCGTTGAGGAATGCTTCGACTTGGTCTGGGATCGCCGAGACGATGCCGAGGGCGATGGCGCCTGGTAGGCCGTCGAGGCTGTGCTGCAGCCAGATGTACTGGGTGGCGAACGACAGGATGGGCCATGCGAGGGCGAGGGCGAGAGCGAGACGAGCGGTCGTGCGCCGGTGGGTCGTGGCTTGCCACCGGTCGGTTCCGCCGTCACGGCGCACGACGACGGCGTCGGTGGCGTCGATCGTCGCTGTGACGGTGCCCCAGCCCGCGTCGGCGTCAATCTGCAGTCGCCGCCCGTGGCGGGTGATGACGAGGGCCTGCGTGCCGGCGCGTAGACCGTCGCCGGTCAGTTGGTCGGTGAAGGAGGTCGGCACGGTGCGGGTCAGTTTGACCCAGTCGCCCGGTTCGGCGGGCCTGCTCATCTCCACCGCAGCTTCAGCTTGACCGGGTCGGGTAGGTGAGCCTCTGGGGGACGGTGCTCGCCGGGGTTGAGCTTGTCAATCCGGTTCGCGTCGGCGTCGGCGTTGGCCTTGTTGCGCAGCGTGTCATTGACACGGTCCTGGCTGTCAGACAGGTCCTGGACCTGCTGGTCGCGCCGTTGCTGGTCGATCTCGCTGGCGGTGTGGGGCTCTAGCGCCTGGGTAACGCTCACTGCCAGGGCGATGATCGCGGCGGCGGTGGCGAGGGTGGTCTTGGTGGACATGGCTGCGGTTTCTGTCCTTCAGGGTGAGTGCGGGCGGCGGACGCCGATGCCTTGTTGTACGGGCGGTCCGGGTGGCGTGTGACGCGGGCCCGCGCGCGGATACTGATCGTCGTCAGCGCACGAGTTGGAGGGTTTGGCCGGTGGCGTGCGCCGCAGCGGCGGCGAATGCCAGTGCGATGCTGTCCGGGTTGCTGGAGTCGGCGGTCACGACTTGCTCGTAGCTGAAGGCCGATTCCCAGGCGGGAGAAGTGCCGAGGCCGTTGGGCAGGACGAGGGTCATGGTGGCTATGCCCAGGTGGTTGGTGAGGGAGGCGATCGGGTGGGGATCGGCGTCGGTGACGAGGGTGTCTGTGACTGCGATGAGGCTTCGGACGCGCGCCGTCGTCGATGGCCCAGTAGAGGAGGCGACGGCTTGGAGATGGTCGAGGGCTTGCTGCAGTGCCGGCTGGATGCGGGTGCCGTCGGTGGGCTTGGGGAAGGTGTTGACGTGTGCGCCGCCGGTGATGCCCCTGATGGGGGTGGTGGGCAGCAGGGTGGCGGCGGCGCCGTCGAAGCTGATGATGGTGACTGTGTCGGCGGGCCGTAGGTTTCGGGTCGTCCAGGTGAGTGCGTCGTGTAGGGCGCGTTCGCGGATGGCCCGGTAGGCCTGGAAGCTGCCCGAGGTGTCCAGGAGCACGACCAGGTCGACGGGGGCCGGGCCGCGGGCCCCGGTTAGGTGCACCTGGGTGATGCTGGTTGGTGTGCTGCTCTGGTGCCAGCGCCATCCCGCGAGGGCTAGAACGGCCAGCAGGCTCAGCGCGAGCACGGCGGCAGTGCGCGTGCGGTGGGTGTTGCGGCTGTCCAGCAGCGCGGGGCTGTGCAGGCCTTTCGGCCCGGGACGTAGGGGCTCGGGGCTGGTTACCGGCATGTTGTGGCGCCGGTGACGGTGAGATCGGCGCGCCGTTCGAGAGCGGCCATCCCGGGGATCTGCAGACCGGTCTTGGGGTCGATGTCCTCATGCAGTGGGTGGTGATCGCCCACGCCGTGCGTGCTGACACGGTCGGCGGGGATTCCGGCGCCGGCCGTCAAGGCGGCGGCGACGGCGGCGGCGCGCCGCTTGGACAGGTCGACGAGCTGGGCGTCGGTGTAGGCATTGGAGCTGGCGGTGTGGCCGGTGACGACAGCACGAGCGGCAGGCGACGACTTGAGCGCCCTGATCGGCCCGGCCAGGGCTTCGCGCGCCTCGGGACGTAGCACGGCCGAGTCGCCGGCGAACAGCAGCCCGCCTGGTACGGCGTAGGCGCATCCGCCTGCGGTGCTCCGGGCTTTAGCGGAGGGGAAGGGGATCGGCGCGTCCGCTGGGAGTTTGGCGCTGCGGCGGATGCCGTTGGCGACCGGCGGGTCGAGCCTGATGTTCTCTTCGCACCCTGATGCTCGCCACGCCTTGCACAGGGCGATGCTGTAGTCGCGAAGCCACACCCGGTTGGCCTCAAGGAGATGGTCATGGGTGTTCGCGACGCCGTATAAGTGCCAGGCGATTCCATGCAGGTTCAGCGGCGCGGTCGCGGCGGTAGCGTGCGCGGCGACGTCTGGTTCTTCCTGAAGGAGGGTCGGGTTGTTGAGGCTGGCCTGACCCGTGTTGGCGATCATGTCAGTGAGCAGCCACAGGCTAGAGGTGGTGCCAGGGGGCGGGTTCGCGACCAGTTCCGCGACCGCGGCCAGCGGGGTGTAGAGGTCAGTCCCAGTGGCTGTGGGAGAGGCCTGGGACAGGAGCAACTGCTTGACGCAGGCCGGCATGAACGCGGCGGTTCTGGCGACCGAGGGCCGGTCGCGTTCACCTGGCTGCGACAGCGGGACCCGCTTGGCGATGATGCGGGCATTGGTGTTCGCGCCGTCCACGGCCAGGACGGTGATGAGCCCGCCTTTGGTGCTGGCTGTGGTGATCGCGTCGGCCAGGGCGCTGGGGATCTGTTCGCCTACCCGCGACGCCGTCTGGTCGTCGATGATGATGAGCTCCTCGGTCGGGTCGGGGTAGGAGCCGTCGAAGATGGCCCTGCATCCGGCGGCCTGCTCGCTGGTCAGGGTTCTTGTGGGCGGGGAGGGTGTCGCTGAGCTGGGGGTCGAGCAGCCGGCTAGCCCCAGCGCGAGTATCGACGCCGCTGCTCGCGCTACGCGGGCGTTGGGTCCTTTGGTGGTGAGCATGGTGGGGTTTGCTCCTCTTTGGTGATGGAAGTGGTTGAGCCGTAGAGGGTCTTGGTGTGTCCACTGGTTACGCCGGTGGTGGGTGGATACGTGACACTCCAACGGGGAGCGAGCGCGGCCCCCGGACCGGCTGGAGGTGGGCTCCTTGCTGGACACGCCTCAGGCTGCCTGAGACGCACCCGGTTCGTCGTCGGTGTCGATGTCGGGTTGAGTGTCGGTCGTGGGCGTCGGGCCGGTGCTGTTGAGGGGGAGCGCCGTTTCGGCGTCAGGCTGCTCAGTGCCGTCACCGCTGGCCGGTACGTGCGCGGACGTGGGGTCGTCCTGCTCGTGCTCGGGTGCGGCGGGCCGAGCACCCGTGCGGGCGGCGGCCCACGTGGCGATCAGCTCGCCGGTGCGTGGCGGCGGGGTACTCGCGTTCGAGCGGTTGATGAGGTCGACGAGCGTCGCTGACGCTGCTGGCAGGCCGGGCAGGTGCTCCGAGATGGGTCCGCCGGTCATCGGTGCAGGGGGCGTGTCTCCTGTCGCCGGGGCCGATGGGTCGCCGGATGGGATATGCGTGGTCAGCTGGCCGGTGGCCACGTCCGCGTGCAGGTACTCCCAGTCGGTGCTCCAGCCGATCTGCATGAGCACGTCGTTGATGTGCAGTACCACGGTGCGCATCCTTTGGTAGCTCGACCAGGCTGCCTTGTTGAGCTTCTGCTCCCGTCGGATCGTCGTCTGCTCGGACCTCTTGAGTCGTCGGGACAGCTTGTGGACGGTCCGCTGATGCTGAATCAACGGCACCGCGGCGACGGTCTCGAGCGTGAGAAGGATCCAGGGGAGGCAGATGACCACGAGAACGAGTGCCTGCGCGACCGGGTCGTCGCTGTGATCGGCGTCGAAGGCGCTGCCGGCAGACACGAACCGGGCCACCGCCAGCGGCCTCAGTACCCAGCCGGTGATGATCACCATGATCGCGATGGTGGCCGAGGCGATCAGTACACGACGGTATGCGCGAAGCTGTCGGGCGCCGCGTTCCAGTTCCTCATGCTCCTTGTCGGCGGCGGTCATCGGGAAAGTAAAGAGCACGGACGCCAACACGCGCCCGCCGTAGTGTGCGCAGATGATCAGGACCGTACTGACCGCCGCGGCCGCGGCGAGCGGCACGAGGGCCCGGGGGTCGGTCACCTGCCAGATCGGCAGCGAGGCGGGCACGTCGAGGCGTTCGCGGAGAACAGCAAGGACGAACATCGGATCCTGGGCGACCATGACCGCGGCGACCGCGACGAGCAGGATCTGTGAGATCCGCAGCGCCAGGTAGCCGAAGCGCGTCGACCGCAGCTCAGCATCCCTGACCTCGGCCAGCTGCGCGACGGTGACCGGGTCGTCCAGGTACGCCTTGGCGTGGGCGACGTGCTCGTCCCGGACGCGTGAGTCGCGCTCGTGGGCCTCGACAACACGCCGCAGCCGCCGCAGCCAGCGCCGGACTGCTTTCTCTGCAGTGACCCGCGACCGAATGCTCAGAATGTGCAGGGGTGACGCTGACGTCGGCGCCGGCGCAGGACCGACTTGGCGGGTGAGGTCCTTTTCGAGCTTCGTGGCGAGGGTGTTGAAGGCGCGGCCGTCGGAGAGGAGTCGCATCTTCTTCAGCCGGATCATGCCGCCACCGCCATGCCTGCTCCGCCGGGCGGGGTGTAGCCAGGCTGGGAGGATAGATGAAAACCTTTGTGGCAGGCCTCCTCGAGACACTGGTAGACGCGAACCTCACGACGGCGGGTGGCGAGACCGTCGATTTCGGCGCGGGAGCGGGCGAACGCTGCCAGCTTGAGCGCCTGCTTGGCGGTGTTGCGGTCCCGGAATCGGACCTTGCCGGTGACCGGGCAGACAGCCAGAGAACGGCGGCTATGCCTGGGCCGACGTCGTGGCCAGGATGAGGTGGACATCTCGACTCCTTGGAGAGGGGGGCGTGGACAGTACTACGAGGCAGGACCCTCGGGGCGTGACGCGGTGGGACCATGAGTACTTCGGGCATCGCGGCGAGTCGTGGCCCCCATTCTGAATGGTCGGGTGACCCAAAGCGACGCTGTCCGGGTGTTGTGCGCGCACCTCGGAGATCGAGCCTCCGCGCCCCTGGCGGTGTGTGCATCGGATGTGCTCGTGGCTATGTGTAATGATCCCTGTTACGGACCAACCCTCCTGGGAGCGATTGACGGGCATGCCGCCTGACGATCCGATGAACCTCGAAGCAATCCCTGTGATCCGGCTACCGGAGTTGGTCACTCGGATTCGTCGTGCTAGTGCCGCCAGTCGCCGTGCCGCGGCTCAGTCAGCTCAAACGCGTGAATTTCTAGCGGCAGGTTTCCGGGTCATTGAGGGTTATTCAGGCGAACTAATCTGAAACCGTTGCGGTGCGCCTCCAAGAGCGACGGCCCGTTTCGCAGGAGAATTGAGTTGTTAGGGACTCAAACTCAAAAAAACGGACCGTCGAGCATGTATCATACCACCGGTCTCACCAAGGAGCAGATCGTTGACGTGTGTGCGATGATCCATCGCGATACGGACAGCGCGCAGAAATGCTGGCCGCCGATTCTGGGCCTGTACAAGTCGGTGGTCATCACCTTGACCTATCTGCGCCGAAACCGGGTCCAGGTGGAACTGGGCGAGACCTACGACGTGTCCCAGCCCACCGTCAGCCGCGCCATCGGCGCGATCACCCCGTTGCTGGTGCAGGTCCTGCACGGCGAGGTGCCCACCGCCGAGGACCTGGACCCGCGCACCCAGTACCTCGTGGACGGGACCCTGCTGCCCTGCTGGCCCTGGCGCGAGCACCCGGAGCTGTACTCCGGCAAGCACCACACCACCGGGATGAACGTCCAGGTCGTCGCCACCCTGGGCGGGCAGCTGGCCTGGATCTCCGACCCCATCGACGGGCGCCGGCACGACACCCACTGCCTGCGCGACTCCGGGGCCCTGGACACCCTCGACCCGGCAGACTGGGTCGGAGACAAAGGATACGTCGGGAACGGCATGATCACACCGATCAAGAAACCCGCCCACCGTGACCTCCTGGGCTGGGAAAAGGAATTCAACACAGCCATCAACAGGATCCGTTACGTCATCGAGCGGACCATCGCCAACTTCAAGGCGGACGTGCAGCCTGCCGGTCGTCACCCCTCGTCCTCGACGAGCCCGGCGAGCCGGTCGAGGGAGGCCATCAGCTTGTCCGAGGTGGTCGCCCGGGCCCGTTCGAAGCGGGACTCGTCGGTCAGCCGCGACCAGTCGTAGGTGTGCGTGACGAGGGTGCGTCGCGGGTCGAGGGGCTGCAGCTCCCAGCGCCACAGGTGGCCCGGCGGCTCCTTGCCCGGCTCGGCGGGTCGCCAGGCGAGCAGGCGCTGCTCCTCGAACTCGACGACGTGGTTGGCGCGGGTGCGTCCGCCCCGGTTGTGCATCGTGAAGACGTCGCCGACGCGCCGGACGCGCTGCCCGGCCGCCGCGTTGTCGAGGTTGTCGTTGGCGTCGAAGCGAGGCTGCTGGGCGGGGTCGGCGATGATCTCGAAGATCTCGCCCGCCGGAGCGGCGATCTCGCGCTGCGCTGACACGACGCGGGGTTCTTCGGTGTTCTCGGGAGGCATGCCGTCATCGAACCACGCGCGCCGCACGACGGGGTATGCCGCCGGGCCGGGCCGTGCGCGCGGAGTGCCGGACCGGCTCAGACCCGGTGCTCCTGTGCGAGACGCTCGGACTTGGACAGGCCCCAGGCCACGATCGCGGCGGTGAGCAGCACGCCCCAGACCAGGCTGCCGGAGGACTTGTGCGTGAGCACCGTGGCGAGGGTCCCCACGACGAGCACGGCGAGCACGGGAAGCAGGTACCAGGCGATGAGCATCGCCGGCGCCGTGCCGCTGGCGCTGAACGTCGACTTCGGCGGCGACCCGCGGAACGCCGCCAGCAGGTGGCCGCCCGCGAGCAGGGCCACCAGGACCAACACCAGCACCGCCGCCTGCACCGAGACCGACCCGACGGCCACGCCCGCCACGGCGAGCGCGCCGCCGAGCACGACGAGGGTGAACAGGCTCGGCAGGACCAGGTGGGCGAGGGTCTCGGCGCGGAGGCTGGTGCCGAGCAGGTTGGGCGTGCCGATGTTGTCGGCCTGCATCCGCAGCCCCTCGGCCCAGCCGCCGTACCCGAAGTAGGCCGGCACCAGCCCGATGGTCACGCCGACCGCGGGGACCGCCGGGTGGGTCAGCGCCCAGGCCAGCACGACCGCCCCGAGGACGCTGAGTCCCAGCCCGGCCCAGAACACCGAGGGCAGCCGGCGCATCCCGAGCAGGTCGCGTCGGACGAACACCACGAAGGGTCCGCCGGCCCGCAGCCGCGCCGACCGGGCCCGGCGGACCGGGCGGGCCAGCTGGAGCCGGGCGGTGCGCAGGTTGCCGGCGATGACCGAACCGCCGATCGTCGAGCTGTTGGCCGCGTGCTGGCGCAGCACCTCGACGTGCAGCGCGCGCAGGGCGGTGCGACCACGGAACAGGGTCGCCGGCCCGCGGCCCGCGCCCGGCCAGCACCGGACCTGACCCCACAGCCACAGCGCGGCAGCCAGCCACCCGAGGACGCCACCGCCGATCGCGACGAGCCCGGCGGCATACCACCCGACGAGCCCGCCGTAGGCGATGCCCGCACCGAGCGTCACCCCCGCGAGCAGGCCGAGGAAGGCGCACAGTCCCACCGCGAGCCGCCACCAGCGCCCGACCGTGACGGCCCGGTCGACCGGGGTGGTCACGACATGGTCGATCCACGGCAGCGGCGGCACGACGGGCCCGCGGCGGGTGCCGGCGGCATACATCGCCCACAGCACGGCGACGACGGCGCCGAACACGACCAGCGCGGTGAGCGGGGAGGCGAGCTGCTGGCGCAGCGCGGCCGGGTCGGCGGTCTTGACGACGGCCTGCACGACCGGGAAGCCGTAGGCCAGCGCCGCGAGGAACGTGACATAGCCCGCGTACCAGGCCTGCCGGCGGCCCTTGCGGCCGGCATCGCCGCCGATGACCCAGTCGGCCTGCCCGACGAGCTCGCGGTCGTCGATCTCCCACGTCGCGGCGGCCTGGCTCATCGGGCGGGTTTGACGTCGACGACACGGTGGGCGAGGGCCTCGGTCATGGCCGGGTCGTGGCAGGCCAGCACGACGGTCGCGCCCTCCTTGGCGCGCTCGCGGATGAGCTCGGTGACCACCTCGCGCTTGGTGGTGTCGAGGCGCTGCTCGGGCTCGTCGAGCAGCAGCACGGTGCTCGGCCGGGCGAAGGTGAGCGCGAGCCGGAAGAGCTGCTCCTGCCCGGAGCTGAGCTCGTGCGGGAAGCGGTCTTCGAGGTGGTCGATGCCGAGGCGGGCCATCAGGGCGAGGCCTCGCTCGTCGGCGGTGTTCGGGTCGCCGCCCCAGCTCGAGTCGACCAGGACGAGGTGGTCGATCAGGGTGAGGTCGCGGTAGGTCGTCGGCGTGCCGATCAGCGCGGCGACCGCGGCGCGCACGTCGGGGTTGCGCTCGTCGGCCTCGACCCCGCCGATCGTCGCGGTGCCCGTGGTCGGGGCGAGCAGCCCGCCGATGATGCGCAGCAGGGTCGTCTTGCCGGAGCCGTTGGGGCCGCGTAGCACGACGCACTTGCGCGGGTCGGCGTTGACGGTCGTGGGCAGCAGCAGCGTGGTCGTGTCGATCGTCTTGCCGACCGCCTTGGCGCGCACCTTGCCGCCCAGCTGCGTGATCGTGCTCATCTGGCCTCCGCTCGGGTTCCTCGCGATGCCACCGTATGCCGCTCAGGCCAGCTCCCGCGTGTCGTGACCACACCGGGTGGTCGGCATCTCGTGGGTTCGAGGACCCGGCGGTGCTCCATGGCCAGGGTGACGGAACGGCCTCGTCCGTTGCCTGGCGCCATCAGGACGCGCTCTACAGGCCTTGCACACGTGTGCGGCACTGCTGCCCGCTGCAGGCGGACGCTGGCACGGCAGCGCAAGGGGCGCCGCATCCTCGGAAAGGGGAAGCAGATGGACACCAGCATCCAACGGTCGGTTCACTCGATGCCCGGCCGTCACCGTTCCACGTCCAGCCGCTCGAACCTGAGAAGGGGCATCGTCGCCACAACCGCGGCGGTCGTCTTCCTCGGTGGCGGCGTGGTCACCGGCGTCGCGATCGCAGACGGACCCAGCACCACGACCGTGAGCACCGGTTACGCCGCTCCAACTGGTACCAAAGCGAAGATCACCACGGCACAACTGACCCCGGAACAGTCGCGTCAGCTCAAGGAGGTCATGGCCGACCCGCAGCGCGCCGCTTACGTCCAAGACGTCCTGGGCAAGTCCTTCGGATCCGCCGGGGCTGCCGACCCCACCGCCAAGCAGAACGCGACCAAGGAGTCCACAGGCAGCGTCGAGAACGTCGTCGCGTACGGCTTCGATCGAGACCACCTGTGGATGACGGCGTCCTATTGGGACATCGCCTCTGGCGCCATCGACAGCGGGGTCTGGTACTGCAGGGCACGGCTGGGCAGACTCGGATGGCTCTGCTCTTGGGCCGGTAACCTGCTCAAGCGCTGGGGCTCTGGCTGGGGCTGGGCCGGAAACCACGGCGTCTGGGCCGCTGCCTACACGTGGGGCCGTGTCGATGGGGGTCGCTGGTAGGGCCCGTCAAGATGGGGGATGCCGCGGCGGCGGGATCCCCCACCCTTTCCCCACCAGGCAAGGAGGAGTAGGAGCCAAGGAGCCAGAAGTCCTGTGCATTCTGACTGCTCAGCGTGCGACGGGGCTCGCTCGCAATAGGCTGCGTCTGTGGTCGCAGTCAGCGTGGGGTTGGGTTCGTGCCAGTGACGGAACCCCTCGATGAGGACCGTGACTGGCGCCCGGGCGATGTGATCCGGGACTCGGAACTTGAGTTTCGCAGTTTCAGGGCTTCTGTGCCGTTGGTGGGCCTGTGACTGACGATGCGGCTGTTGAAGGCGGGCCC
>NZ_JBDIAQ010000028.1:0-32567 GCF_039812505.1 Intrasporangium sp. | reverse complement strand
CGTCCGCGGGCACCCCATCCGCAGGCACCCCGTACTCGGGTACCTCATGGTCAGGTGGGCGGTACTCGTCGCCCTGCCCGGCGTCCGGGCCGGGTTCGTCGGGTCGGCCAGGATCGTCATCCTGCTCGTCCTGCTCACCCTGGTCGGGGGTGAGCAGGTGGCGGGCCCAGCGTGCGGGTACGGGCCCGTAACCGGGGATGTGGGCGGGGGTGTCGTCACCGTCGAACAGGGCCCGATCGGTGATGATCAGCTGGATCTCGATGGGGATGTCGGTGGCGGCCTGCTGCCCGGTGACGAGCGCGACGAGGGTGTCGGCCATGATCTGGTCCTTGCTGCGGGGATCGCCGGCAGCCTTGGCGGTGGCGGCGGCGCGGGTCAGCGCGGCGTGTACCGCCACGGCCTGCGCGACCGGCAGGATCGCACTGAGCAGGGCCATGGTGTCCGGGACGGGCCGGAGGGTGACGCGCCGCTCGGACTCGGCGGTGCGGGCCCGGGCGGTGGCCCCGGCCGGGTCGAGCCGGTCGGCGCAGGCCCGTACCCGCCGCTGCAGCTCGCTATCGCCCCAGCCGGCGGCGGCGGGCCCAGCGGTGCCGATGACCTCGGTGTCGAGCCGCCGGGCCAGCTCGTCGCTCAGGTGGCTGGTCAGGGTGGCGACCAGTCCGGCCCGGTACTCGTTGAGCCAGCCGCGCGACAGCGCGGTCAGGGTGTGCGGCAGCCGCGTGGTCAGCGCCAGCGCGGTCGCGACCAACCGGACACCCTTGGCCGGTGACTCGTGCCGGGCCAGCGCGACCTGCGCGGCGACCCCGGTGCCTGTGCTGCCCGTCTGCCGCCACCTCCGGCGGGTCCGGCCGCCGGCTGGGTCGGGAACCCTGGGGTCGACAACGGTGTGGTCGGGCAGCTCGTGGGTGCGGGCCTGCTGCCGGGCGGCCCGCCAGCCTTCGAAGTCGTCGGCGGCCGCGCAGGCCCGGGCCCGCTCGTGCCAGTCGCGGGCCAGCTGCTCCTGCGAGTCGGTGAACCGGCCGGTTATCCGGGCCTGCGCCGCGGCGCAGGCGGCCTTCAGGTGCTCCAGCGCGGTCAGCTGCTCCACTCGCTCGGCGTCCGTGACCTCCAGGCCGAGCCCGGCCAGGTCCTGCGCCAGGCCGGTCAGCTCCCGGCTCGACCAACGTGGTCGTGTCGCGGCCCGTACCGGGCCGCCGGCCGGCCCCCCGACACCCGGGCCGGCCACGGCAGCGGGTGCGGGCGCTGTCTCACGGGCGGTGCGGTCCGGAGGGGCGAGAAGGCGGTCCGCGGCGTCGTCGACGTGGCCTGGCGCCCCCGCAGGGCCTGGCAGCGACTCGGCCACGTCATCGAACATACTATCGATCCTACCCTGTGGCAGGCCCGCGCGGAACCCTCATCCACAGCTAACTCGCCTGCCCCGCAGCAGGATTCACCATCAGAGCCGATCTCGGAACCACGCCCGCAGAACCCCCGCGAGCACCCTAGCCACGACCGCCGACAGTCCCCTCCGAGGCACGAGGCCGCAGGGGTGTGACGTCGTGTCGTACGGCGGTGATGGCTGGTCTCAGACCGAGGACCGCGTCGAGCGAGCCGAGTCGCTGCAGCTCGTCGACGATGGTCCGGGTCGGGGCGACCATGGCGAGCTGTCCGGCCTCGGTCCGCTGCACGAGGTCGTCGAGCGACACCCACTCCGACCCGGTCGCCTCGGTCGTGGTGTGTGACAAGGCGTCCTGTTCGACCGGCAGCACGTAGAAGGAGACATCGAAGCGCTTCGGGTAGCCCATCGGCGTCACCCAGTTGTCCCAGGGGACGAGCCGATCGGGCGCCACCACGGTCCCGGTCTCCTCGGCGAGCTCGCGCACTGCGGTCGCGAGCAGCGTCCGCGCCCGTTCCCGACGCCCGCCGGCGTCATCGGGTCCGGAGGTGTGTCGCCAACGCCACGCGTGCGTCTCGACGACGTCGGAGGGCAGCACGAGACCGGCTCCGGTTGCCAGGTCGTGCGGATCGACCCGGCCACCGGGGAAGACCACCGCCCCCGGAACGAAGTCCATCGTGGCCGCGCGGTGCTGGATGAAGACCTCCATCGCGCCGGCCCGGTCGCGCAGCGGTATGACGCTCACCGCGGGTATCGGCGTCGGCTCGTCGGCGAGGGTCCGGACCATTGCCACCCGTTGTCCCCACCGGTCCAGCCCGAGCCGTCGCTCGGTCTCGCGCAGCGGCGCGAGCAGCGCCGCCGATCCCGGCGCCGGTCCGCCGCCCGAGGCCTCCGGGTCGAGCCGGGTGAAACCGTGCCGGGCGTACCACGGACCGTTCCACGGCACGTCGGCGAAGGTCATGAGGGTGACCGCATCGACGCCTCGGTCGAGGGCCCTTCCGAGGGCGCCGAGCAGGAGCATCGTGCCCAGGCCGTGGCCGGCGGCATCCGGATGGACCGACAGCTGCTCGAGGTGCAGGTGCGGGCGCTCGTCCGGGCCGAGCTGCAGCACCTGGACGAAACCCAGGACCGGCTGCCCGACGACGAGCAGGGACCCTCGCTCGGCCGCACGCTGCTGCCCGGTAGGCGCCGACGGCCAGCCGACCAGGTCGAAGAACGCCTCGAACCGCAGGTCGGCCGCCGTCTCGATCTCCTGCAGTGCGGGCAGGTCCTCTGGGCCGGCCGGCCGGACGCTCGTCACCGTGAGCCGGTTGGTCGGGACGGGGCGAGCGGCGGACATACCGGCCATCCTCGCAACTCGCGGTGGTCGCGTCGACGCCGTGGCACATCCGACGGAGCGACCGCTCGGGAACCGCCCGTCGCGAGGTACGCCACCGGGTGCCCGGACCGGCCGGATGGCGCCGTCCCCCGACTCGGTCGGGCCGGCGCGTCCGCCCCGGCAACCGTGCCCGAAAGGGAAGCCGAGGCCATCTCGCCGACGCGGGACGGCGGCATACGATGGTGGGATCCCGTTGGTCGGCCCGGGGGAGGCGCAGATGCTCGAGCGCGTTCACCAACCGCATCGCGCCGAGGCAGCGGCGTCGGCGTCGGGGCGGCCGCGCGTCGGCGCCATCAGTGCTTCCGGACTGCTCATGCTGCAACGACAGGCCGGCAATGCGGCGCTCGTCCGGTCGCTGGGCGGCTCCTACGCGGCCACGTCCGTGGTGCTCCAGCGGGCGCTGGTGGCCGACCGGCTCAACGTCGTGGGCGAGACCCACACCGAGAGCGATCCGCGCCGGGCGAGCGAGCGGGCGTTCAGCCTGGCGAGGACCGGCACCGCCAACTACTGGACCGAGGCCGAGTTCCCCGACCTGCACATGGCCGTGTCCGGTCGCCGAGGCCGCGGCCAGCCCCAGCCTCAGGGCAGTGCGAGTGCCGACCTGATGGAGTACCGCGCCATCCATGCTGCGGCGCTGCTCGTCGCCCAGTACGACCGGACGGCCCAGGCGGCTCGCGTCCTCGCCGAGAGCACCGCGCTCAAGACTCCGTCAGAGGGCAACGGCCTGCCGCCGGAGCTGCGCACGTTCCTGGACGTCGACCTCCGCAAGCTCGTCAAGTACAAGGAGCGGGTCAGGAAGGCATGGACGGCCACGCAGTCGCAGGGCGTGAACCAGGCTGTGCAGCACGTCTTCGAGTACGTCGAGAAGATCGTCACGCTGTTCATGGAGACCATGAGGACCGCCTCGGAGCGACGCAAGGCACTGCTGTTCCTGCACAGCGCCAACGACCTGCTCAAGAGCCACGCCGCCCCGCTGGCGGCTGCCGGCGGTGTCCCCGGCTCGACGGACGTGGCCCGGGACATGCGCATCGCCCGCTCCAGGTCCATGGGTCTGGCGGCCGAGCTGTCCAGCCAGAAGGGCGTCTGGAAGGTCGGCGACCTGCACGTCGCCGACGTGCTCGACGGCTCGACGCAGACGCTGCGGGTCAAGGCCAACTACGAGCGCAAGGACGCCTTCGACACCGAGCTCGCCGCCTGGGAGGCGCAACGGCACGGGACGTGAGACGAGTCTCGGCCCGGGGCGCGACCCGGTGGGTCCGGCGCGATTCGGTCCGGGCGCGTTGCCCGTGAGAGGCTCGGTGGTTGTGTCCTCCGAGCTGTCGAACCGCGCCCCACGCCTCCCGCGGAGCCCTCTGCCGTGACGACCCTGGCAGACCTGCAGACCCGGTCGAGCCTGCGTCAGGGGCTCGCCGTTCTCCGGCGTGGCATCCACGACGAGCCGCGCTGGTTCGCCGTGGCCGTCGCCGGCAGCACCGTCTACGGCGTCATGACCTCGCTGACGGCCTGGGCGATCGGGCACGTCACCGACCGGGCGATCACCCCGGCCCTGGCCGCAGGGCACGTGACGGCCGGGCAGCTCTGGTACATCGGGGGGACCGTGGCGCTGGTCGTGCTGGCCACCGTCGTCGGCGTGATCGGGCGTCGCATCGCCGGCGGGGTCGCGATGTACAACCTCGGGGCCCGCTACCGCAGGCAGGTCACCCGCCAGTACCTCCGGCTGCCGCTGCGCTGGCACCACCGCCACCCGTCGGGCCAGCTGCTGTCGAACGCCAACGCGGACGTCGAGGCGACGTGGAACGTCTTCGCGCCGCTGCCCATGGCCATCGGGGTCCTGGTCATGCTGGTCTTCGGCGTGGTCCAGATGGTCGTCGTCGACCCGGTGCTCGCCCTGATCGGCCTGACCGTCTTCCCGATGCTCTTCCTGGCCAACCTCGCCTTCCAGCGGGCCATGTCCCCTCGCGTCACACGGGCCCAGCAGCTGCGGGCCGAGGTCTCGCAGGTCGCCCACGAGAGCTTCGAGGCGGCCCTCGTGGTCAAGTCCCTGGGTCGCGAGGACTTCGAGACCGAGCGGTTCCGGCACGTGACCAACCAGCTGCGTGACGCCAACATCGAGGTCGGGCGCACCCGAGGCCGCTTCGACCCGGCCATCGAGGCGATCCCCACGATCGGCACCCTGGCCGTGCTCGTCGTGGGGACGATGCGCGTACGCAGCGGCCAGCTCTCGGCGGCCGAGGTCGTCCAGATCGCCTACCTGTTCTCCATCATGGCCTTCCCCGTCCGGGCGCTCGGCTGGGTGCTGGCCGAGCTGCCGCGGGCGGTCGTGGGGTGGGACCGGGTCTCGGCCGTGCTGGGAGCCGAGGGCGGGATGACGTACGGGGAGCGGGCGCTGCCGGCCGGTGGCGCGGCCCACCTGGCCGCGCACGACGTCTCCTACGCGCACGAGGTGGTCACCGAGTCCGGGACCGTCGAGCACAACCCGGCGATCCGGGGGGTGAGCCTCGACGTGCCGGCCGGCTCGACGGTGGCGCTCGTCGGCCCGACCGGCAGCGGCAAGTCGACCCTCACCGAGCTCGTGCTGCGGCTGGTCGACCCCGACTCGGGCACCGTACGACTCGACCGGGTCGACCTGCGCGACGTCCGTCGTGGCGGCCTCTCGCAGGTCGCGGCGCTCGTCGCGCAACAGACGTTCATGTTCGATGACACGGTCCGGGGCAACGTCACGCTCGGCGCGGCGCACCCGGACGAGCGGGTCTGGGCCGCGCTGCAGGTCGCCCAGGCCGCCGGCTTCGTCGCGCGCCTGCCACGCGGGCTGGACACCCGCGTGGGTGAGCGGGGCGCGAGCCTCTCCGGCGGGCAACGCCAGCGAGTCGCCTTGGCCCGGGCGGTGATCCGCGACCCTCAGCTGCTGGTCCTCGACGACGCGACCTCGGCGGTGGACCCCAGTGTCGAGCAGGCGATCCTGAGCGGCCTGCGGCAGGCGAGCCGCGGCACTACGGTGCTGGTCGTCGCCTACCGGATGGCCACGATCCTGCTCGCCGACGAGGTGGCCTACATCGAGCAGGGCCAGGTGGTCGACCACGGCGACCACGCCACGCTGATGGCGCGCTGTCCCGGCTACGAGCGTCTCGTGACCGCGTATGCCCGGGAGGCGGCCGAACGCGGGGCGATCGAGGCCGAGGAGCAGTGGGGCGCCGGCGAGGGGGTGCGGTTGTGAGCCTGCGCAGCGCGCCCCTCGTCGACCACGGCTGGATCGCCTCGGGCGGCGAGCTGAGCACGTGGCAGACCCTGCGGCGCGGTCTCGTGCTCTCACCGGAGCTGCGTGTCGGTATCGGCGTGACCATCCTGCTCGCGGTCCTGTCGACCGTCGGGCGGATCCTGATCCCCTTCGTCGTGCAGCGCACCACCGACGACGGCATCCTGGCGGCCGGCGGTCCCGACGTCGACGTCGTCACCCGCTGGGTCGGGCTCGCCCTGGTCGGGGTGGTCGTCACCGCCTTCTCGGCCTACCTGGTCAACATCCGGCTCTACACCGCGTCCGAGAGCGGGCTGGCCACCCTGCGGGTCAGCGCGTTCCGGCACATCCACGACCTGGCCGTGCTGACCCAGAACAGCGAGCGCCGCGGCAGCCTCGTCTCGCGGGTGACCTCCGACGTCGACACGATCTCGACGTTCGTCCAGTTCGGCGGGCTGATGCTGCTGATCAACCTCGCGCAGATCAGCCTGGCGACGGTGCTCATGTTCGTCTACAGCCCGCTGCTCGCGCTCGTCGTGTGGGCCTGCTTCGTCCCGCTGTTCGTCATCATCCAGAGGTTCCAGGGGATCGTCGGGCGGGCCTACACCCGGGTGCGCGAACGGGTCGGCGACATGCTCGCCGCCATCTCCGAGGCGGTGGTCGGCGCCCAGGCCATCCGCGCCTACGCCGTCGAGGACCGCACCGCCGAGCGCATCGACGCGGCCGTGGAGGCGCACCGCCGGGCCGCGATCGGGGCGCAGGCGCGCTCGGTGCTGGCCTTCACCTCGGGCCAGCTGGTGGCCGGGCTGACCACCGCCGTCGTCCTCGTCGTCGGGACGGTGCTGGCCGTCCGCGGGTCCATCACGCTCGGCGAGCTGCTCGCCTTCCTCTTCCTGGTCAACCTGTTCACCCAGCCGGTCCAGCAGGCCACCGAGATCCTCAACGAGATGCAGAACGCCGTGGCCGGCTGGCGGCGCGTCATCGGCATCATCGACACCCCCGCCGACGTGGCCGACCCCGCGGACGGGGTCACGCTGCCCCGCGGCCCGATCCGGGTCGCCTTCGACGGCGTCGGCTTCGCCTACCCGGGCGGCGACCCGGTCCTGCACGAGATCGACCTCGATATCGGCCCCCGCTCCCGGGTCGCCATCGTCGGCGAGACCGGCTCGGGCAAGTCGACCCTGGCCAAGCTGCTCACCCGTCTCATGGACCCGAGTCGTGGCCGGGTCCTGATCGACGGCACGGACCTGCGGCGCGTGAGCTTCGCCTCCCTGCGCCAACGGGTGGTGCTCGTGCCCCAGGAGGGCTTCCTGTTCGACGCGACGCTGCTCGAGAACGTGCGCTTCGGCCGGCCGGAGTCCACCGCGGACGAGGTGCGCCTGACCCTGACCGAGCTGGGCCTGGACGCCTGGCTCGCCGGCCTCCCGCAGGGCCTGCACACCGAGGTCGGCCAGCGGGGCGAGTCGCTCTCGGCGGGGGAGCGCCAGCTGGTCGCCCTCGCCCGCGCCTACCTCGCCGACCCGGACCTGCTGGTCCTCGACGAGGCCACCTCGGCGGTCGACCCCAGCACGGAGGTGCGCCTGCAGCGGGCCCTCGACTCGCTCACGCGCGGGCGCACGAGCATCGCCATCGCCCACCGGCTGTCCACGGCGGAGGCCGCCGACGAGGTCATCGTCGTCGACGCCGGGCGCATCGTCGAGCGCGGACATCACAGCGAGCTGGTCCGCCGCGGCGGCGTCTACACGCGGCTGCACGCCTCGTGGGTCGCCCAGCAGCAGGCCCGCTGAGCCCGGCCCGGCTCGGCTGACCCCGACCGGACCCGACCCGACCGGACCCGGTCCGGTCCGGTCCGGTTCAGCCCAACCCGGCGGCCCACTCGGCGACCCGGCGGGCGCTCTCCTGCTCCGACAGGTCCTCGACCCGGGTCATGACCGACCACCGGACCCCGAACGGGTCCCGGATGCTGGCGAACCGGTCCCCGGAGAGGAAGTCGGCGACCGGCTCGCGCACGCTCGCGCCGGCCGCGACGGCACGCTCGACGAGCCCGTCGACGTCGGCGCAGTAGAGCGCGATCGAGTAGCAGTCGTCCTCGCCCTCCGGGGCGGCCACGAGGTGGTAGCCGGGGTTCGGCTCGCCGAGCTGCAGGCGTCCGGACCCGAAGTCCAGCTCGGCATGGGCGATCCCACCGGCCAGCTCGGTGACGCCGACGACCCGGGCGCCGAAGACGTCCCGGTAGAAGGCGATCGCGCCCCGGGCGTCCCCGAGCGCGAGGAAGGGCGTCAGGCTGGTGAACCCGTGCGGCCTGCCGTCGGTCGTGAACCGCCCGTCGGCCGCCGTCGCGGGGGCGCTCGCGTGCTGTGTCATACCTCGACGCTAGGCCGCCGGGCGCCGGCCCGGCTTGCAGATCCGCGACAGCCGGGGTCACCAGCGCCCGCGGGCTGGTACGGACCCGCACCGCCGCTCCTACCCTGTCGGGATGAGCGACTCGTCGCGCGGGCTCCTCTTCCCGGGCCGGCTGCCGACCTTCCGACGCGTGCCGGCGCCGGGGCCGGTGGCCCACCTGGTGCGGTGGTTCTGGATCCCGGAGTGGGACCTGCCCCACGGACGCACCTCCCGGCAGGAGGTCGTCGCCTACCCGGCCAGCAACCTGGTCGTCGAGCCGCACCTGGTCGGGCTGGCCGGCCCGACCACGCGAGTCTCGCACCGCGACCTGACCGGCCACGGCTGGGCGGTCGGGGCCCTGCTGCGGCCCGCCGCGGTGCCGGCCCTGCTCGTCGACCCGGCGGCGGCACGGGACCGCTACCTGCCGCTCGACCTGCCCGACCTGCACGCTGCCGTCGCCGACGTCATGCGCGGCCCGGACACTGCCGACCGGCCCGCCCGGGCGGTAGCCGCCTTCGCCGGCTGGCTGCTGGCCCGCGCCCCGGAGACCGGGGAGGACGCCCGGCTCGCCAACTCCCTCGCGGACCTCGCCGACACCGACCGCACGGTCCTGCGGGTCGAGGACCTCGCGGAGGCCCTCGGCGTCTCCACCAGGACGGTCCAGCGGCTCGCCCGGCGCTACGTCGGCATGCCGCCGGCCGCGATGATCCGGCGGCGTCGCCTGCAGGAGGCGGCCGAGCGGATCCGCGCCGAGCCGGACACCGACCTGGCCGCGATCGCCGCCGACCTCGGCTACGCCGACCAGGCCCACCTCACGAACGACTTCCGTGCCGTCCTGGGCCACACTCCGGGCCGCTACCGGGCCGAGTCACGCTGAGCGGCACAATGGCGACGTGACCGACGCCCCCGCCCTCGAGCCCACCATCGCCGCCCTGCTCAAGCGGGACGCGGCCGGTCTGGTCGCCGCGGTCGTGCAGCAGCACGACACCCACGAGGTCCTCATGGTCGGCTGGATGGACGAGGAGGCCCTGCGCCGCACCCTCACCGAGGGCAGGGTCACCTTCTGGTCGCGCAGCCGGCAGGAGTACTGGCGCAAGGGCGACACCAGCGGCCACGTGCAGTGGGTCAGGGGCGTGCGCCTGGACTGCGACGGCGACGCGGTCCTCGTCCTCGTCGACCAGGAGGGAGCCGCCTGCCACACCGGCGACCGGACCTGCTTCGACGCCCGCGTGCTACCCGCCGTCGTGGGCCAGGAGCGCTGAGCGTCGTGCCCGGCCGGCCGGCCCGTATGCCGCTCACCTCGCCGGCGCCGCACGCCGACCTCACCTGGGGGGTGACCTGGCCCCCGCTCGAGCTCTTCACGCAGCTCGCCCTCGCCGGCGACCGTCGCGTCATCCCGGTCGTGCGCCGGGTCCTGGCCGACGCGGAGACGCCCGTCGGGGTGTACCGCAAGCTGGCCAGGAGCGCCCCGGGCACCTTCCTGCTCGAGTCGGCCGAGCACGGCGGCGTCTGGTCGCGCTACTCGATCGTCGGGGCCCGCTGCGAGGCGACCCTGACCGAGCGTGGCGGAGCGGCACACTGGATCGGTGCGGTCCCGGTGGGGCTGCCGACCTCCGGCGACCCGACGCAGGCGCTGCGCGACACGGTGGCGGCCCTGGCCACGCCCCGCATCGAGGGCCTGCCCCCGCTGACCGGTGGGATGGTCGGCGCGATCGGCTACGACGCCGTCCGGCACTGGGAGTCCGTGCCGGACACGGGTGTCGACCGGCTCGACCTGCCCGAGCTCGCGATGATGCTCGCCACCGACCTCGCGGTGTTCGACCACACCGACGGCTCGCTGCTGCTGGTGGCCAACGCGCTCAACCGCGACGCCACCGACGAGCGGGTCGAGCAGGCCTGGGCCGACGCCGTCGACCGCCTCGACCGGATGGTCCGCGAGCTCGCGGCCCCCGCCGAGAGCACCGTCTCGACGATCCGGCCGGTGCGGCAGGAGCCGGTGAGCAGCCACACCCGCGAGCAGTACGAGGGCCTCGTGGAGCGGGCGAAGGAGGCCATCCGCGCCGGCGAGGCCTTCCAGATCGTGGTCTCGCAGCGCTTCACCGTGCCGTGCCCCGCCGACGCCCTCGACGTCTACCGCGCCCTGCGGGTGTCCAACCCGAGCCCCTACATGTACCTGCTGCGGCTGCCCCACCCGGACGGCTCGACCTACGACGTCGTGGGGTCCAGCCCGGAGGCGCTGATCAAGGTGACCGGCCGGGAGGCGATCACCCACCCCATCGCCGGGTCGCGCCCGCGGGGGAGCAGCCCGGAGCACGACGCGCAGCTCGCGGAGGAGCTGCTCGCCGACACCAAGGAACGGGCCGAGCACCTGATGCTCGTGGACCTGGCCCGCAACGACCTGCAGCGCATCTGCCGGCCGGGCAGCGTCGACACCGTCGACTTCATGTCGGTGCGCCGCTACAGCCACATCATGCACATCGAGTCGACCGTCGTGGGGCGGCTGCGCGACGGGTGCTCCGCCTACGACGCGCTCGTCGCGACCTTCCCCGCCGGCACCCTGTCCGGGGCGCCCAAGCCCCGCGCGATGGCCCTCATCGACGAGTACGAGGGCCTGCGCCGGGGCCTCTACGGCGGGGTGGTCGGCTACCTCGACTTCGCCGGCGACCTCGACATGGCCATCGCGATCCGCACCGCCCTCGTCAAGGACGGATCGGCCCACATCCAGGCCGGTGCCGGGATCGTGGCCGACTCGGTGGCGCACCTCGAGTACGACGAGACGGTCAACAAGGCGGCGGCGGCGCTGCGCGCGGTCGCCGCGGCGGCGGGCCTGGAGACGGTGACCGGCTGATGGCCGGCAAGCGCGCGGCAGTCCTCGCCGTCGCCGTGCCGGCCGCGGCGCTGGCCGCCCTGACCACCCGGGGGTGGGCCGTCGGCCACGCGAACGACGTGCTGAGCCAAGGGGCGATCGCCGTGACCGGCACCGAGGCCATGCCCGCCGTCATCGGGCTGGCCATCGTGGCGGTGGCGGCCCTCGTGGCGCTGCTGACCGGTGGGCGGGCGATCAGAGCCGCCGCGGCGGCGCTGCTGCTGGCCTCCGCCCTGGGCGCCCTGGCGCTGGTGCTGCTCGTCGCCCTGCGCCCGGAGCAGGTCGTCGCCGACGCCGTGGCGCGAGAGCTGGCCCGCACCACGGCGCCGGCCGCCACGGGAGCAGCGACGGTCGTCGTGTGGGTCGCGGTGGCGGTGGCCGCCCTGCTCGTCGTCGGTGCCGTCCTCGCGGCGTCCTGGAGCCGGCGCTGGGCCGGTCTGGGCTCCCGGTACGAGCGGGGGAGCCCACCCCCCGCCGGGCCGCGCGGCCAGGCCCGCAGCGCCTGGGACGAGCTCACCGACGGGCAGGACCCGACGGCCGGCCGGGAGCCGCCGGACGGGTGACGCCGGCTCCCGCGTGCCACGCGCCCCTTGGCAGACGCATCCACCGGTACCTGACACAATGGGCCCGCGCGTAGACGTCATCCCCACCGGAGAGAGGGAGTCATGGAAGAAGAGCACGAGGACCACGGCCACAGCGTCGCCGCCTGGACTCTGGTCATCATCGTCCTCGTCGGGGCCGTCATCGGAGGGATCGCCGTGCTCGTCGCCAACGGCGTGCTGGGCATCATCGCGGCCGTCGTCGTGGTCATCGGCGTCATCGCCGGCAAGGTCCTGTCGATGGCCGGCTACGGCAACAAGAACCGGCTGATGCCGCCGGCGCCACCCGCGGGCACCTCGCGCGAGTCGGGCTCCACGACATCCCGCCAGAGCTGAAACCGGTGCCCAGCGTCCTCGACGAGATCATCGCCGGCGTCCGCGAGGACCTCGAGACCCGGCGCTCGGCCCGGCCCGCCGCCCGCCTCGAGGCAGCGCTGGCGGACGTCGCCCCGCCCCGCGACCCGCTGCCGCTGTTCCGCGCCGCCGCCGGGGTCGCCGTGATCGCCGAGGTGAAGCGGCGCAGCCCGAGCAAGGGCCACCTCGCCGACATCCCGCAACCGGCCGCGCTGGCCGCCGCCTACGAGGCGGGCGGAGCGAGCGCGATCAGCGTGCTCACCGAGCAGCGCCGCTTCGGCGGCTCGCTGGACGACCTCGACGCCGTCCGCCGGGCGGTCGCCGTCCCGGTCCTGCGCAAGGACTTCACCGTCGACCCATACCAGGTCACCGAGGCGCGGGCCCACGGCGCCGACCTCGTGCTGCTGATCGTGGCGGCACTCGACGACGCCCTCCTGCGCGACCTGCACGCCCAGGCGCTCGGGCTCGGCATGACCCCCCTCGTCGAGGTGCACTCCCGCGACGAGCTCGACCGGGCCCTGGCCCTCGAGCCCGGCCTGGTCGGCGTCAACGCCCGCGACCTGCGCACGCTCGAGGTCGACCGGGACACGGTGCACGACCTGCTCGCGCACGTCCCCGGCGACGTGGTCGCGGTGGCCGAGTCGGGTGTCACCGGGCCCGGCGACGTCGCCGCGTACGCCCGCTCCGGGGCCCGCGCGGTCCTCGTCGGCGAGGCGCTGGTGACCGGCGGACGGCCCACCGAGGCGGTCCGCGAGCTCGTCGCCGCGGCGGCCCCGGCCCGATCGAGCCAGGAGTGAACATGTCCCACGGTCCGGTCGGCAGGTTCGGTCGCTTCGGCGGACGCTACGTCCCCGAGGCGCTGGTCCCCGCGCTCGAACAGCTCGACGAGGAGCGGCGCAAGGCCGTCGTCGACCCCGAGTTCGTCGGCGAGCTGGAGCGCCTGCACCGCACCTACACCGGCCGGCCCAGCATCGTCACCGAGGTGCCGCGCTTCGCGCAGCACTGCGGCGGGGCCCGGGTCATCCTCAAGCGCGAGGACCTGAACCACACCGGCTCGCACAAGATCAACAACGTCCTGGGACAGGCCCTGCTCACGAAGCGGATGGGCAAGACCCGGGTGATCGCCGAGACCGGGGCCGGCCAGCACGGCGTAGCGACCGCCACCGCCGCGGCCCTGCTCGGGCTCGACTGCGTGGTCTACATGGGCCGCAAGGACACCGAGCGGCAGGCGCTCAACGTGGCCCGGATGCGTCTGCTCGGTGCCGAGGTGGTCGCCGTCGAGCACGGCAGCCAGACCCTCAAGGACGCCGTCAACGAGGCCTTCCGCGACTGGGTCGCCAACGTCGCGACCACGCACTACGTGCTGGGCACCGTGACCGGACCCCACCCGTTCCCCGAGATGGTGCGCGACTTCCACCGGATCATCGGGGTCGAGGCCCGCCAGCAGGTCCTCGACCTCGTCGGCCGACTGCCCGACGTCGTCTGCGCCTGCGTCGGCGGCGGGTCGAACGCCATGGGGATCTTCCACCGCTTCATCGACGACGCCGGGGTACGGCTGGTCGGGCTCGAGGCCGGCGGGTCCGGCATCGCCTCGGGCCGGCACGCCGCCCGGTTCTCCACCGGCGAGCCGGGGGTGCTGCACGGCGCCTACACCTACGTGCTGCAGGACGAGGACGGCCAGACCATCGAGTCGCACAGCGTCTCGGCCGGCCTCGACTACCCGAGCGTCGGCCCCGAGCACGCCTACCTGCGCGAGACCGGTCGCGCCGAGTACCGCCCGGTCACCGACGACGAGGCGATGGAGGCCTTCGCCCTGCTCTCGCGCACCGAGGGCATCCTGCCCGCCATCGAGAGCGCCCACGCGCTCGCCGGCGCGATGCAGCTCGGCCGCGAGCTCGGGCCCGACGCGGTCATCCTGGTCAGCCTCTCCGGTCGTGGCGACAAGGACGTGGACACCGCCGCGCGGTGGTTCGGCCTGATGGACCCGGCCCACCTCGCCCTCCGCCACGACGAGCCGACCGGTCCGGAGGCCACGCCGTGAGCGTGGCACCCGTCCTGCGCCGCTGCCGGGAGCAGGGCCGGGCCGCCCTGGTCGGCTACCTGCCCGTGGGTTTCCCCACGGTCGACGGCTCGATCGCGGCGATGCGCGTGCTGGTGCAGGCCGGCGTCGACGTCGTCGAGATCGGGGTCCCCTACAGCGACCCGGTCCTGGACGGACCGGTCATCCAGGATGCCGCCGTCCGGGCCCTCGCCGGCGGGGTGCGCGTGCGTGACGCGTTCACCGCGGCCCGGGCCGTGGTCGACAGCGGCGCGGCCGCGCTCGTGATGACCTACTGGAACCCGGTGCTGCGCCACGGCGTCGAGGACTTCGCCGTGAAGCTCGCCGCGGCGGGCGGCTCCGGGCTGATCACCCCCGACCTGATCCCCGACGAGGCGCAGGACTGGATCGCGGCGGCACGCCGCCACGACCTCGACACGGTCTTCCTGGTGGCCCCGAGCTCGACCCCGGAGCGGCTGGCCACGGTGACCTCGGCCTGCCGGGGCTTCGTCTACGCCACCGCGGTCATGGGTGTCACCGGTGCCCGCGCCACGGTCGGCGCGGCGGCCGCGGACCTCGTCGCGCGCACCCGCGCCGTCACCGACCTGCCGGTGTGCGTCGGGCTGGGCGTCTCGACCGGGGAGCAGGCCGCCGAGGTCGGCCGCTTCGCGGACGGCGTCATCGTCGGTTCGGCGCTCGTGCGGTGCCTGACGACCGCACCTTCGCCGGCCGACGGGCTGGCCCGGCTGGGCGACCTCGCGGCCGAGCTGGCCGACGGCGTCCGGAGGGGTCGCGCGTGAGCGCGGTGAGCGGCATACCGACGCTGGCCTCGCCCGTGGCGTACATCCCGTCACCGACCCAGGCCGTGTGGTACCTCGGGCCCGTCCCGATCCGGGCCTACGCGCTGTGCATCCTCGCCGGGATCGTCGTGGCCGTGTGGTGGACCGACCGTCGGCTCGTGGCCGGCGGGGCCCGCAAGGGCGTGGCGCTCGACATCAGCGCATGGGCCGTGCCGTTCGGGATCGTCGGCGGGCGGATCTACCACCTGATCACCACCCCGCAGCCGTACTTCGGCCCGGGCGGGCACCCGATGGACGCCTTCGCGATCTGGAACGGTGGGCTCGGCATCTGGGGGGCCATCGCGCTGGGCGCGTTCGGCGTGTGGATCGGCTGCCGGCGCCACGGGGTCACCTTCACCGCCTTCGTCGACGCGGCCGCCCCCGGCGTGCTGGTCGCCCAGGCCATGGGCCGGTTCGGCAACTACTTCAACAACGAGATCTACGGCGGTCCCACCACGCTGCCGTGGCGGCTGAAGGTCTACGAGTGGGACCAGGCGCTCGGGCATGCCGTGACCGACTCGGCCGGCAACCCGATCGTCAAGGGCTACTTCCACCCGACCTTCCTCTACGAGTCCATCTGGTGCGTCCTGCTCGTGTTCGCGCTCCTCTGGCTCGAGCGGCACCGGCGGCTCGCGGCCGGGCAGACCTTCGCGGCCTACGTCATGGGCTATCCGATCGGGCGGATCGTCATCGAGAACATGCGCAGCGACGCGGCCAACCACATCCTCGGGCAGCGCGTCAACACCTGGGTCTCGATCCTGGTCTTCCTCGTCGGGCTGCTGCTGTGGGTCCGGTTCGGCCGAGCGGCGCCGCCCGGTGGGCCCGGGGGCACGGGCACGGGCGACACCCACGAACAGACCTCGGCACCGGCCGACCGCGACGGCCCGGGCTGAGCCGGCGAGGCCATCTCAGGATGCAAAAACGTCCGGTGACCTCGTTCGGGACCGGGCGCTGCGGGAGTAGCCTTGCGCCACACCTCACCGTGGCCGACGCCGTCCACACCGCCGACATCGACAGGGACGATCCAGGGACGATTCGAAAAGGACGGTGCCCATGACGCCGCTTGACCGACGCTTCAGCGCGCATCCGGAGGACTTCGGCCTCTACCGGCGCGAGAACGAGCACGACGCCTGCGGGGTCGCCTTCGTCGCCACCATGCGCGGCACCGCCGGCCACGACATCGTCCAGCACGCCCTCACCGCCCTGCGCAACCTGGACCACCGCGGCGCCACCGGCGCCGACCCCTGCGTCGGCGACGGCGCGGGCATCCTCACCCAGGTCCCCGACCACTTCCTTCGCTCCGTGGTGCCCTTCGCGCTGCCCAACGCGGGGGCGTATGCCGTCGGGCTGGCCTTCCTGCCCACCGACCCGCAGGAGCGCGCCGCGGTCAAGGAACGCATCGAGCAGCTCGCGACCGCCGAGAACCTCACGGTCCTCGGCTGGCGCGAGGTGCCGGTCGCCCCGGAGCTCGTCGGCGAGGCGTCCCGGGCCTGCATGCCGCACTTCGAGCAGCTGTTCGTCTCGTCCCGGATCGGTCGCGCGGTCAGCCTCGGGCTGGACCGGCTCGCCTTCTGCCTGCGCAAGCGGGCCGAACGCGACACCGACGTGTACTTCGCGTCCTTCTCGAGCCGCACGCTGGTCTACAAGGGCATGCTGACGACCGGACAGCTCGAGCCCTTCTTCCCCGACCTCGGCGACTCACGCTTCGCGACCCAGCTGGCCCTGGTCCACTCCCGGTTCTCGACCAACACCTTCCCGTCCTGGCCCCTCGCGCACCCCTACCGGCTCATCGCGCACAACGGGGAGATCAACACCGTGCGCGGCAACCGCAACTGGATGCGCGCCCGCGAGAGCCTGCTCACCTCGGACATCATCCCGGGCGACCTCGAGCGGATCTTCCCGATCTGCACCCCCGGCGGCTCCGACTCCGCGAGCTTCGACGAGGTGCTCGAGCTGCTGCACCTCGGGGGCCGCTCGCTGCCGCACGCGGTGCTGATGATGATCCCCGAGGCGTGGGAGAACAACGCCTCGATGGACCCGGCCCGCCGGGCCTTCTACGAGTTCCACGCGAGCTTCATGGAGCCCTGGGACGGGCCGGCCAACGTCACCTTCACCGACGGCACGCTCATCGGCGCGGTGCTCGACCGCAACGGGCTGCGGCCCGGCCGGTATGCCGTCACCGACGACGGGCTGGTCGTGCTCGCCTCCGAGTCGGGGGTCCTGGCCCTCGACCCGGCCACGGTGGTCCGGCGGGGCCGGCTGCAGCCGGGCCGGATGTTCCTGGTCGACACCGAGCACGGCCGGATCGTCTCCGACGACGAGATCAAGTCCCAGCTGGCCGGGCTGCAGCCCTACCAGGACTGGCTGCGCGCCGGCCTGATCCGGCTCGAGGACCTGCCCGAGCGGGAGCACGTCGTGCACACCGCCTCCTCCGTGGCCCGCCGCCAGCAGACCTTCGGATACACCACCGAGGAGCTGCGCGTCCTGCTGACCCCGATGGCCCGCTCGGGCGCCGAGGCGATCGGCTCGATGGGGACCGACACCCCGCTGGCCGCGCTGTCCTCGCGGCCGCGGCTGCTGTTCGACTACTTCACCCAGCTGTTCGCCCAGGTGACCAACCCGCCCCTGGACGCCATCCGCGAGGAGCTGGTCACCTCGCTCTCGACGACGATCGGCCCCGAGGGCAACGCCCTGTCCGCCTCGCCGGCCCACGCCCGGCAGATCGTGCTCGACTTCCCGGTCATCGACAACGACGAGCTGGCCAAGATCGTGCACATCAACGCCGACGGGGACCGGCCCGGCTACGCGACCCACGTGGTGCGCGGGCTCTACGACGTCACCGCCGGCTCGGCCGCGATGCGCGCACGCCTGGACGAGATCTTCGCCGAGGTCTCGGAGGCGATCCGGCGGGGGGCCCGCTTCGTCGTGCTCTCGGACCGCGACTCCGGCCGCGACCTGGCCCCGATACCCTCGCTGCTGCTCACCGCGGCCGTGCACCACCACCTGATCCGCGAGAAGACCCGCACCCAGGTGGGCCTGCTCGTGGAGGCGGGCGACGTGCGCGAGGTGCACCACGTCGCACTGCTCGTCGGCTACGGCGCCGCGGCCGTCAACCCCTACCTGGCCATGGAGACCGTCGAGGACCTCGCGCGCGCCGGGCACATCGACGGTGTGACCCCGGAGCAGGCGGTCCACAACCTGATCAAGGCCCTCGGCAAGGGCGTGCTGAAGGTCATGTCGAAGATGGGCATCTCCACCGTGGCCTCCTACCGCGGTGCGCAGGTCTTCGAGGCGATCGGGCTGTCCCAGGACCTCGTCGGCCGGTACTTCACCGGCACCGTCTCCCAGCTCGGCGGGGTGGGGCTCGAGGTGATCGCCGCCGAGACCGCGGCCCGGCACGCGCGGGCCTACCCGCCCGAGGGGGTCCAGCAGGCGCACCGGGTGCTCGAGGTGGGCGGCGAGTACCAGTGGCGCCGCGAGGGCGAGCCGCACCTGTTCGACCCCGAGACCGTCTTCCGCCTGCAGCACTCGACCCGCACCCGCCAGTACGGGATCTTCAAGCAGTACACGCAGCGGATCGACGACCAGTCCGCGCGCCTGATGACCCTGCGCGGCCTGATGTCCTTCAAGCCGCCGGGTGTCACCGGGCGGCTGCCCGTGCCGCTCGAGGAGGTCGAGCCGGTCGGCGAGATCGTGCGTCGCTTCAGCACCGGTGCGATGAGCTACGGCTCGATCTCGCAGGAGGCGCACGAGACCCTGGCCGTCGCGATGAACCGGCTCGGTGCCAAGTCCAACACCGGCGAGGGCGGCGAGGACCCCGACCGGCTGCTCGACCCCGCCAGACGTTCGGCCATCAAGCAGGTCGCCTCGGGCCGGTTCGGGGTCACCAGCCTCTACCTCACCCAGGCCGACGACTTGCAGATCAAGATGGCCCAGGGCGCCAAGCCGGGCGAGGGGGGCCAGCTGCCCGGAAACAAGGTCTACCCCTGGATCGCCCGCACCCGCCACTCGACACCGGGGGTGGGGCTCATCTCGCCGCCGCCGCACCACGACATCTACTCCATCGAGGACCTGGCCCAGCTCATCCACGACCTGAAGAACGCGAACCCCGCGGCGCGGATCCACGTCAAGCTCGTCGCCGAGATCGGCGTGGGCACCGTCGCGGCCGGGGTCTCGAAGGCGCACGCCGACGTGGTGCTGATCTCGGGCCACGACGGCGGTACCGGAGCCTCGCCGCTGACCTCGCTCAAGCACGCCGGTGCGCCGTGGGAGCTGGGCCTGGCCGAGGCCCAGCAGACGCTCGTGGTCAACGGCCTGCGCGACCGCATCGTCGTGCAGGCCGACGGCCAGCTGAAGACCGGCCGCGACGTCGTCGTCGCGGCGCTGCTCGGTGCCGAGGAGTTCGGCTTCGCCACCGCGCCACTGGTCGTCTCCGGGTGCATCATGATGCGGGTCTGCCACCTGGACACCTGCCCGGTCGGGGTGGCCACGCAGAACCCGGAGCTGCGGGCCCGGTTCAGCGGTCGGCCCGAGTTCGTCGAGACCTTCTTCGAGTACGTCGCCGAGGAGGTCCGCGAGCACCTGGCGGCGCTCGGCTTCCGGTCCATCCGGGAGGCCGTCGGCCAGGTCGACAGCCTCGACCTCGACAAGGCGATCACCCACTGGAAGGCGTCGGGGCTCGACCTGACGCCGATCCTCACCGTCGCGGCCAACCCGAGCGGCGGCACCCTGCACCAGTCGACCGGTCAGGAGCACGGTCTTGACAAGGCGCTGGACAACGAGCTGATCGCCCGGGCGCTGCCCGCCATCGAGGGCGGCGAGCAGGTGCGCACCGAGATCGCGGTCCGAAACGTCAACCGCACGGTCGGCACCATGCTCGGCCACCAGGTCACCAAGGCACACCCCGACGGCCTGGCCGACGGCACGATCGAGGTGACGATGACCGGCACCGCGGGCCAGTCCTTCGGGGCGTTCCTCCCGCGCGGGATCACGCTGCGGCTGCTCGGAGACGCCAACGACTACGTCGCCAAGGGCTTGTCCGGGGGCCGGATCGTGATCCGGCCCGACCCCGCCGCGACCCTCGTGGCCGAGGACAACGTCATCGCCGGCAACGTCATCGGCTACGGCGCGACCGGTGGCCGGCTGTTCCTGCGGGGCCGGGTCGGCGAGCGCTTCTGCGTGCGCAACTCCGGCGCGACGGCCGTCGTCGAGGGGGTCGGCGACCACGGACTCGAGTACATGACCGGCGGCGTCGCCGTCATCATCGGGCCGACCGGCCGCAACCTCGCGGCCGGCATGTCCGGCGGCGTCGGCTACGTCCTCGACCTGCGCCCGGACCGGGTCAACCCCGAGCTCGTCCAGCTGCTGCCGCTGCGGACCGACGACGAGGCCACGGTGCGCGACCTGCTGCGCCAGCACCTCGAGCAGACCGACTCCGCGGTGGCCCGGCGGCTGCTGGACGACTGGGACGAGACGAGGCACCGCTTCACGCTCGTGCTGCCCACCGCGTACCAGCGGGTCCTCGACGTCCGTGCCGCCGCGGCCACCGACGACCTCGACGTCGACGGCACCGAGGTGTGGCACCGCATCCTGGAGGCATCCCATGGCTGACATCTACGGCTTCCTGAAGCACCGGACCCGGGAGCTGCCCAAGCGGCGGCCGGTCCCGGTCCGCATCCAGGACTGGAAGGAGGTCTACGAGGACCAGCCGCTCGAGGAGCTGCAACGCCAGGCGAGTCGCTGCATGGACTGCGGAATACCCTTCTGCCACAACGGCTGCCCGCTCGGCAACCTGATCCCGGAGTGGAACACCCTGGCCTGGCGGGACGACTGGCGCGGCGCCATCGAACGGATGCACGCGACCAACAACTTCCCCGAGTTCACCGGCCGGCTGTGCCCGGCCCCCTGCGAGACGGCCTGCGTGCTCGGCATCAACCAGCCGGCCGTGACGATCAAGCAGGTCGAGTGGACGATCGCCGAGCAGGCCTTCGAGCGCGGCTTGGTCGAGCCGCTCCCACCGGAACGGCTCACCGGCAAGACCGTTGCGATCGTCGGGTCGGGCCCGGCCGGGCTCGCGGCCGCCCAGCAGCTGACCCGCGCAGGGCACACCGTGGCCGTGTTCGAGCGCGCCGACAAGCCGGGCGGGCTGCTGCGCTACGGCATCCCCGAGTTCAAGATGGAGAAGTCCGTGCTCGACCGGCGGCTGCGCCAGCTGGAGGCCGAAGGCACCCGGTTCCGCACCGGGGTGCAGGTGGGCGTGGACATCACCGGGCCACAGCTGCGGGACCGCTACGACGCAGTCGTGCTCGCGATCGGGGCCACCGTGCCGCGGGGGCTGGCCGTGCCGGGAAGCGAGCTCGGCGGCATACACCAGGCGATGGAGTACCTGCCGCAGGGCAACCGGGCCGCCCTCGGCGGTCAGGTGCCGGGCCAGATCCTGGCCACCGACAAGGACGTCGTCGTGATCGGTGGCGGCGACACCGGCTCGGACTGCATCGGCACCGCCCTGCGTCAGGGTGCCCGCTCGGTGACCTCGCTGGAGATCCTGCCGATGCCCGGGACCGACCGGCCGCCGAACCAGCCTTGGCCGACCTACCCGGCGATCTTCCGGGTGTCGAGCTCGCAGGAGGAGGGCGGTGACCGGGTCTACGCCGTCAGCACCACCGAGTTCGTCGGCGACGCGGACGGCAACGTCCGGGCGTTGCGCCTCTGCGACGTCGACCTCGTGGACGGTCGCCCGGTCCTGCTGGAGGGCACCGAGCGGGAGGTCCCGGCGCAGCTGGTCCTGTTCGCGATGGGCTTCCTCGGCCCACAGCGGGAGGGGCTGGTCGAGCAGCTCGGCGTCGAGCTGGACGAGCGGACCAACGTGCGCCGGGACAAGAGCTTCATGAGCTCGGTGCCGGGTGTCTTCGTCGCCGGCGACGCCGGCCGTGGGCAGTCGCTGATCGTCTGGGCGATCGCCGAGGGCCGCTCGGCGGCGGCCGGGGTCGATGCCTGGCTGACCGGCTCGAGCGGCCTGCCCCGGCCGATCGCCCCGACCGACCGGCCACTCACCGTCTGACCCGGGCCCCTCGCCGGCAGGTGACCCGCGAGGGTGTGTGCGGGGTCACGAGTGGAGCATCGGTACGAATAGTCTTGGCACATGCGCCGCGCCAAGATCGTCTGCACCATCGGCCCGATGACCTCCTCGCCGGAGCGGCTGCGGGCGCTCGTCGACGCGGGCATGGACGTGGCCCGGCTCAACCTCTCGCACGGCAACCACGCGGACCACGAGAAGGTCTGCCGGGCGGTCCGCGAGGCCGGTGACGCCTCGCACCGCGCGGTCGGCCTGCTCGCCGACCTGCAGGGTCCCAAGATCCGGACCGGGCGGTTCGCGGCCGGTCCGGTCCACCTGCGCCCCGGGCAGCGGTTCACCATCACGACCCGCGAGGTCGAGGGCTCCGAGAAGGAGGTGGGCACGACGTACGCCGGGCTGCCCGCCGACGTGCGCCCCGGCGACATCCTGCTCATCGACGACGGCAAGGTGACCCTGCGCGCGGTCGAGGTCGACGACACCGACGTCGTCACCGAGACGGTGGTGGGCGGGGTGGTGTCGGACAACAAGGGGATCAACCTTCCCGGGGTGGCCGTCAGCGTGCCGGCGCTCTCGGAGAAGGACCGCGACGACCTCCGCTTCGCCCTGCGCCTCGGGGTCGACTGGGTGGCCCTGTCCTTCGTGCGCTCGGCGGCCGACATCTCGGACGTGCACGAGATCATGGACGAGTTCGGTCAGCGGCTGCCGGTCATCGCCAAGATCGAGAAGCCGCAGGCCGTGGCGAACCTCGACGAGATCATCGAGGCCTTCGACGGGATCATGATCGCCCGGGGCGACCTCGGTGTCGAGATGCCGCTCGAGGAGGTCCCGCTCGTCCAGAAGCGCGCGGTCGAGCTGTGCCGGGTCGCCGCCAAGCCGGTCATCGTCGCCACCCAGGTGCTCGAGTCGATGGTCGAGAACCCCCGCCCGACCCGGGCCGAGGCCTCCGACGCGGCCAACGCGGTGCTGGACGGGGCCGACGCGGTGATGCTGTCGGGGGAGACCTCGGTCGGGGCGTGGCCGGTCGAGTCGGTCACCACGATGGCGCGCATCATCGAGTTCACCGAGGTGCACGGGTACGACCGGATCGCCCAGATCGACCGCACTCCGGTCACGGTGGGCGGCGCCGTCTGCAAGGCCGCCGTCGAGATCGGCGAGTCCGTCGAGGCGCGCTTCCTGATCACCTTCACCGAGACCGGCGGTTCCGCGATGCGGATGGCGCGGCTGCGCCCCCGGCTGCCGATGCTGGCCTTCACCTCCGAGCCCCGGACCCGGTCGCGCCTCGCGCTGGTGTGGGGCATGCAGACCTACCTGGTGAGCCGGATGTGGCACACCGACCAGTTCGCGATGCAGGTCGACCTGGCCCTGATCCCCGAGGGGCGCGTCGCGGAGGGCGACCGCGTGCTGATCGTGGCCGGGTCACCACCGGGCATCCCCGGCTCGACGAACGCCCTGCGCGTGCACCGGGTCGGCGACGCCGTGCACCGCCGGGCCCCGGCCTACCGGCCCGAGGAGGTCACCGGCTGATCCGGCCGGTCGGCCAGCACGGCGACGTTCGCGGCGATCCGGTCGATCACCTGCGTCATCGGGGTGCCCGAGCCGTCCCGCCGCCCGTCCGCGGCCGGCAGCTCGACGGCCACTCCGGCCGCCGCGCTGGCCCGCAGCGGGGTGTTGCCGGCGTGGGCGAGCACGAGCACGTCCTCGCCCTTGAGGAACCGGTGGCACCGCACGCCGCCGGTCGCGCGCCCCTTGGCCGGGTACTCGGCGTACCGCGTCACCTTCAGCGAGCCGCCCTCGGTGCCGGGCAGGGCGGCGGTGGACCCGGCCGAGGTGACCACCGCCGCCTCGTGCCGCGGGTCGACGACACCGAAGAAGACGGCCTCGGCACCCGGCGACAGGCGCACTCCGGCCATCCCGCTCGCGGCGCGTCCCTGGGGGCGCACGGCCCCCGCACCGAACCGCAGCAGCTGGGCGTCGCTGGTGACGAAGACCAGGTCGAGCGCGTCGTCGCCGGCGGCCCCGGCACCGATGACGCGGTCGCCGTCCTTGAGGGCGATCACCTCCCAGGACGTGCCCTTCGGGGCGTCGGGCGTCACGCGCTTGACCACGCCCTGTGCGGTGCCCAGCGCGACCACGGGCGCCTCCGGCCCGATCGGCACGATCGTGACCGGCTCCTCGCCGCCCACGAGGTCGACGTAGGCGGCCAGCGGCGCCCCGCCGGACAGGCTCGGCGGCGCGTTGGTCGGCGGCAGCGCCGGCAGGTCGAGCGCCGACAGCCGCACCATCCGCCCGGAGCTGGTCACGAGCCCGAACTCGCCCCGGGCCGTGGTCGGCACCGCACCGACGATCGCGTCGTGCCTGGCCCGGGCACCCTCGCCGACCGGGGCCTGCTCGCTCGCGGTGCGCGCCAGCAGGCCGGTCGAGCTGAACAGCACCCAGCACGGGTCGTCGCCGACCTCGAGCGGGGCCGTCGCCGCCGCGGTGCCCGAGCTCTCGAGCAGCACGGTGCGCCGTGGGGTGCCATGGGCCTTCGCGACGTCCGCGAGCTCGCTGGAGACCAGCCGGCGCAGCAGCCGCTCGTTCTCGAGCAGGGCCCGGAGGGACTCGATCTCGCGCTCGAGCTGGCCCCTCTCGGCCTCGAGCTCGATCCGGGAGAACTTGGTCAGCCGTCGCAGCTGGAGGTCGAGGATGTAGGTGGCCTGGGCGTCGGACAGGTCGAAGACGTCCATCAGCCGGGCCCGGGCGGTGGCCGCGTCGTCGGAGGAGCGGATCAGCTGGATGGCCTCGTCGATGTCGAGGATGGCCACGAGCAGTCCCTCGACCAGGTGCAGGCGCTCGGCACGCTTGGCCAGCCGGAAGGCCGAGCGTCGCCGTACGACGTCGATCCGGAAGTCGACGTAGACCTGCAAGAGCTCCTTCAGGCCCATCGTGCGCGGCTGCCCGTCGACCAGCGCCACGTTGTTGATGCCGAAGCTCTCCTCCATCGGGGTGAGCCGGTAGAGCTGCTCGAGGACGGCCTCGGGGTTGAAGCCGTTCTTGACCTCGATGACCAGCCGCATGCCGTTCCTGCGGTCTGACAGGTCCTTGAGCGCGGCGATGCCCTGCAGCTTCTTGTCGGCCAGGTCGCCGATCTTCTCGAAGAGCTTCTCCGGGCCGACCAGGTAGGGCAGCTCGGTCACCACGATGCCCTTGCGGCGCGGGGTGACCGACTCGATGCGGGTCGTGGCGCGGGTGCGGAAGCTGCCCCGGCCGGTCAGGTAGGCGTCGCGGATGCCCTCGAGGCCGACGATCCGGCCCCCGCAGGGCAGGTCGGGCCCGGGCACGAACCGCATCAGGTCCTCGAGCGAGCAGTCCGGGTGCTCGATCAGGTGCCGGGCCGCGCCGACGACCTCGACGAGGTTGTGCGGCGGCAGGTTCGTGGCCATCCCGACGGCGATGCCCGAGGCGCCGTTGACGAGCAGGTTCGGGTAGGCGGCCGGCAGCACGCCCGGCTGCAGCTGGGTGTCGTCGTAGTTGGGGACGAAGTCCACGGTGTCCTCGTCGAGCCCGGACACCATCAGCATGGCGGCGGGTGCCAGCCGGGCCTCGGTGTAGCGCGCCGCAGCGGGCCCGTCGTCGAGGGAGCCGAAGTTGCCGTGTCCGTCGATCAGCGGCAGGCGCAGGGTGAACGGCTGGGCCATCCGCACGAGCGCGTCGTAGATCGCCTGGTCGCCGTGCGGGTGGTACTTGCCCATCACCTCGCCGATGATCCGCTGGCTCTTGACGTGTCCGCGGTCGGGTCGCAGGCCCAGCTCGCTGGCCCCGTACAGGATGCGCCGCTGGACGGGCTTCAGGCCGTCGCGGGCGTCGGGCAGGGCCCGGGAGTAGATGACCGAGTAGGAGTACTCGAGGAAGGCGTGCTGCATCTCCTCCTCGACGTCGATCCCGATGATCCTCTCCTCGAAGTCCTCCGGTGGTGCGGTCGTGGTGCGGCGGGCCATGCCGGGTCGCGCTCCTCAGTGTCGGCGTGCGGACCACCCCATGATCCCCCAGCCCGCGCAGGGCTCCCGCGATGCCACGCCGCAGGCGGGGGCTACCGTCGCCCGAACCGGCCCCAGTGCGTCACCTCGGCCCCGGTCCGCCGGTGCCGGCGCAGGCTCGGGCTCCGGGGCCCCGGCCGCGCGTAGCCGAGCGACACCACCCCGACGACCGACCGGCTCGCCGGGATGCCGAACGCGGCGTGCACCGTCTCGTGGTGCTCCACCGGCACCCCGAAGAAGAGACTGCCCAGCCCGGAGTCGACCGCGGTGAGCAGGATCAGCAGCGCGGCCATCCCCGTGTCGACGTCCCAGTAGGGCACCGGCCAGTGCCGCTCGCTCCGGTCGGTCCAGCCCTTGTCCGGCTCGGCGTACCGGTCGAGGTAGGCGTCCTTGTGCGAGAGGCACAGGATCAGCACCGGGGCCTCCCGTATGCCGCGCAGCCACGGGTCCGCCGGCTGTCCCGGCTGCGTCGTGGCCGCCCAGAAGCGGTCGCGCTCCGGTGCCGTGCGCAGCACCACGAAGTCCCAGCCCTGGCTGAAGCCCGCGCTGGGGGCGCGCACCGCGTTCTCGAGGCACCGTGTCAGCACCTCGTCGGGCACCGTGCGGTCGGGGTCGTAGCGGCGCGTCATCCGGCGCCGGCGCACCACGTCGTCGAGCTCCATCGGTCCACTGTGGCAGCACTGTCTGCCGTCGGCGGCTCGTGACACGATGGCGGCATGCCCGACGCCGAGACAATGCGTGGCGCGCCCGAGACCGGTGCGCGACAGCCTGTACCGCCGCAGGAGTGGGAGGCCGACGTCGTCCTGCGGGACGGGTCGGTGACCCATGTCCGCCCGATCACGCCCGACGACGCCGACGGGCTGCGCCGGTTCCACAACGCCCAGTCGGAGGAGTCGATCTACCTGCGGTTCTTCGCTCCGCTGAAGGAGCTGAGCGACCGCGACGTGCACCGTTTCACGCACGTCGACTATCGGGACCGGGTGGCGCTCGTGGCGACCGTCGGTGACGACATCGTGGGCGTCGGCCGCTACGACCGGCTCGAGGGCACCTCGTCGGCCGAGGTGGCGTTCAACATCTCCGACCGGCTGCAGGGCAAGGGCATCGGCTCGGTCCTGCTCGAGCACCTCGCGGCGATCGCCCGCGAGGTCGGCATCGAGAAGTTCACCGCCGAGGTGCTGCCGCAGAACCGCAAGATGCTCATGGTCTTCAAGGACGCCGGCTACGAGGTGACCCATCGGGTGGAGGACGGGGTCGTCGACCTGTCCTTCGCCATCGAGCCCACCGAGCAGTCCAAGGCGGTCGCCCTGTCCCGTGAGCACCGCGCCGAGTCGCGCAGCGTGCACACGATCCTCTTCCCGGAGCGGGTGGCGATCGTCGGGGCGGGCCGTCGGCCGGGCTCGGTCGGGGCGATGGTGCTGGCCAACATCCTCGCCTCGGGCTATCGCGGCGAGCTCTTCGTGGTCCACCCCGAGGCGGACGAGGTGCAGGGGGTGAGGGCGTACCGCTCCCTGTTGGACGTGCCCGGCCCGGTCGACCTCGTGGTGGTCGTGGTACCCGCCGAGCAGGTGGAGGGCGTGGTGAGCGACTGCGCCCGGGCGGGGGTCCGGGCCCTGCTGGTCATGTCGGCCGGGTTCGCCGAGGCCGGCGCCGACGGCGCCGAGCGGCAGGAGCGGCTGCGGCGGATGGTCCGCTCGTCCGGAATGCGGATGGTCGGACCGAACAGCTTCGGGCTGATCAACACCCATGCCGACGTGTGCCTGAACGCCACCCTCGCGCCGGTCGTACCTCCAGCGGGGCGGCTCGGCCTGTTCGCCCAGAGCGGTGCGCTCGGGGTGGCGGTCCTCGCCTCCGCCGCCAGGCGCGGCCTGGGGATCAGCGTCTTCGCCTCGGCCGGCAACCGGGCCGACGTCTCGGGCAACGACCTGATGCAGTACTGGATCGACGACTCGGGAACCGACACCGTGGGCCTGTACCTCGAGTCGATGGGCAACCCGCGCAAGTTCTCCCGGATCGCCCGTCAGCTGGCCATGGTCAAGCCGGTCGTGGTGGTCTCCTCCGGGGTGTCGAGCTTCGCCGCCCCGCCCGGGCACCGCACCCGACAGACCCGGGTGCCGCCGCAGGCCTTCGGCGCGCTGCTGCGGCAGGCGGGCGTCATCCGCGTCGAGAACATCCACCAGCTCTTCGACGTGGCCCAGCTGACCCTGCACCAGCCGCTGCCGGCCGGAGGGCGGGTCGCGATCGTCGGCAACTCCGACTCCCTGGGGTCGATCAGCGCCTCCGCCTGTCTCAGCTGGGGCCTGCAGGTCACCCACGGGCCGGTCTCGTTGCCGGCGCAGGCCGGCGCCGACGAGTTCGCGACCGCCCTGGAGGCAGCCTTCGCCGACCCCGACGTCGACAGCGTCGTCGCCGGGTTCATCCGACCCCTGGCGACCCTCGACGAGAACGTCTCCTCGGCGCTGCGCACCGTTGCCGCCCGGCACGAGAAGCCCTGTGTCGCGACGTTCCTCGGGATGCGTGGCGTCGAGGGCGGCCTCGGCTACGACGACGCGGGGGGAGTGCGCCGGATCGTGCCGGTCTACACGATGCCCGAGGACGGCATCCGGGCCCTGAACGCCGTGACGCACCACGCGCAGTGGCGGGCGAGGGACCGCGGCGCGCCGGTCGCACCGGCGGGCATCGACCGGCTGCGGGCCGAGGCGCTGCTCGCCCGGGTCCTGCTCGAGACCCCCGAGGGTCGTGCGCTGACCCGCGACGAGGTGGGCGAGGTGCTCGAGAGCTACGGCATCCGGCTCTGGCCCGCGACGGAGGTCGGCTCGGCAGACGCGGCCGTCGCCGCCGCGGAGCGCCTCACCTACCCGGTCATCCTCAAGTCGAACTCGCCCGTCGTGCGCCACCAGCCGGGGATCGTCGGGGTCCGCGGCGACCTCGTGGACGCCGAGTCCGTCCGCGACGCCTACGAGTCTCTGAGCGAGCGGCTCGGGGCCCTGGCCCGGGGCAGCTTCGTGGTCCAGCGCATGGCGGTGCCCGGCGTGTCGTGCGTCCTGCGGACCCAGGAGGACCCGTTGTTCGGGCCGGTGGTCAGCTTCTCGGTGGCCGGGCCCCCCACCGAGCTGCTCGGCGACATCGCCCACCGGATCCCGCCGCTGACCGACGTCGACGTGCGTGACCTGATCACCGGGGTGAAGGCGGCGCCGCTGCTGGCCGGGCACCGGGGCGCCGCGCCGGTGCACCGGGCCGCCCTGCGCGACCTCGTGGCGCGCCTGTCGGTCCTCGCCGACGACCACCCCGAGCTGGCCCACCTGGAGCTCAACCCGGTCAACGCCTGGAGCGGCGGCGTCGACGCGCTGGGTGCCGAGGCGGTCGTCCGTCCGGCGCTCGTGCGCAAGGACTCCGGACGTCGCGGGATGACGTGAGGAGGATGCAAGGATGGGGCCCATGCGCCGTGTCTCCCAGGAGCAGGGCCAGGCTCTTCCCGAGAACCTGACCCTCGCGATCACCCACGCCGGCTACTACCCGGCGCTCGTGTGCGACGTCGTCGAGTCGGCCGTCGCCGGGGACGAGGTCGTCGCCCACCTGGTGCACCAGGAGACCACCTTCGACGAGGAGACCGTGCGGCGCCACGTCACCGTCCTCGTGGTCACCCCCCGGCGGCTCGTGATCGCCCACGCCGACGACTTCAGCGAGCCCGGCGCGCCCGCGACCGCCACGGCCACGACCGAGACCGTGCCCCTCGCGGCACTGCGGGGGGTCATGGTGACCCACGTCGTCGCCCATCCGGAGACCTTCAGCCCCGGCACGCACTCGCGGGACATCACGCTGACCATCGGCTGGGGAGCGGTCAGCCGGCTCGACCTGCTGCCCGCCCAGTGCGCCGACCCGGAGTGCACCGCCGACCACGGGTTCGAGGGCACCGTCGCATCCGACGACATCAGCCTGCGCATCAGCGCCGCCGCCGACGGCGAAGGCGCCGTCGACACCGCGCTCGACTTCGCCCGCACCCTGTCGACCAGCATCGGCGGCGGGACGGCACGCCGGTGACCCACCGGTCCCACGCGCCGGACTGGTCCGCCGGCACGCTCGCGTCGGTGCTGCCCTCGGTCGCGGACTCACTCGGGGTCCGGGCCTTCGCCGGCGCCGACCGGTTCGGGCTGCCCCCGGCCCCGCGCTGCGTCGTGGTGCTCGTCGACGGGCTGGGCTACGACCTGCTCGCGCAGCGCGGCGGCCACGCGCCCTTCCTGCGCGGTCACCTCCCGACCGCCCGACGCATCCCGTGCGGCTTCCCGACGACGACGGCCACCTCGATGGGCAGCTTCGGCACCGGGCTGCCGCCCGGGTCCCACGGGCTGGTCGGCTTCCAGGTGCTCGACCCGGAGACCGACCGGCTGCTGAACGAGCTGTCCTGGGAGGACGGGCCGGACCCGCTGCGGTGGCAGCCGAGCCGCACCGTGTTCCAGGCGGCCGAGGACGACGGCGTGGCCGTCACGCGCGTGGGGCCGCGCTACTTCGACGGCTCCGGCCTGACCAACGCCGCCCTGCGCGGTGGCCGGTTCGTCGCCGCCAAGCGGCTCGAGGAGCGCGTCACGGCCAGCGTCGAGAACGTCCGGGCGACGCGCCGGTCCCTCGTCTACCTGTACTGGGGTGACGTGGACAAGGTGGGCCACGTTCACGGCTGCCAGTCGTGGCAGTGGGGCGACGAGCTGGAGTCGGTCGACCGGGCCCTGGCCGACCTGGCCGACCGGGTCCCGGCCGACACGTCGCTCGTCGTCACCGCCGACCACGGCATGGTGGACGTCCCGTTCGAGCAGCGGCTCGACCTCGCGCACGAGCCGTCCCTCATGCAGGGGGTGCGCCACGTCGGCGGCGAGCCGCGCAACCTGCAGCTGTACCTGGAGCCCGGTGCCACCGACGCAGTGGCACAGACCTGGCGCGGGCGGCTCGGCGGGCTCGCGCACGTGATGTCGCGCGAGCAGGCCGTCGACGAGGGCTGGTTCGGCCTGACGCGCCCTGCCGTGCTGCCCAGGATCGGCGATCTCGTCGTGGTGATGCAGGACCGCTTCGCGGTGGTCCACTCGGGGCTGATGCGCAAGGAGATCCTGGCGCTGCTCGGCGTGCACGGCTCGACCAGCGAGGCCGAGATCGCCGTGCCGGTCATCGTGGTCCCGCCGCGGGCTGCCGGCGCGGGTGGTGGCTAGGCTGCCCCCTCGTGGCTGAGCTCGTCTTCTTCACCGGGACCATGGACTGCGGCAAGTCGACCCTGGCGCTGCAGCTGCACCACAACCACGCCGCGCGCGGGCGGGCCGGGCTCATCTTCAGCCGACACGACCGGGCCGGGGAAGGTCTGCTCTCGTCGCGCCTCGGCCTGCAGACCGATGCGCTCGAGGTCGACGAGGAGCTCGACTTCTGGGACGTCGTCGTGGGACGGGTGAGCGTCGGAACGCGTGTCGACTACCTGATCTGCGACGAAGCGCAGTTCTACCGCCCCGCCCAGGTCGACCAGCTCGCCCGGGTCGTCGACGAGATCGAGGTCGACGTGTTCACCTTCGGGATCGCGACCGACTTCCGGACCGAGCTGTTCCCGGGCTCGAAGCGGCTGATCGAGATCGCGGACCGCGTCGAGGTGCTCCAGGTCGACGCGCTGTGCTGGTGCGGTCGGCGCGCGACCGTCAACGCGCGGGTCGTGGACGGCGCGATGGCGGTCGAGGGAGCGCAGGTCGTCGTCGGTGACCTGACCTCGGCCGGGAGGGGGGCCGTCGAGTACGAGGTCCTGTGCCGGCGGCACTACATGCGGCGGATGACCTCCCGGCAGGCCTCACCCGACCAGCTGCCCGTCGAACCGGAGGCCGGCCCGCTGCGGTGAGCTCGCGGTGGGCTCTAGAGGCGTTCAGTCGGGCTTGTGGCCGAACATGATGTCGTCCCAGCTCGGCACGCTGGTCCGCGTGGACCGGCGGCTGGTCTGGCGTCGTCCGGTCGGCCGGGACCGCCCGGACGCGACACCCGCCAGCTCCGGCTTGCCGGGCGGCGCGTCCGCCTCGACGGGGCGGTCCGGCTCGGCCGACGCCGAGATGTCGGGTGACGCCGAGATGTCGGGTGACGCCGAGATGTCGGGTGACGCCGAGATGTCGGGTGACGCGGCCGGCGCGGACCCGACCGTCCCCGTCGCGGCTGGCGCGGCCGGTTCGGGGGAGCTCTCCGCCGGGCGGACGGGCTCGTCGGCGCCATCCGGCTTCGAACTCGGCTCGCCGCTCGACCCAACGCTCGGCTCGACCCCTCGGCCATCCGCCGGGGGCGGGGTCGCAGCCGCCTGCTCGGGTGCGGCCGGCGGGCGGGCGTCGCCGGCCGGGGTGTCCGCCGCAGGTGGGTCCGAGGGGCGCGGGCGACGACGACGCCCGCGCCGTGAGCTGCGCTCGCGCATC
>NZ_JBDIAQ010000027.1:0-32894 GCF_039812505.1 Intrasporangium sp. | reverse complement strand
GCCGCGCGGGCGTAGCTCAATGGTAGAGCCCCAGTCTTCCAAACTGGCTACGCGAGTTCGATTCTCGTCGCCCGCTCCGACCCCGCCCCGGCTGTCGCTGCCTACCGTGGAGGGCATGGACCGACCCGAACCCGCCGATGCCCCGATGGATCGCGACGCCGTGCTGCGCGCCACCTCGTCGACGAGGGCTTCCTGGACCGGCGGGCCGGGGGGTACTGGCGTTCGGGAGGGAGCACGAGCTGAACCGCACGGTCGCCGCGTAGGCTCGGTGAGCGGCATCCCGTATGCCGCTCAGCCGGCCCCGCGCAGGCCGAGCGCCTCCCGCTCAGCCGGCCCCGCGCAGGCCGAGCGCCTCCACGAGGTGGCTGCTGGCGCCCTCGCGCTCGAGCCCCTCCACGACGGCGGCGGCGGTCCGCGCGGAGGGCCAGGCATGGATCCAGAACAGCGCGGCGGCGCCCGGGACCGCGAGCACGAGCGGGAGCCACGTCCGCGGGGGCAGGATGGAGACGAACAGCGCGACGAAGACGGGCATCTCGCAGATGGCGGCGCGCAGGACGGTGGTCGAGCTGAAGTATCGAACGCTGGTGGCGGCCGCGTTCTCGTCCGGCAGGCCGTGCGGCAGCGCCGGCACCGCGTAGCCGACCTGGCGGATGAGCAGCGCGGCAGCGAGCAGCGCAAGCACGACGAGCGCGAGCTGCCACCACGCCGGCCATGGCGCGGTGGTGTCCACCAGCACCCGGGCCACCGCGACGAGGGCGGCACCGCCCGCGATCGTCGCCGCCAGCAGCTGCAGCATCCGGAGGCGGTCGCCGAGGGACGCGGGGAGGGCCGACATGGCGCCGAGCATAGGCGCATTTATCGATCCCACCGGTGGACGGCTAGCATTGTCGGTCGGTGCGTCATGCCGTCATGGCGTGTTGCCGGTGGCTCAGCATGAGTGGCCGACCCCGAACCCCCAGGCCGCTGCCGGCCGCGATCCCAGCCATGGAGTACCCGCAGTGAAGAGTGCGCTCGAGACCCTCAGCCCGACCCGGGTCAAGATGACCGTCGAGGTCCCGTTCGAGGAGCTCAAGCCGAGCCTCGACGCGGCGTTCAAGCACATCGGCGAACAGATCCAGGTGCCGGGCTTCCGCAGGGGCAAGGTCCCGGCACGCATCATCGAGCAGCGCGTCGGTCGCGCAGCGGTGCTCGAGGAGGCGGTCAACAACGCGCTCCCGCAGTTCTACGGCCAGGCCCTCGAGGAGCATTCGGTGCGCCCCCTCGGCCAGCCGGAGATCAGCGACCTGACGGTCCCGATGGCCGACGGCGACGACCTCTCGTTCGTGATCGAGGTCGACAAGCGCCCCGAGATCGAGCTGCCCGACTTCTCCGGCATCGAGCTGACCGTCGACGAGGTCAAGGTCGAGGACTCCGACGTCGAAGAGCGTCTCGACGCGCTGCGCGCCCGGTTCGGCACCCTCGTCACGGTCGAACGCGCCGTCCAGGACGGCGACTTCGTCTCCATCGACCTGTCGGCCCTCATCGACGGTGAGCAGATCGACTCCGTCAAGGGCGTCTCCTACGAGGTCGGCTCCGGCAACATGCTCGACGGTCTCGACGAGGCGCTGGTCGGCTTGTCGGCCGACGAGACCACGCAGTTCAGCGCCCCGCTTGCCGGTGGCGAGCACGAGGGCAAGCAAGCCGAGTGCACCGTGACGGTCACGGCCGTCAAGCAGCGCGAGCTGCCCGAGCTCGACGACGAGTTCGCCCAGCTGGCCTCCGAGTTCGACACCCTCGACGAGCTGCGCGCCGACATCGCCCGCAGCGCGGAGAACGACAAGAAGTTCGGTCAGGGCGTCGCCGCCCGCGACAAGCTGCTCGAGGCCATCCTCGACCGGGTCGAGGTGCCCGTCCCCGAGGCCGTCATCGAGGCCGAGATCCACTCGCACCTCGAGCAGGAGGGTCGCCTCGAGGACGACGAGCACCGGGCCGAGGTCGACGAGAGCACCCGCAAGGCGCTGCGCACCCAGCTGCTGCTGGACGCGGTCGCCGAGCAGCAGGAGGTCGAGGTCGGTCAGCAGGAGCTCATCGAGTTCCTGGTGATGTCCTCGCAGCAGTACGGCATGGACCCGAACGCCTTCGCCAAGTCGATCGACGAGGAGGGCCAGATCCCAGCTATGGTCGCCGAGGTCGCCCGGCGAAAGGCGCTGGCCACGGTGCTGGAGAAGGTCGCGGTCAAGGACACGGCAGGCAACGTCGTCGACCTCAACGCCGCCGTCCCCGGCACCGAGGAGGACGAGTCCGACAAGGACGAGATCGAGGTCGAAGCCGTCGAGGTGGGCGAGGTCGAGGCTGTCGAGGCGACCGCCGACGAGGCCGGCCCGGCCAGCGCGTCCGTGGCCACCGACGCCGACGCGGTCGGGAAGTCAGACGAGGCCGACGAGAAGGCCGACGTCTGACCCGCTCCTGACGCTCTCACCCGCACCGGCCTCCCGAGGTGTTCGTACCCCGGGGGGCCCGGTGCGCGGGCGGCGGCCGGGCCCCGCTCGCGCGCGCAGCCGTCGTGCTCACCCGGCCGCCCGGCGCGGCCTCATCATCCGCTCGGGGCCTACCGCCCCGGCTGGGTGTCCGGACCGTGCTCACCACCGGCCTCCCGCTGGAGCTCGGCCAGCTGCTCCTCCATGGCACCGAGGGTCAGGTGGTCGTCCACTGCCGCGTTGTTGGCCCCCGTGTTGCCGCCGCCGTGGCGCACGGTCACCGAGAGCTCGCCCTCGCGATGCTCTCGCAGCTGCTCCGCCCGCTCGGCCGCGCGGCCCACGTAGTCCTGCTCGACCTGCCTCAGCTCACCAGACTCGTTGAAGTCACTCATCACCTGCTCCTACCTCCTGAGCGCTACCCGGCCGCCAACCAGGCCGCCTACCTCAGGCGTACCCCCTTCAGGCGAAGGTAGACAGCTCACGCGCCCGGGCGGTGGACGGGACGCGGGCCGGGCGGCGGTGATCGCGGCGCCGCTCGGGATGCGGCCACGCGCCCGTCGCGCACCCGGTGCCGTGGCTGCGGGTTGTGCTCAGGGCGAACAACGTCCCGCCTGGAAATCCGCTGGCGACGAGGGACGTTAGGGTCTGTGACGAGCCAGCCGGCGCCGCCCCGACGGGTCGCGGCTGGAGAACTTCGACGATGGAGACTTAGGTGACCTCGGACATCACCGCGGCCAACGGCAACGGCATGCCGGGTGGTCTGGACGACCACATCTACAACCGCCTGCTCAAGGAGCGGATCATCTTCCTGGGCTCCGACGTGCGCGACGACAACGCCAACGCCATCTGCGCCCAGATGCTGCTGCTGTCCGCCGAGGACCCTGACAAGGACATCTGGCTCTACATCAACAGCCCCGGTGGCTCGATCTCGGCCGGCATGGCGATCTACGACACGATGAACTGGATCCCCAACGACGTCGCGACCGTGGCGATGGGCCTGGCCGCCTCGATGGGCCAGTTCCTGCTGTCGGCGGGCACGCGCGGCAAGCGCTATGCCACCCCGCACGCACGCGTCATGATGCACCAGCCCTCCGGCGGGATCGGTGGCACGGCGACCGACATCAAGATCCAGGCCGAACAGATGCTCTACATCAAGAAGCAGATGGCCGAGCTCATCTCGCAGCACACCGGCCAGAGCGTCGAGCAGATCGAGAAGGACTCCGACCGCGACCGCTGGTTCAGCGCGGAGGAGGCCAAGGAGTACGGCTTCGTCGACCACGTCTTCACGCGGTCGACCGACGCGCCCGACGCCGGTGCCCTGAAGCGCGACTCGGCGCCCGGCGCCGCGGCCACCGACGAGACCGCCTGACCCGGCAAGGACATTGGAGAACACCCGCATGAACATCGAACCGAGCGCACGCCTCGCCCTACCCGATGGTGCCCAGCCGCGCAGCCGCTACATCCTGCCGCAGTTCGAGGAGCGCACCTCGTACGGCATGAAGCGGTCCGACCCGTACAACAAGCTCTTCGAGGACCGCATCATCTTCCTCGGCGTGCAGGTGGACGACGCCTCGGCCGACGACATCATCGCCCAGCTGCTCGTCCTCGAGTCGCTCGACCCCGACCGCGACATCCTGATGTACGTCAACAGCCCGGGTGGGTCCTTCACGGCGATGACGGCGATCTACGACACGATGCAGTTCGTCCGGCCGGACATCCAGACCTTCTGCATCGGCCAGGCCGCCTCCGCCGCGGCGGTGCTGCTCGGCGCCGGCGCACCGGGCAAGCGGTTCGCGCTGCCGAACTCCCGCATCCTGATCCACCAGCCGGCCCTGTCCGGCGGCGACTACGGTCAGGCCTCCGACATCGAGATCCAGGCCAACGAGGTGCTGCGGATGCGCACCTGGCTCGAGGACACCCTCGCCCACCACACCGGCCGCAGCTCCGACCAGGTGCGCAACGACATCGAGCGCGACAAGATCCTCTCGGCCGACGACGCCAAGGAGTACGGGCTCATCGACGAGGTGCTCGCCTCGCGCAAGGCCTCGCTCGAGAGCTGACCATCGGGTATGCCGCTGGGCCCGGTCCCGCTGGAGGTCCCCTTCCAGCGGGGCCGGCCCGGCGGCATACCGCCATCTCGGGCCGACTCGAGGGTGACTCCGCTCGCGTCAGCCTACGGATTCGGGTGCGGACCCGATTCGGTAGGCGATTCGCGTCCGGTGGCCTACGGATTCGGGTGCGGACCCGATTCGGTAGGCGGGCTGTGGTACCAGCCCTTGTGGATGACTTTCTCTGGCCCCGGACGAAACCCGCAACGATCGGGGCATGACCCGCGCCGAACCGTTCCTCGTCAGCCAGGGCACCGGTGGTCGCCGTGTGCTTCCCGAGGGGGTCACCGAGTGGGACCTCCGGTCGGGCCGGTACCGCCGCCTCTTCTCCAGAGTCTTCATCAGCTCCGTGGCAACGGTCACTCCCGTGGTGCTGGCAGAGGCTGCACTGTTGCTCGCCGACCCGGGGTCCGTGGCGTCGCACCGGACAGCGGCCCGGATCTGGGGAGGGGTGGTCCCTGGCGACGGCCACGTGCACCTGACCTGTGTGGGAGGACGGCTGCCCAAGGTCAAGGGAGTTCGCGCCCATCGAGTGCGACCGGGTCAGCTCGCGACGGTTCATCGAGGGGTGCGGGTCACCACCGTCGAGACCACCTTCCTCGATCTGGCGGATGGCCTCGGCCTCGTGGACCTGGTGGTGCTGGGCGACTCGCTGGTCAGGCTGGGCGTCGTCACCCCGGAGCAGCTGGTCGCCGCCGCCGCGACCTTCACCGGCCGATCCCGGGCGCGCGCCAGACGGGCAGCCTCACTCGTCCGCCGCGACGTCGACTCGCCCATGGAGAGCAGACTGCGGATGCTGATCGTGCTCGCCGGACTCCCCGAGCCGGTCGTCAACCACAAGATCCACTGGGCGGACGGCCGGGTGCGGTGGCGCTTCGACCTGAGCTACCCGGAGTACCGGATCATCATCGAGTACGACGGGATGCAGCACCGGGAGTCCGATCGCCAGTGGTCGACCGACATCGGGCGGCGTGAGTGGATGGACAACGAGAACTGGCGCATCGTCGTCGTCATCGGCACCGGGGTCTACCGGACTCCAGCGACGACGCTCGGCCGGGTCATCGCGGTCATGCGGGCGCGGGGGATGGGGGTGCCGCGGCTCTCCGACGAGTGGCGCGCCCACTTCCCCAGCCTGCCGGGAGACATCACCGACCCGCTTGAGTACGGCGATGCGCCTACAGATTCGGGTGCGGACCCGATTCGGTAGGGGATTCGCGCCCTGGGCGCCTACAGATTCGGGTGCGGACCCGATTCGGTAGGGGATTCGCCCCCCGGGGCCTACAGATTCGGGTGCGGACCCGACTAGGTAGGCGGGATGCGGGCGCGCATGGGTGGGCGCAGCGTCTGGGAATGGCACGACTGCAGCTGGGCCGCCTGCTCGCGCTGGTGGCGCTGTTGCTGGGTCTCGTGGTGATCCCCGCACAGTCGGCGTGGGCGGCACCTACCTGATCTACGCCCGTGCTCAGGGCGGCGACCTCGTGTCCGGCCTCTGCGACGGGAACACCGCGTGGACCCCCGAGGCCGCCGAGGAGGTGGAGGCGGTCACCGGCCCCGGGCATGCTCCGGCCATGCGACCGGTGGCGGCACCGTCCGCGCAGGCGTTGCCGGGAGCGGTCGCAGCCCGCGGCGAGGGCATCCCCTGGTGGCCCTGGGTCGGCGGCGCCGGGGTGGTCATCGCCCTGGGACGGGTCTGGCTGGGACGGCACCGCCGGACGGGAGGCGAGTGAGCGGCATACGGACGAGTGACACGGCCGTCGTTTGTCCGCCATCAGCGGACAAGCGGCGTTGCGCGAGCGGGGAACACCTGCCGCGTCGTCTAATAGGTCATGGCCCCGTAGATTGGGGGTATGGCCCTGCGCACCCCCGCGCGAGGCAGTCGAGGCACCAGGAGCGTCCACGTGGCACGAATCGGAGAAGGCGGAGACCTCCTCAAGTGCTCGTTCTGCGGAAAGAGCCAGAAGCAGGTCAAGAAGCTGATCGCCGGGCCGGCCGTCTACATCTGCGACGAGTGCATCGAGCTGTGCAACGAGATCATCGAGGAGGAGCTGGCCGAGACGACCGAGCTGGGCCTGGAACACCTGCCCAAGCCGCGGGAGATCTACGAGTTCCTCGAGAACTACGTCGTCGGGCAGGACCAGGCCAAGAAGTCCCTGGCCGTCGCCGTCTACAACCACTACAAGCGCATCCAGGCCGGCGACGGGGTCAAGAAGGCCGAGGACCATGTCGACATCGCCAAGTCCAACATCCTGCTGATCGGCCCGACCGGATCGGGCAAGACCTACCTCGCGCAGACCCTCGCGCGGATGCTCAACGTCCCCTTCGCGATCGCCGACGCGACCGCGCTGACCGAGGCCGGCTACGTCGGTGAGGACGTCGAGAACATCCTGCTCAAGCTCATCCAGGCGGCCGACTACGACGTGAAGAAGGCCGAGACCGGGATCATCTACATCGACGAGGTCGACAAGATCGCCCGCAAGTCCGAGAACCCGTCCATCACCCGCGACGTGTCCGGCGAGGGTGTCCAGCAGGCGCTGCTGAAGATCCTCGAGGGCACGACGGCCTCGGTGCCGCCCCAGGGTGGCCGCAAGCACCCACACCAGGAGTTCATCCAGATCGACACGACCAACGTCCTGTTCATCGTGGGCGGGGCCTTCGCCGGCCTCGAGAAGCTCATCGAGCAGCGGGCCGGGCGCAAGGGTCTCGGGTTCGGTGCGGCGCTGCACAGCCCCAAGGACCTGGCCGACACCTTCGCCGACGTCATGCCCGAGGACCTGCTCAAGTTCGGCCTCATCCCGGAGTTCATCGGTCGGCTCCCCGTCCTGACGACGCTGGCCCCGCTCGACCGGCAGGCCCTGGTCGCCATCCTGACGACACCGCGCAACGCGCTCGTGAAGCAGTACCAGCGGATGTTCGAGATCGACGGTGTGGAGCTCGAGTTCACCCAGGACGCGATCGAGGCGGTCGCCGACCAGGCGCTGCTGCGCGGCACCGGCGCGCGCGGCCTGCGGGCGATCATGGAGGAGGTCCTCCTGCCGGTGATGTTCGACGTGCCGAGCGACGACGAGATCGCCCGGGTCGTCGTCACGCGCGAGGTCGTCCTCGACAACGTGCTGCCCACGGTCGTCCGGCGTGCACCGGAGACCCGCAAGCGCCAGCGCAAGGAGTCCGCGTGAGCCGGGGCCGGCGGACCCGAGCGAGGTAGCTCCACCCGTCGTGGCGGCACCGTTCCGGCTGGTCCGTGGTGACCCGGCCCCCCGTCAGCAGACGCCGACCACGTGCGGGTCGGCCTGTCTGGCCGTCGCCCGGATGCTCGCCAACCCGCCGCTGGCCGACTGGATCCGCCACGGTGACCCCGACCGGACGGGATCCGAGTCCCCCGAGGACCGCTTCGCCGCCTACGAGCAGGTCGTCGCGGGCCGCACGAACGGTCTGGTCGGTGCCGACGGGCGACTCCAGCCTCCCTGGCCGCGCGCGCTCGGCACGCCCCCCTGGGGTGCCCGCGGCGAGGTCGAGCGCGGGGTGGCACCGACTCCATGCCGCTACCGGACCACCTGGTTCCGCTTCGTCGCCCGCCGTCGGCTCGAGCAGGTCCACGGGGAGCTGCAGCGTCGGACGACCGAGTCCGGACCCGCGTTGCTCTACGTCGGCAGCTCGTCCCTGCCGCGCCACGTCGTGCTCGTGCTCCCCCCGAGCGCCGACCTCGACCCGGACGTCTACGAACCGTCGACCGGGCACGTCGTCGGCCTGCCCCGCGAGCCCTTCGTCACCCGACGGCTGGGCCTGGCCGGGTGGGACGTGCCCTGGTGCGCCGTCTGGCCGGCCGGGGGACACTGACGGTCAGTCCGGCTCCTCGGGCGGGTTGGTCCGCAGCGCCCACACCCCCGTCGCCAGCCCGGCCAGCCCGACGACGTATGCCGCCGCGCTGAGCCCTCCTGTCCGGCCGAGCAGGAGCGCGACCAGGACCGCGGCGACCGTGGCGGCGGCGACCGCGATGACGACCAGGCGCACCCACCGGCGCGCCGTGCTGCGCCCGAGGGGGGCCACCGGCGGCCGTGCGTCCGCCGCGGCCGTCGCGGCATGGGATACGGCCACTCCGGCGGCAGCCAGCACCGACCACCACGAGAAGCTGCCCTCCGGCGTCAGGTTGACCCACACGACGAGCAGCAGGGTCCAGAGCAGCAGGGCTGCGGCCGAGTTGGACAGGGACCACGTCAGCAGGGGCACGGCGGCCAGCAGCCACCATATGGCCTCCAACCCTCCGGCGGCCTGATCGAGGGCGGCAAGGTAGCCCACGACGCCGAGGGTGGCCACCCCGCCCAGCAGCGCGTGGGCCACCGACCACTCGGGCCCGGTGCCGAACCGGATGAACCGGACGGGCCGCCGGCTCGCGCGCCCCCCGCCGACCCCGCCGCCGTCGCTGCTCACCCGGCGCACCGTCCTCACCGGCGCACCAGCCGCGGCGCCGAGGCCCGGTGGGCGATGTCGCGCAGGACGTGGTCGAGCGAGCCGGAGCCGCGCCATGGGACGACGGGGACGCCGCGGCCGACGAGCGCGGCCACCTGGACCTGCCGGGACAGCAGCCGGATCCGCCAGGCGAGTGCCTCGTACGGGTCGTCGGGGCTGGCGGTCAGGTGCTCGGGAAACGTGTCGATCACGACCGTCGTCAGGCCGCGGGCGGCCAGCGTCGTGGTCAGCTCGACGACGACCCCTTCGACGAGGGGGCTCAGCACCAGGACGAGGCCGAGCGGGTCCAGGCCCCGGATGGCCAGCCGGCCGTCGTCCCGGCGTTGCGACGCCGGCTCGATCCGCGCCAGCGTCTCCAGGACCCGGCGCAGGTGGTGCGTGCCGGAGCCGACCCCGAGGGGTGGGATGTCGGCGGCGCCGACGGTGCGCAGCGTCAGCCGGTCGCCGGCCCGCAGGAAGTGGTCGGCGAGCGCGCCGGCCGCCCGGACGGTGACGTCAAGGCTCGTCGGGCGGCCGTCGACGCCCTCGCGGTGGCCCAGGTCGCTGAAGGCGTCGACGAGCAGCACGGCGTGCGCGTCCTCGTCGGCGAACGTAGAGGTGACGTGCAGGCGACCGGTCCGCAGCGAGACCGGCCAGTTGATCCGCCGCAGCCGGTCACCGGGCTGGAACGCCCGGATCGTGTTGAACTCGCTGCCCGAGCCGGGTCGCGCCGAGCGGTTGACCCCGACGATGCCACGCGGGTGCGGCGTCGGCGCAGCGGAGTCGAACACCGCCGGGACCGGCAGGGTCGTCGTGGTGAGGTCGGGCAGCTCGACCGGGCCCGAGCGGAACGCGCCCCACGGGCTGGTCAGGGCGAGCGTGACGGTCCCGAGGGGGCGCACCCCCCACCGGGTCGAACGAACGCCGATGACCGCCACCGGCCCCTCGACCGGGGCCGTCCCGGTCGACGGGCTCGGCTCCACCCACGGCGTCCTGGAGAGGATCACGACGCCGTGGCAGCCGGGGGAGAGCGCGTCGGTGTGCACGACGAGTGTCGTCGTCTCACCCTCCCGCAGGGTGGGCTGTGCGAGCCGGACACGGGCGGTCGGCTCGGTGCGCGGGCGGGCCAGCTGACCCCATACCGCCGCGACGACGAGGGGGATCCCGATGACGATCAGGTCCGGGCGGCGGAGCACGGCCGCGAGCAGCAGCGACCCGGCGCCGAGGGCGACGGCACGGAAGTGGGCCGCGGTCGGCGCCCACTCGCCGACCGAGCGGGTCACGGTGGTCCCGCGCCGGTCCGGCAGGTGCCGGTCAGCCGGCATCGCGCCCCGCCCGTGGTTCACCGGGCGCGCCCGCCGCCCGGCTGGTCGCCGAGCGCTGTTCCCGGGCGGACGGTGCGGGGACCGCGCGCAGCACCGAGGCCACGACACCCCCGGCGCTGACGCTGCTCATCCACAGCTCGGGCTTGATCGTGATCCGATGGGTGAGCACGGCCGGGGCGACGGCCTTGACGTCCTCCGGCGTGACGTAGTCGCGGCCGTCGACGACCGCGAGCGCCCGGGCGCACAGCATCAGCCCGAGGGCGCCGCGCGGTGAGGCGCCCATCAGCACGTCGCCGTGCGTCCGGGTCGCCGCCGTGAGCGCGACGCAGTACCGTCCGACGGACTCGTCGACGTCGGTGTCCTCGACGGCGGTCTGCATGGCGAGCAGCTGCTCGGCGGTCACGACCTGGCGCAGGGTCTGCTCCTCGTGCCGGCGCGCCACGCGCGCCGCGAGGATCTGCCACTCCTCGTCGGCCGAGGGGTAGCCGAACGAGACCCGCATCAGGAAGCGGTCGAGCTGGGCCTCGGGGAGCGGGTAGGTGCCCTCGTACTCGACCGGGTTCGCGGTCGCCAGCACGTGGAACGGCCGAGGCAGGGGGAAGGTGCGGCCCTCCACGGTCACCTGGCGCTCCTGCATCGCTTCGAGGAGGGCGGCCTGGGTCTTCGGCGGCGTCCGGTTGATCTCGTCGGCCAGCAGCAGCCCGGTGAACAGCGGTCCGGCCCGGAACTCGAACTCCCTGCTGCGCTGGTCGAACACGAACGACCCGGTGAGGTCGCCGGGCAGCAGGTCGGGGGTGAACTGGGCCCGCCGGAACTCCAGACCCAGTGTCTGCGCGAAGCTGCGGGCGGTCAGGGTCTTGCCCAGGCCGGGGAAGTCCTCCATGAGCACGTGCCCGCCGGCCAGGATCCCCGTCAGCACCAGCCGCAGGCTGCCCCGCTTGCCGACGACGGCCCGCTCGACCTCCGTCAGGATCGCCGAGCTGAGCTCGCTGGCCTCCTGCAGCTGCACGGTCACCACCTCTCGATGCGTTCCACCACGGCCCGCAGCCGGTCCGGCCGGTACAGGTCCGGGTCGGGCGGCTGGGTCAGGAAGGCCCACAGCTCCGGCGGCATGACCCCCCGTGACCACTTCGGCTCCTCCTCGACGACGAGCCCGTGCTTGGCGTGCAGCCGCTCGCGGATGACCGTGCCCAGCAGGGCGTGCAGGTCCACCACGAGGCTCTCACGTCCCTCGCCGCGCTCGTTGGCGGCCCGCAGCCGGGTCGCGAGGTTGGTGACGCGGAAGTCCTGCCCGCGGTGCGCGTGGAACCGGTAGAGGTCGCTCACCGGCCAGTGCGTCAGCGCGTTCGAGGCGGCGTGGTCCATGAGGTACCAGAGCAGCATCGCGACGGCGAGCACCACCGCCGCCAGCTGGGCCACGCTCGCGCGCTGCCCGAGCAGGGCGGCGAGCACGACGAGCCCGAGCCACACCGCCACCGTCGAGGCGGCGCGTCGGCGCCACGCCCTGCTGCGTCCAAGGTCGCGTATGCCGCTCAGCCGGCTCACGTCGTCGGCGCCCCGTTCGCCCCGGCCGCCACCACCGCGAGGTCGTCGTGCAACGTCGTCAGGTCGCGCATCGCCCGGCGCCGTTGCGACTCGCCGAGGGCGTGCCGGGAGAACCGCGCCTCGCGGTACAGCGCCGCGAGGTCGGCGAGGCTGCGCGGGTCGATGTCCCAGGTGCGCAGAACGCGCGTGGTGTACTCGGTCGAGGTCTCGGCCGGCTCGCGGGGGAGCCCGACCGCGGCGACGGCGGTCTCGAGGCTGAGCCAGGCGGCGACGATCGCGTTGCGCGGCTCACCTTCGGTGAGCAGGCGAAGCCGTTCCGCGGCCGAGGAGAGCAGCTCCTCGGGCACGCCGGGCATCGCGAGGTCCGCGGCGGGCCGCGAGACGAGCCGGGGCCGGCGCAGCCAGGCCGACCGGACCAGCGCGACGACCACCCCGAGGACCAGCAGGATGACGAGCACGGCCACGACCTGGACCAGCAGCCCGATGAAGGCGGCCATCGGGCCGAACGCCTCTCCCGTGCCGGTCGGCACAGGGCGGGACGGGCGGGCCGATGTCGTGGGCAGCGTCGGCACCGGGGGCGTGCGGGGGACCGACGTGTCCCGTCGCGGCGTGAGGAGCGAGACCGGGTCGCCGACCGAGGTGAGCAGCAGCGCGAGGACGACGAACGAACCGGCTGCCACCCAAGCCACGACCCACCTTCGGGACATGGGAAAACCCTAGGCCAGGATGTGCGACTGCCCCAGCCACTCGGTGACGTCTGCGGGCCTCCCTGGCTGTCGGCCTGTCGAGCGGAAGCACGACGGGTCACTGCCCGGGGGACTGCCGATCGTGCGAGTCGAGCAAGTCACGCATCCGGTCGTACTTCTTGGTCAGGCGGACGCGCGTCGCCCTGTCGAGCAGCGCGAGGCGCCCCGGGTCGGAGTTGTCGGCCATGTCTGCGCGCTTGACCTCGACGGCGAGCGGGGTCGCCGCGATGCGGGCGGCGTAGTCCTCCACGGCCTGCCCCGAGCGCCTGGTGACCGCCTGGACGGCCTCGATCGTCTCCGACGGGACGCCGGCCTCGGCCAGCTCCTCCGGTGTGGTGTCGGTGTCCTCCAGGACGTCATGGAGCCATCCGGCGGCGACCGCCTCCGCCGGTTCTGCCTCGTCCGCCAGAGCGCCCGCGACGCGGCGCAGGTGGTCGATGTAGGGCTGGCCCGCCTTGTCGAGCTGGCCGGCGTGCGCGGCCTCCGCGATCCGCTGAGCGGCGGCCACCACCGCGCCGCTGCTCGTCGCGCGGCGCACGTACGCCTCGATCACCGCGTCGCCGCGCACCAGACGGGCCTCCAGCGGCCCCAGCTGCGCCCACCGGGCCTTCTTGCCCAGGCGGATCTCCGAGACCCATTTGCGGGCCGCTGCGTACTTCGCAGCGGGGAGCACCCGCGCTGACACCCACTCGCCCGGCCTCGCCTTCCGGACGGCGTCGATCACGTCCGGAGGCGCGCTCGGTGACTCAAGGCCGAGATCGGCCGACGTCAACCGCTCCGACTCGTCCTTGTAAGCGTCGAGCACCCACCGGGTGGCTATCCGCGGCAGCTCGCGCACCAGGTCGCGCGCGCGTGCCCGATCGATCTCCTCGAACTCGTTCAGCTGGTCGCCGGGGAAGCTACGGAAGTCACGCTTGAGCCCCCGGTCGACGACCCACACGTCGAAGTTCGGCATCCACCGGTACGCCTGCGTGAAACCGGGCCGAAGCTGGTCACTCATCGCCATCAGCGCGTACAGTGTGCCGCCGTCATCGCGATCCTGCACCGCGAAGAACCTCGCCGCCATCAGGTCCACCTTCCGCCGTGACTGGGCATGAACGTCCCCGTCCATCACGTAGTCACAGCATAACGGTGTCCTCACAGTCAGGGGCGTTCCTCACACTCGTTCGAGGATGCAGCCCTCGAACTCGGTCGCCTCTTGCAGGCCCGCCGGGGTCGGCACCTGCCGGGACAGCTCCACGCACCGCGCCTCGGCTTCGTCGGCGGCGGCATCGGACGTGTCCGGGTCCCGCGCCTGCTCGTAGTACCGATGCCCGTCGTCCTTGACCCGTTGGGACAGCTCGGAGTGCACCTGTAGCTCGAACGTCGTCCCGGGCCGGTCCCGCACCACGAAGTGCAGCCCCTTGTACGGCGCCCCGTCCCGGTAGCGACTACTCGCCTCGATGACCGTCATCCCCCGTGCGACGAGCGCGGCCAGCACCAGGCGAGCCGCCGCAACGATGTCGTCGTGCTGCTCGGTGCACACCGTGTACCGCAACGTGTCCGTGAACCGACCCATCGTCGCCTGCACCGAACCACCACTGCGCTTGCGAGCCACCTTGCCCGCTGTGCTCGCCGGGGACTTCATCCGAAACTCCAGCCCGTGCAACCGGGCTCGAGGCGGCACTACCTCACGCAACGCGTCCGTGATCGCCGGCTCCGATGCCCGGTCGCTCAGCAAGCGATCCAGCGCTGCCCCGAGGGCTCGGTGCCCAGGACCAGAACCCCCCTCCCACAGCAGTGACAGGTCCGAGGCCGCCCACTCGACATCCGGCACGCCATCCTCACGATGGGCAGGCGCCACCTGCCGCGCGCTCAGCCACCCCAACCGCCGATGGTCCGGGCACCGCCTGCTGCCACCGCCCGGCAACGACTCACACACAGCACGTTCCCTACCAGAGGGTCCTCACAGAGCCAACTCCGAAGCCAGCCACCAGCGCGACCGGGACGGCGCGGCCGGACCGCCCGCGGTACCGACCGGGCGCAGGACCGGCTCGTCGGCTCGGCAGCGCGGGTGCCCTCTCGTCATGACGAGCCGCCGCAGCACCTCCACCGACGAGACCGGACTCGGTGGATGCGCGGTCGCCCGTATCGACGGGTTATCGGCCGGAAACACCGTGCTGCCCGGTCGGGTGGCTCTCGGCGGTCACGACGGCAGCGCCGTATCAGAGCTGTGGGACCGGATCCAGCCCGGAGCATCTCGTCGCACGTCCCCAAGCTTGCTCGAGCAAGCGCTCTTGTCCGCCGGCCGCCCGGTGGGGTACGCCATCGGGCCCGATGCGCATTGGGACCCATTGGGCCGACTTGACGACTGACCGATTCCGCCGCGGCGTGTCTGGACGGTCCGGTGCGCGTGTGGTCGTCGCGGCGTACCCGGCGTCCAATGTGAGGACGAGGACCCGGCTCTGGCCGGAGGTGCCCGCGCTGCGGTACCAGACGAAGTTGCCGACCCGGCCATCGCCACGCGGTGAGCATAACCGGAGTCGGCTCAGGTCCACCTCGCGGTGAGCTACTCGACCGGGCACTCACGCAAGCCCGGTCTGCTTCTCCCGCTGCGCCGCGACCAGCTCGACGTCGCGCACCTCAATGCCGTCACCCTCCTCGTAGAGCAGGGACCGCACGTGCCCGCTCGCGCACAGGTCCGCCTCGGTGCCGCGGACCCGCTCGAGCTCGGCCGCGGTGCCGACGAGGGTCATCGTGCGTACCTCGGCGCGCATGCCGAGCTTCGCCTCGGACTTGACCCGGCGCACGGCGCCGAGCGCCTCGCCGACGGAGCCGAGCACGGCGGGGTCGCCCCCGGCGGGCAGGTCCGCGCTCGTGGGCCAGGCCTGCCGGTGCACCGACCCGTGGGCGAACCACGACCAGACCTCCTCGGTCGCATAGGGGATGAACGGCGCGAGCAGGCGCAGCAGGGTCTCGAGCGCGATCCGCAGCGCCGCCCGGGCGCTGGCCGCGGCCGCCTCGCCCTGACCACCGTAGGCGCGGTCCTTGACCAGCTCCAGGTAGTCGTCGCAGAACATCCAGAAGAAGCTCTCGGTGACCTCGAGCGAGCGGGTGTAGTCCCACGCCTCGAAGCCGTGGGTGGCCGCGTCGACGACCTCGGCCAGCCGGGCGAGCATGGACAGGTCGAGCGGGTCGGCCACCGCCCGGTGCAGGTCGCCGGGCACCTCGCCGAAGCCGAGGGCGAACTTCGAGGCGTTGAGCACCTTGATGGCCAGCCGCCGCCCGACCTTCATCTGGCCGGTGTCGTAGGCGGCGTCGGTGCCGAGCCGCCCGGAGGCCGCCCAGTAGCGCACCGCGTCGGCCCCGTGGGCGCGCACGACGTCCTCGGGGGTCTCGGCGTTGCCCTTGGACTTGCTCATCTTCTTGCGGTCCGGGTCGAGGATCCAGCCGCTGATCGCGGCCCCCCGCCACGGCACCGTCCCCGACTCGTAGTGCGCGCGCACGACCGTCGAGAACAGCCAGGTCCGGATGATGTCGTGGGCCTGGGGCCGCATGTCCATCGGGAAGATGGCCCGGTACAGCTCCGGGTCCGAGCCCAGCCCCGACCCGTCCGCGACGGGCCAGCCCGTGGCGATCTGCGGGGTGAGCGAGGAGGTGGCCCAGGTGTCCATGATGTCGGGGTCGGCCACGAAGCCGCCGGGCCGGCCCCGCTGGGACTCGTCGTAGCCCTCCGGCACGTCGACCTGCGGGTCGACCGGCAGGGCCGTCTCGGCGGCCGGCAGCACGGCGTCGTGGTCGACCTCGCCGGTCTCGTCGACCCGGTACCACACCGGGAACGGAACGCCGAAGAACCGTTGTCGCGAGATCAGCCAGTCGCCGTTGAGGCCCTCGACCCAGTTCCGGTACCGCGCCCGCATGAACGGCGGGTGGAAGTCGATCTGCTCGCCCCGGTCCACGAAGGCAGCCCGCAGCTCGGGGTCGTGCCCGCCGTTGCGGATGTACCACTGGCGCGACGTGACGATCTCGAGCGGCTTGTCGCCCTTCTCGTAGAAGTTCGCCTTGCGCTGCGTCCGGACCGGCTCGCCGTCGAGGTCACCCGACTCGCGCAGCGCCGCCACCACGGCCTCGCGCGCACTGAACGTGGTGCGGGTGGCCAGCCGAGCGGCATACAGCTGCTCGCCCGGGCCACCGGCGATCCACTCGGGCGTCTCCGCCTGCAGGCGCCCGTTGCGGGTGATGATCGAGCGGGTCGGCAGGCGCAGCTCGCGCCACCACATCACGTCGGTGAGGTCTCCGAAGGTGCAGCACATCGCGATGCCGGCGCCCTTGTCCATCTCGGCCGCGGGGTGCGCCAGGACCGGCACCTCGACTCCGAAGAGCGGCGAGCGCACGGTGGAGCCGAAGAGCGGCCGGTAGCGCTCGTCGTCGGGGTGCGCGACCAGCGCGACGACCGAGGGGACCAGCTCCGGGCGGGTCGTCTCGATGTAGACCGGCGGCAGGCCGCCGTCGGCCCCCGAACGGTGGAAGGCCACCCGGTGGTAGGCGCCCGGGTAGTCGCGCGCCTCGAGCTCGGCCTGCGCGACCGCCGTCTGGAAGGTCACGTCCCACAACCCGGGCGCCTCGGCCTGGTAGGCCTCGCCGCGGGCGAGGTTGCGCAGGAAGGCCTGCTGGGCCACCGCCCGGGACCGCTCGTCGATCGTGCGGTAGGAGATGTCCCAGTCGAGGGAGAAGCCGAGCCTGCGGAACAGCGACTCGAAGGTCACCTCGTCCTTGACCGTGAGCACGTCGCACAGCTCGATGAAGTTCCTGCGGCTGACCGGGTGCTGGTCCGCGGCCTTGATCGCCTTGCCCTTCTCGTCGACCCCCTCGCTGAACGGCGGTTGGTAGCCCGCGACGTACGGCAGCGTCGCGTCGCCGCGCACCCCGTAGTAGTTCTGCACCCGGCGCTCGGTCGGCAGCCCGTTGTCGTCCCAGCCGATCGGGTAGAACACCTCGCAGCCGCGCATCCGCTTGTAGCGGGCCATGCAGTCGGTGTGCGTGTAGCTGAAGACGTGCCCGACGTGCAGGCTCCCGCTCGCCGTGGGCGGCGGGGTGTCGATCGCGAAGACCTGCTCGCGCGGGAGCGACAGGGCCCGCGCCCGGTCGAAGGCGTACGTGCCCTGCTCGCGCCATACCCGCATCCACTTGTCCTCGATGCCGTCGAGCGTGGGGCGCTCGGGGATCCGGGGGGTCGCGGGGGCGTCTGTCATGCGGGCAATCCTTCCACGCCGCCGTGGGCACCCTCGAACACGTTTGTGCCGGGTCGGCCGGTATGCCGCTCGGCCGGCTCCCGCCGTCCGCCGGGTCGACCGGCGAGCGGGTTCCAACGGCCGCTGCCGGACTGGCCACACCACGCCCGGGCTGGAGGGATCATGTCCGACCGGATCGCGAACGCCGCCCTGCGCTCGAAGGTGATGACGGCCGACGAGGCGGCGGCCCACATCCAGCCCGGCGGCGACGTCGGGTCGGGCCGGGGGGCAGACGTGTGCCGGCGGTCCCGGTACGGCAGAGTGTCTGCCCATGGAGCCGGTCTACGAAGCGGTCGTCGGGTTCGCGCGGGGTCTGTTCGCGATGCAGGGGCTGCGCTTCACCATCGTCGGTGAGGAGAACGTCCCGCGCACGGGCGCTGCCGTGATGACCATCAACCACACCGGGTACATGGACTTCACCTACGCCGGGCTCGCGGCCCAGGCGTCCGGCCGGCTCGTGCGGTTCATGGCCAAGGAGAGCGTGTTCCGCCACCCCGTCAGCGGGCCGCTCATGCGCGGGATGCGCCACATCCCGGTCGACCGGGAGGCCGGTGCGTCGTCGTATGCCGCCGCCCTCACCGCGCTGCGCCACGGCGAGATCGTCGGGGTCTTCCCCGAGGCGACGATCTCGCGCTCGTTCGAGCTGAAGGGCTTCAAGACGGGAGCGGCGCGGATGGCCGCGCAGGCGCAGGTGCCGATCCTGCCCGTCGTCGTCTGGGGCTCGCAGCGGGTCTGGACCAAGGGGCACCCGCGACGCCTCGGCAGGACCGGCATCCCGATCTTCGTCTCCGTGGGCGAGCCGATCCCCGTGGCCGACGATGCCGACCCGACCGCGGTGACGGCGGCATACAAGGAGGTGATGGCGCACATGCTCGAGCTGGCACAGACCGCGTACGAGCCGTTGCGGGGGGCCGACCTGAAGTTCCTGCCGGCGCGGCTGGGCGGCACGGCCCCGACGCTGGACGAGGCGAACCGCCTGGACGACCTCGAGCGCGCCCGACGAGGGCTGCGACGAACCCCGGACGCCCGCTGAGCGTCGGCCGCCACGGTTCCGTCCATGGCCCGCCAACGTGTTCCCGAGGGCCCGGCGCCAGATCCTGCCGTGCAGCGGCTGCGGATCCGCTACGCCAAGCGTGGCCGGCTGCGCTTCACGTCGAGCCGTGACTTCCAGCGGGCCCTCGAGCGCGCGCTGCGGCGCGCCGGAGTCCCGACGGCCTTCTCCGCCGGGTTCCATCCCCACCCGAAGATCTCCTACGCCAACGCGGCTGCCACGGGGGCGGCGAGCGAGGCGGAGTACGTCGAGATCCAGGTGACCACGCGGCTCGACCCGGCCGCCGTCCGGGCTGCGCTCGACGCGGCACTGCCTCCCGGGCTCGACGTCCTCGCGGTCGTCGAGGCCGGTCCCCGGAGCCTGGCGGACGTCCTGGAGGCGAGCGAGTGGCGGCTCGACTTCGCCGGTCTGGCCGGCCCGGTGCTGCGCGACGCGGTCGATCGGCTGCTCGCCCGCGACCGGGTCGAGGTGACCCGGATGACGAAGTCCGGGCCCCGCACCTTCGACGTGCGCGCGGCCCTCGTGCGAGCCGCGGTGGAACAGCCTCCGCCGGTCGCGTCCGGCGTGTCGGACGACCCGTCCGCTACGACGCCCGGTGTCGACTGTGCGATACTGCGGATGGTCGTGCGGCATACCACACCTGCCGTTCGCCCCGACGACATTCTGACCGCGCTGCGTGACATCGCCGGCCTCCAGCCTGTCCGCCCACCACTGGTGACGCGCCTGGCGCAGGGTCCGTTCGACACCGCAACCGCGGGGGTGGCCGACCCGTTGGCTGCCGACGAGAACGCCGACGGCGCCTGATCCGGTGGCGCGCTCTGCGCGAACCGGGGACTGGTCGTAGCGACAAGACTTCCGTCCCAGCGGACCCCCGATGGGACGACCGATACCGCAACACGAGCGGTGCCGGCGGCTTCGGCCGGGTGTGGGGCGGCCCCACTCGTGACGGGAGGCTGCCGGATGGCAACCACACAGAACACTCCCACCGACGAAGCGACCTCGGTCGAGCAGGCCGTCCGCGACGACCGGGCACCGGCCGAGCCGGCACCGGCCGAGCCGGCGCAGGCCGAGCCGTCGGCACCCGAGCAGACGGCATCGGGGCACACGGCACCAGGGAACACGGCACCGGAGCAGACGGCCCCGAGGCGTGTCTCCCGGCGCGGCGCTCGAAAGCCGGCCGACGCCGCGGCGGCAGCGGAACGACCCGCGGGCGAGGAGGCTCCGGAGGGGACCGCCGGGCCGGTGAAGGCGGTCCGCAAACGGGCCACCCGTAGGAGAGCTGTCCCGGCGCCGGAACAGTCCGGCTCGCCGGCCGAGAGCGCGCCTGTGGCGGTGCCTGAGCAGACGGGCGAGGGCGGGGCGGTCGAGAGCGAGGCCGCGGCCGAGCCGACCGCGACAGACGACACCCCGGCGGGAGGCGCCGCCGCGGAGGACACCGCGCTGGGCGGCGCCGCGGCAGACGAGACGGCGACGGAGGACACCGCTCTGGAGCACCCGGCCGGGCAGGCGGCCGCCTGGACCGAGCCCGAGGACGCGGACGCCCCGCCCGTGGTGCCGAGCTTCTCGGTGCTCTTCCAGGCGCCCGACCCCGAGGCCGCGACCACACGGCGGCCGCGTCGCCGCCACCTCGAGCCGGAGCCTGATACCCAGTCCGAGCCGGCCGAGCAGGTCCCCGAGCCGGAGGCGCCCGAGCCGGCTGCCGAGGCGCGCGAGGAGGACGAGGGGCCGAGACGTTCGCGTCGCCGACGGGGCGGCAAGGGCCGCCGTGGGCGGGGCGGCAGCGAGGCCGAGGACGGCGAGGTCTCCGAGCAGGGGGCCCCGGCGCCGGCCGGCGAGCCGGTCGAGCCCGCCGCGGAGGGCGACCAGGCCGACGGTGACCAGCACAACGGCGAGCAGGACGCCGGCGGGCACGGCACCGAGGGGGAGGACGGTACGAGCCGCCGACGCCGGCGTCGGCGCCGCTCCGGCTCGGGTGGGGACGGCTCCGGCGACGAGGCCGGGGTCACGACGCGAGTACGCAGCCGGGCGCACAGCGACGAGCCCACCGGTGTCAAGGGCTCGACCCGGCTCGAGGCCAAGAAGCAGCGTCGCCGGGAGGGCCGGGAGGCCGGCCGACGGCGCACGGTCATCACCGAGGCGGAGTTCCTGGCCCGGCGCGAGTCGGTGGAGCGGGTCATGGTGGTGCGCAACCGGAACGGGCGCACCCAGATGGGGGTCCTGGAGGACGGGGTCCTCGTCGAGCACTACATCGACCAGGCGGGCAACGTCTCGATGGCCGGCAACATCTACCTCGGCCGGATCCAGAACGTGCTGCCCTCGATGGAGGCGGCGTTCGTCGACATCGGCAAGGGCCGCAACGCGGTCCTCTACGCCGGTGAGGTCAACTGGGACGCCGCGGGCCTCGACGCCAACCAGCCCAAGCGCATCGAGAACGCCCTCGAGTCCGGTCAGGCGGTCGTGGTCCAGGTGACCAAGGACCCGATCGGTCACAAGGGGGCGCGGCTGACCTCCCAGATCTCCCTGCCCGGTCGCTACCTGGTCTACGTGCCCAACGCCTCGATGACCGGCATCTCGCGCAAGCTGCCGGACAACGAGCGCGCCCGGTTGAAGAAGATCCTGCGCCAGGTCGTGCCGGAGCACGCCGGCGTCATCGTCCGGACCGCCGCCGAGGGGGCCAGCGGGGAGGAGCTGCAGGCGGACGTCGAGCGGCTCAGCACCACCTGGGAGGACATCCAGGCCCGGGCCCAGGCCGCCGCGGCGCCCAAGTCGGGCAAGTCGAAGGGCAGGAAGAAGAACGGCGGGTCCGGCTCGAGCCCGACCGGCAGCGCGCCGCTGCTGCTGCACGGCGAGCCCGACCTGACCGTCCGCGTCATCCGGGACATCTTCAACGAGGACTTCTCGCAGCTGGTGGTCAGCGGGGAGCAGGCCTGGCAGGAGATCCACCCCTACATCACGGCGGTCGCCCCCGACCTCGCCGACCGGGTCACGAGGTGGACGGGCACCGACGACCTCTTCACGCACTACCGCGTCGACGAGCAGCTGGCCAAGGCGATGGACCGCAAGGTCTGGCTGCCGTCCGGTGGCTCGCTGGTCATCGACCGCACCGAGGCGATGACGGTCATCGACGTCAACACCGGCAAGTTCATCGGCTCCGGCGGCAACCTCGAGGAGACCGTCACCAAGAACAACATCGAGGCGGCCGAGGAGATCGTCCGGCAGCTGCGGCTGCGCGACATCGGCGGCATCATCGTCGTCGACTTCATCGACATGGTCCTCGAGTCGAACCGCGACCTCGTCGTGCGGCGGCTGCTCGAGTGCCTCGGCCGTGACCGCACCAAGCACCAGGTCGCCGAGGTGACCTCGCTCGGACTGGTCCAGATGACCCGCAAGCGGGTCGGGTCGGGCCTGGTCGAGGTCTTCTCCGAGACCTGTGACCAGTGCAACGGCCGGGGATTCATCATCCACACCGACCCGGTCGGCAAGGGTGCCCACCAGCACGACGGCGCCTCGTCGGGCCGGCGCGCCCGACGGGGGTCGGATGCCGCCGCCTCGGGCAACGGCAACGGCAACGGCTCCGGCAACGAGGCCCGGGGGAGCAGGAGCGCCGAGCCGGAGGCGAAGCCGAGCGGGCCGACCGCGGCACAGATCGCGGCCATGGCGCACGCCGCTGCGGTCAAGACCGCCCGCCCGGCCGACGAGGGCGACCAGGCCGAGCCCGTACCGACGGACAGCCTGACCGGGGTCGACGCCCAGGTCGAGCCGGACCGGACCGGGCCGAGGTCGGCCGGGCCGCGACAGGCGGCTGCCGAGCAGCAGGAGCGCACCGCGGCCGGCAGCGACGGCAGCGCGCCGGAACCGGTGGCCACCGACCCGGCGTCGGCACCCGACGGGTCCCCGGCGCAGACCACGCAGCCCCCCGAGCCGGTGGAGCCGGTGGCCGAGGCGGCCACCGGAGTCGCCCCTCCGGCCGAGCCCGGACTCACCGAACCCGAACCCGAGCCCCCCACCGCCGAGCCGAACGCGCAGCCGGAGCCGGTGCGCCGGCCGCGGCGGCATCGCGGCCGGGTCGTCGCGCCGGCTGGCCCCCCCGGGGCGGCCCACGTCGTGCACGTCGCCGCGCCGGACCGCGACGAGGGCTCGTCCGGGGCGACCGCCGGGCCCGCTCCGGAGGGCTCGACGGCCGGTTTGTGAGCCCGGCCCCGGAGCCGGTAATGTAGATCCTCGGTGCGCCCACCGCGCCCGTGTCGACGGGCCGGTGCCAGAAGTGGCACACCGGTCCTGATCAGAGAGTGAGTTTCACTGTGTACGCGATTGTTCGCGCTGGCGGTCGCCAGGAGAAGGTGTCGGTGGGCGATGTGCTGCTCGTCGACAAGGTGGCGGGGCAGCCGGGCGAGTCGATCGAGCTCACGCCGCTGCTCCTCGTGGACGGCGACGTGGTCACCTCCGGTGCCGAGGACCTCGCGAAGGCATCCGTGACCGCCCAGGTCATCAAGCCCGCCAAGGGCCCCAAGATCACGATCATGAAGTTCAAGAACAAGACCGGCTATCGCAAGCGCCAGGGTCACCGCCAGCCGCTGACCCAGGTCAGGATCACCGGCATCGACGCCTGATCGTCCCGGGCCTTCCGGCACACAGACTCACCAAGGAGCAACCGACATGGCACACAAGAAGGGTGCGTCCTCCTCACGGAACGGGCGCGACTCGAACGCACAGCGACTCGGCGTCAAGCGCTACGGCGGCCAGCAGGTCAACGCCGGCGAGATCCTCGTGAGGCAGCGGGGCACCCACTTCCACCCCGGCGAGGGCGTCGGCCGGGGCAGCGACGACACGCTCTTCGCCCTCGTGGCGGGCGCCGTGAAGTTCGGCACCAGGCGCGGCCGCCGGACGGTCAGCATCGAGTCGGCGCAGGTCCCCGTCGCTGCGGAGTGACCCCCTGACCGGTCGCGGGTGAAGGGCGGGCCCCGCGGGGCCCGCCCTTTCGCGTGCCCGCCGGCCCAGCGGCATACCCCGGACGGTCGGTATGCCGCCCACCCGGCTCGATCTGGAAGAGTGACCTGACATGGCAACGACCTTCGTCGACCGAGTCGTGCTGCACGCGGCCGCCGGCCACGGTGGCCACGGTGTCGCGTCGGTGCGTCGCGAGAAGTTCAAGCCGCTCGGCGGCCCCGACGGTGGCAACGGTGGGCGCGGCGGCTCGGTGATCCTGCGCGTCGACCCGCAGGCGACGACGCTGCTGGACTACCACCGCAGCCCGCACCGGCGGGCGGGCAACGGCCGGCCGGGCGCCGGCGACGAGCGCAACGGCGCCGACGGCGCCGACCTCGTGCTGCCCGTGCCGGAGGGCACCGTCGTCAAGGACGCGGACGGGACGATGCTGGCCGACCTCGTGGGGATGGGGACCGAGCACGTGGTGGCGCGCGGCGGACGCGGCGGCCTGGGCAACAAGGCGCTGGCCTCGCCGCGGCGCAAGGCGCCCGGGTTCGCGCTCCTCGGGGAGCCCGGGGAGGTGCGCGACGTGGTCCTCGAGCTGAAGACGCTGGCCGACGTCGCACTGGTCGGCTTCCCGAGTGCCGGCAAGTCCTCCCTGGTGTCGGTGCTGTCGGCGGCCCGACCGAAGATCGCCGACTACCCGTTCACCACCCTCGTGCCCCACCTCGGGGTCGTCACGGCGGGCACGGTCCGCTTCACGGTCGCCGACGTGCCCGGGCTGATCCCGGGTGCCCACGAGGGACGCGGGCTCGGTCTGGAGTTCCTCCGCCACGTCGAGCGGTGCTCGGTGCTCGTCCACGTCGTCGACTGCGCGACCCTGGAGCCAGGTCGTGACCCGCTGACCGACCTGCAGGTCATCGAGCACGAGCTGTCCCGCTACGTGCCCGACGCCGACCTCGGCGGGCGGCCGCTGGCCGAGCGCACCCGCGTCGTGGTACTGAACAAGGCCGACGTGCCCGAGGCGCACGAGCTGGCCGAGCTGGTCAAGCCCGAGCTCGAGGCGCAGGGCCACGAGGTCCACATCGTGTCGGCGGTCGCGCACAGCGGCCTGAAGGAGCTCACGTTCGCGCTGGCCCGGCTCGTCGAGCAGGCCCGCGCCGAGCTGCCGGCAGTGGCGCCGCAGCGAGCCGTCCTGCGCCCCAGGGCGGTCGACGACAGCGGGTTCGAGGTGCGCCGGGAGCGAGGCCCCGACGGCGAGTTCTTCCGGGTCGTGGGCGAGCGGCCCACGCGCTGGGTGCGCCAGACCGACTTCACCAACGACGAGGCGGTCGGCTACCTCTCCGACCGGCTCGCCCGGATCGGTGTCGAGGAGCGGCTGTACCAGGTCGGCGCGGTGGCCGGCGACACCGTGGTCATCGGTACCGCCGACGACGCCGTCGTCTTCGACTGGGAGCCGACGCTGCAGTCCGGTGCCGAGCTGCTCGGGGCGCGGGGCACCGACCTGCGCCTGCAGGACTCCGGCCGGCTGACCCGCGGGGAGAAGCGGGCCGCGATGCGCGACCGCTACGCGGCCCGGTCCGCCACCCAGGCCGAGCTGGAGGCCGAGCGCCGGTCCGGGCTGTGGCACCTCGACGAGAGCGACGACGTCCCCGGTACGGACTCCGGGGACCCGCCGGACGGAGGCGCGGCTGCGGCCCGCCCGGGGCGGTGAGCCGTCGCCTATCGTGTCGCCATGACGCCGTGGAGCGGGCTGCTGCGCCGGGACCCGTTGGGTAGCCAGGCCGACCGCGCCACCTTCCGCACGCTGCATACCGCCTCCCTCGCCGCCCCGCCGCTGCGCGGCGGACTCACCGAGGCCGCGGCGCAGCGGTCGCTGAAGTTCCTCCGGGCCCTCCTCGGCGCCCCGGCCGTCGCGATGACCGACACGAGCCGGCTGCTCGCGTGGGACGGGGCTCGGTCCGGGCACGGCACCCGTTCCCTGCGGCTGGCCGAGACGACCCTGCGCAACGGGCGCACCGTCGTGGCGTCACGCGCGGAGATCGACTGCGACGACCCGGGCTGCCCGCTGCGGGAGGGGATCGTCGCCCCGCTCGTGGTCGAGGAGAAGGTCGTCGGGACCCTTCAGGTCTTCGCGCTGCAGGCCTCCGCCGTGCTCGTCCAGGCGAGCGACGAGGTCGCGCGCTGGGTCTCCGGCCAGCTCGAGCTGGCCGAGCTGGACGCGTCGCGCACCCGGCTCATCGAGGCCGAGGTGCGCGCCCTGCGGGCCCAGATCAGCCCACACTTCATCTACAACTCGCTCACCGCGATCGCCTCGTTCACCCGTACCGACCCGGGCCGGGCCCGGGAGCTGCTGCTCGACCTGGCCGAGTTCACCCGCTACTCGTTCCGGCGGCACGGGGAGTTCACCACGCTCGCCGAGGAGCTGCGCTCGATCGAGGCCTACCTGGTCATCGAGAAGGCGCGCTTCGGCGACCGCCTCGTCGTGACGGTGCGCGTCGCACCCGAGGTGCTGCCCGTGGTCGTCCCGTTCCTGTGCCTGCAACCGCTCGTGGAGAACGCCGTCCGCCACGGCATCGAGGGCCGGCCCGGCCAGGGCGAGATCACCATCCTGGCCCAGGACGCCGACCGGGAGTGCGTCGTGACCATCGAGGACAACGGCATCGGCGAGGACCCCGAGCGGGTGCGCCGGGCCCTCACCGGCGACACCGCGCTCGACTCGGTCGGCCTGGCCAACGTCGACGAGCGGCTGCGCACCGCGTTCGGCGACGAGTACGGCCTGGTCGTCGAGACGGCACCGGGCGCCGGTACCTGCGTCACGGTGCGCCTGCCGAAGTTCCGACCGGGGGTGCACGTGTGAGCGGGTCCTCGGGTATGCCGCCCACCGCCGCAGCAGCCGGGGGTGCTGCCCGCGCGGGGCCGGGCGGGGGCAGCGCGGACCGGCCCGCGACCCGGTTGTGCGTGCTCGCGATCGACGACGAGACGCCGGCGCTCGACGAGCTCGTCTGGCTGCTGCGGCACGACGAGCGGGTCGGCACCGTGCTGTCGGCGGGCTCGGGCGAGGAGGCGCTGCGGGTGCTGCACGAGCGCGCCGTCGACGCGATCTTCATGGACGTGCAGATGCCCGGCCTGACCGGGCTCGACCTGGCCCGGGTCCTGTCCCGTTTCACCACGCCGCCGCCGGTCGTCTTCGTCACCGCCCACGAGAAGCACGCCGTCGACGCGTTCGAGCTCAACGTCGTCGACTACGTGCTGAAACCGGTCCGCGACGAGCGGCTGGCCGAGGCGGTCCGCCGCGTCCTGCACCGGGCCGAGGGCCGCGACCCGGCAGCCGCGGCGGCCGACGAGGGCATCGTGGTCGAGCTCGGCGGGGTGAGCCGACGGGTGCCGCGGGCCGAGGTGCGCTACGTCGAGGCGCAGGGCGACTACGCCCGGCTGCACACGGCCAGCGGCAGCCACCTGCTCCGGGTACCCCTCTCGACGCTCGCCGAGCAGTGGCGCGACGCCGGGTTCGTCCGGATCCACCGCTCCTTCCTGGTCGCCCTGGCCCACATCACCGAGTGGCGCAACGAGGGCGGGCGCTACACGGTCGTCGTCGGGGGCACGGAGCTGGCCGTGAGCCGGCGCCACACCCGCGAGCTGCGCGACGTCCTCGTGCGACGCGCCCAGCCGGGCGGCCGGGGCGGGCCGTGACCGGCCGGGCCGGGCGCCGGGGGGCGTCGTGACACCGGGCAGCGACCCGGACCGGCGGCCGCAGCGGGTCCGGGTGACCAGCCCGCGCACGTCGGCCGCCCGGGCCAGACGCCTGTCGATCGCCTCGGAGATCGACGCGCAGACCCAGCTCGGCGAGGTCTACGTCACCTCGCTCATGCGCAGCCAGCTACGGCTGGCGCTCGGGGTCGTCGCGGTGCTCGTCCTGACGCTGGGCGCGCTGCCGCTGCTCTTCCGGCTCGTGCCGGGGGTCGGCCGGGCCACGCTGCTCGGGGTACCGGTGCCCTGGATCCTGCTCACGGTCTGCGCCTTCACCGAGATCCTGCTGCTCGGCTGGGCCTACGTGCGACGCGCGGAGCGCAACGAGCGTGACTTCAGCGACCTGCTGGAGAACCGGTGAGCACCGCAGCGAGCATCGCCGCGGTCCTCGTGGTCTCGGTCGCCACCCTGGTCATCGGCGCCTACGGGCTGCGGGTGTCCCGCACGACGAGCGACTTCTACGTGGCCTCACGCGGCGTCGGCCCGGTGCTCAACGCCTCGGCGATCAGCGGCGAGTACCTGTCCGCGGCCTCGTTCCTCGGGGTGGCCGGCCTGATCCTGGTCCGCGGCACCGACATGCTGTGGCTGCCGGTCGGGTGGACCGCCGGCTACCTGCTGCTGCTGGTCTTCGTGGCCGCACCGCTGCGACGCTCCGGCGCCTACACGCTGCCCGACTTCGCCCAGCTGCGCTGCGAGTCGCGCGCCGCGCGGACCGTCTCGAGCGTGCTGGTCGTCGCGATCGGGATGCTCTACCTGGTGCCGCAGTTCCAGGGCGCCGGCCTGACACTGCGCACCCTGACCGGGGCCCCGCGGTGGGTCGGACCGCTCGTCGTCGCGCTCGTCGTCGCGCTCAACGTGCTGGCCGGCGGGATGCGGAGCATCACCCTGGTGCAGGCGTTCCACTACTGGCTCAAGCTCGTCGCCCTGCTGACCCCCGTGTTCTTCTTCCTCGGCGCCTGGGCCGGCCACGGGCGGCCCGGCACCGGTACCGTCGACCTGGCCGAGTGGGCCGAGCCGCTGACCGGCGAGCACGCCCTGTACCTGACCTACTCGCTGGTCGTGGCCACCTTCCTGGGCACCATGGGCCTGCCGCACGTGGTGGTGCGCTTCTACACCAACCGGGACGGGCGCACCGCACGCCGCACGACACTCGTCGTGCTCGTCCTGCTGGGCGGCTTCTACGTGCTGCCGGTCCTCTACGGGGTGCTGGGCAAGGTCTTCGCCGCCGACCTGGTCGCGGCGGGCCGGGCCGACTCGGTCGTGCTCGAGCTGCCCGGCCGGGTCTTCGCCGGACCGGTCGCCGACCTGCTCACCGCGCTGGTGGCGGCGGGGGCCTTCGCGGCGTTCCTGTCCACGTCCTCGGGGCTGGTCGTCTCGGTGGCCGGGGTGCTCAGCCAGGACCTGTTCCGCCGACGCACCGAGCACGGGCAGGGGATCCGGGCCTTCCGGACCGCGACGGGCGTGTGCGTGCTCGTCGCGCTGCTGCTCACGCTCGCCTCCGCCGACGTGCCGGTCGCCCACGCGGTGGAGATCACCTTCGCCGTCGCCGCCTCGACGTTCTGCCCGATGCTCGTGCTCGGGATCTGGTGGCGTGGGCTCACCTCCGTCGGGACGATCTGCGGGCTCGTGGTCGGCGGGTCGCTGTCGATGACCGCGGTCCTGACGACCATGTTCGGGATCGGCCAGCAGGGCTGGCTCGGCGCCATCCTGACCCAGCCTGCCGCGGTCACGGTGCCGGTCGCCTTCGCCACGATGGTCCTGGCCTCCGTGCTGACGCGCGGACGCCGGCCGGAGCACCTGGCCCAGACGATGGTCCGCCTGCACGCACCGGAGCACCTGCGCCTCGACCGCGGCACGTTCCACCCGGAGGGCTCGACCGCTCGTCGCTGAATCACCGCCGTTCGTCGCGCGGGATCTCGCGCACGCCGAGCCCTTCGACCCGCTGGGCGACAGGCACCCCCTGAGCCGGTGCCAGGGCCCCGCCGGACTCCTAGCGTGGCACCACTGGTCCTACGGTTTGGAGGTTCCCTTGAGCCACGAAGCTCAGCTGCTGGAGCGCGATCCCAACGTCGCCCTGCAGGAGACACCCGAGTTCGCCGAGCTGCGGTCGAAGTTCCGCAGGTTCGTCTTCCCCCTCACCATCGCGTTCCTCGCCTGGTACTTCCTCTACGTGCTGCTCGCCGTGTTCGCCCACGACTTCATGGGCACCCGCGTGTTCGGCAACATCACCTGGGGCCTGATCCTCGGTCTGGGGCAGTTCGTGTCGACCTTCGCGATCACCATGGCCTACGCCCGCTGGGCCGACCGTGAGCTCGACCCGGCCGCCAAGGCCCTCGCCGAGCAGATGACGGAGGTCCGCCCGTGAGTGCCCTGCTCCCCGGGCTGCTGCCCGCCCAGACCAGCGTCGGCAACCCGTCGCTGAACATCACGATCTTCGTCCTGTTCGTCCTGGTGACCCTGGTCATCGTGATCCGGGCCTCCCGCAACAACCGCAGTGCCGCCGACTACTACGCCGGCGGCCGGGCCTTCACCGGGCGGCAGAACGGCATCGCGATCGCCGGCGACTACCTGTCGGCCGCCTCGTTCCTCGGCATCGCCGGCGCCATCGCCCTGAACGGGTACGACGGCTTCCTCTACTCGGTCGGCTTCCTGGTGGCCTGGCTCGTGGCCCTGCTGCTGGTCGCCGAGCTGCTGCGCAACGTCGGCAAGTACACGATGGCCGACGTCCTCAGCTTCCGGCTGCGCCAGAAGCCGGTCCGCATCGCCGCCGCCATCTCGACGCTGGCCGTCTCGTTCTTCTACCTGCTCGCCCAGATGGCCGGCGCGGGCGGCCTGGTCGCCCTGCTGCTCGGCATCGACGGAGCCGTCGGCCAGCGCGTGGTGGTGGCCATCGTCGGTGTGATCATGATCTTCTACGTCATCTACGGCGGCATGAAGGGCACCACCTGGGTCCAGATCATCAAGGCCGTCCTGCTGATGATCGGTGCCGCCGTCATGACGCTGTGGGTGCTCGGCAAGTTCGGCCTGAACCTGTCCACGCTCCTGGGTGCCGCCAACGACGCGGCCCCGGCGGCCGCCGACGGGACGGCGCGCGACCTGCTCTCGCCCGGCCTGCAGTACAAGAACCCGCTCGACTTCATCTCGCTCTCGCTGGCGCTCGTGCTCGGCACGGCCGGCCTGCCGCACGTGCTCATGCGCTTCTACACCGTGCCGACCTCGCGGGAGGCACGCCGCTCGGTGGTCTGGGCGATCTGGCTGATCGGGCTGTTCTACCTGTTCACCCTCGTGCTGGGCTTCGGCGCCGCCGAGATGGTCGGGGCCGCGGAGATCAAGTCCGCCCCGGGTGGTGCCAACGCGGCCGCCCCGCTGCTCGCCTTCCACCTCGGCGGCGAGATCCTGCTCGGGATCGTCTCCGCCGTCGCGTTCGCCACGATCCTGGCGGTCGTCGCGGGCCTGACGATCACGGCCAGCGCCTCGCTGTCGCACGACGTCTACAACACGATCGTCAAGGACGGCAAGGCGACCCCGGAGGAGGAGGTGAAGGTGGCGCGGATCTCGGCGCTGGTCCTCGGCGCGGTGGCGATCGCCGGCGGCATCTTCGCGATGGGCCAGAACATCGCCTTCCTGGTCGCCCTGGCCTTCGCGATCGCGGCGAGCGCGAACCTGCCGACCATCCTCTACTCGCTCTTCTGGAGGCGCTTCAACACCCGCGGCGCCCTGTGGAGCATCTACGGCGGCCTGATCAGCGCCGTCACGCTGATCATCTTCAGCCCGGTCGTGTCGGGCAAGCCGGTCGACCCGGTGACCGACAAGAGCCCGTCGATGCTGCAGGGGATCGACTTCCACTGGTTCCCGCTCGACAACCCGGGTCTCGTCTCGATCCCGCTCGGCTTCCTGCTCGGCTACATCGGCACCGTGACCAGCAAGGAGTTCAACGCGGCCAAGTACGCGGAGATGGAGGTGCGCTCGCTGACCGGGGTCGGTGCCGAGGCGGCCACCCACCACTGAGCCGGCGGACGCACCCGAGCCCACCCACTCGCGCGGGCAGGGTCACGAGCGAGGGGCCGGGGCCTGCGACGCAGGCCCCGGCCCCTCACGCCGTGAAGCGGGCCGGCCGGTCCCGGTCGGTGGGCAGCAGGTCGAGTGGGCACGAACCGCCACCCGACCGCAAGCCTGGGCCCTCTCGAGGACCGTCCCGCAGCCAGCCGCCCCCTTGGCGAGCTCAGGCGATCGCGTAGGTCGTCCGCACCGGGACGGCGTTGCCGAGCGAGTCGAGCACTGGGCAGTGCTGCTCGACCGCTCGCGTGAGCTCGTCGTAGCGCTCCGGCGTCTCGGGTCCGGAGAGCTGGACCGACACGTCGATCGAGCGGAACCCGGGGCGTACCCCCTCGGCGAGCCCGAAGAACCCCCGGAGGTCGAGCTCACCCGAGAGCGCGATGTCGACCTCGTCCAGCCGGATGCCGAGCTGCTGCGCCCACACCTGGAAGGTGATGACCTGGCAGGCGCCGAGTGCGGCCAGCAGGTGTTCGACCGGGTTGGCCCCCTTGTCCGTACCACCCAGGCTCTCCGGCTCGTCGATCGTGAAGGAGTGCGAGCTCGCCCCGACGCGCACCTCGGTTGCGGTGCCGGTCGCGAGCGTCGTGCGGACCTCCGGGCGGATCAGCTGGGGTTCGGTGGTCGGTACCTGGGTCTCGTGGGTGGTGGTCATGGCCTGTTTCCTCCAAAGCAGTTGATGGTATGGCGAATCGGTGCGGTCACGCGCCGTGCCGTCTCGGGACGGAGCCGGCCGGGTCGCGGCGTACGGCGCGCTGTCGCCGAAGGGCTGGTAAGTCGTGGCGGACTGTCCGGCCGCGGCAGCTCAGGGCCGACAGGCGCAGGCGGTGATCCGCAGCAGGTCGACGTGAAGCCGCCGGGTGAGCGCAGGTGGCTCGAGGTGTGTCATGCGGAGGCCTTTCTCATCTTTCCCGCGGCGCGGGACGGACGGGGCACCTGTCGGCTCCGAGACTCTCGGAGGGCCGGGTTGCCGGGGCTTCGTCGGGCCGTGTCCCTCTGCCCCTCTGGATGAGCGGTATGACGTTGTGCTCGGCACGCTAGCGGGGCCTCACGGCCGCCGCGAGGGCGGACCGGATCGTGGACTGCGCTCCGGGTACCGGGCGCGGCTGCCCGCCCGACCGGGAAGGGTCGTCCGGTCGGCGGGTCAGAGCACCACGAGGAAGTCGCGGTGGATGACCTCGCGCTCGTACTCCGGCCCCAGCTCGCGAGCCAGCGCCCTGG
>NZ_JBDIAQ010000026.1:0-33017 GCF_039812505.1 Intrasporangium sp. | reverse complement strand
GACCTGCTGCACATCCCCACCAGCGCCTACACCTCAAACTGACAGCCCCGGAAACGGGGGGTCAAAAGACGATCGAGCAAACGGGGCCTTCGGCCGTCGTGGGGTGGGGTAAATGTGGTTCCGCGGTGACCGCACCGAACGTGGCTGGGGGCTATTTACGTGCCAGAAGTGCGGAACGTCTGACCGATGGCCTGCCTGGTCTGGTGGCGCTGGAGAAGGTGGTCGGGGCGATGCTCACCTTCGGTCTGGTCGCCTCCGTCGCGGGAGTGGTCATCTCCGCGGTCGCATGGGCGATCGGGGCGAGCTCGTCGAACCCGCACATCGCCGGCCGCGGTAAGACCGGCGTGATCATCGCCGGCGCCGCGGCGATGCTGATCGGCGCCGCGAACACGCTGGTCACGTTCTTCTCCAACGCGGGGGCGGCGATCCAATGACCCACCGTCACCTGCCAACATCCCGCGGCTCCCGGCGCAGCGCCCTGATGCTCGTGTCGTTCCTGCTCGCCGCGCTCATCGCGTCCGTGGGTCTGTGGGCCCTGTCTGGCAACGCCACCTCGACCCGCAACTCGCCGCCGAAGGGCGCTCTCACCGTCAGCGCTTCACAGACCCCGGTGACGCCGCCAGCCGATCTGGGTCAGGACGCCGCGGTGCGCCGTCAGCTCGAGCAGCTGCGCGCGATGCCCGCTCCATCCCCCGACCCGGCGCAGCGTGACCGCATCCCTGACGAGGCCCGCTCACACCCGGACCTGTATGCCGCCGGGTTCGTGACCGCGCTGCTGACCCAGGACTACCGCACGCCGCGCAGGCAGTTCCTCGCCTGGGTCGACGCGGAGGCGGCCACCACGACCGAGCCGCTCGTGGTCGGGCTGGTCCCGGTCGAGCTGCGCGACCGGCTCGCGGTCTACTCGGTCACCGAACAAAGCGACGGGCCGGGCACCTCACCGGTCCCGTCCGCGGCCGAGTGGGCTCGGCTGGCCGCGCTCGGCGGGTACACCACCGTGGCGGACGTGCGCGTGTCCGAGCCGCTGGCATGGTCCAACGCCGTCGACGCGGGCCGGGTCACCGACCCGGGCGTCACCGCCCGGCAGGTCACCGCAACGATCACCCTGCACACCACCGCCGCCGGACGCGAGAGCGCGACCCGTTCGTCGGTGTCGGTCACCGCCGACTTCGAGGGTCCCCCGAGCAGGACCTCGTGGGGGTTCGTCAACGTGGTGCTCTACACCAGCCTGAGGCAGGGGACGTCGTGAGCTGCACCGGGGTCAACATGCTCAACCCCGCCTGCCAGATCGCCTCGGCAGCCGGGGCCATCACCGAGAGCGCGTTCGGGGCGATCGCGACCGCGTTCGGGCAGGCCGCCACCACAGCGACGAGCTGGCTCTGGTCGCAGATCGACACCGCCACCACCGTCGATCTGGCCTCCCCCGGGCTGCGCAAGGAGCTGGCCGTCACCGGCGCGATCGCCCTGGTGATCTGCCTCGGCCTGTTCGTGCTGCAGCTGATCACCGCCGCGCTGCGCCGCGAGCCCGGCGGACTGGGCCGGGCCGTGAAGGGCCTGTTCATCATGGCCCTGGGCAGCGGGTTCGCGCTGGCCGTCACCCGGGTCCTGCTGGCCGCGGTCGACCAGCTCGCCGACGCGGTCGTACAGCACACCCTCGGCACATCGGTACACGGGATCGGTGCCCTGTTCGCGCTCGCGGACATGACCAACCTGGCCAACCCGGCCGTCATGCTCGTGCTCGCCCTCGCGGTCCTGGCCGCGACCGTCATCGTGTGGTTCGCGATGATGGTGCGCAAGCTGCTGCTGATCGTGTGCGCGGTGCTGGCCCCGCTCGCGTTCGCCGGCGCCACCGCGGACATCACCCGCGCCTGGGTGCGCCGCTGGGTCGAGTTCGTGGCCGCGATGATCGCCGCCAAGCTGATCCTGGTGCTGATCCTGGTCACCGGGATCCTGGTCATGCAAGGGTCCGGGCTCGCCGGCAGCCAAACCACCCAGGTCGGCACCCAGCTCGCGGTCGGCGCGCTCATCCTGCTGCTCGGTGGGCTCTCGCCGTGGCTCGCGATCCGGATGTGCGTGTTCGTCGGGGACTCCCTGTATGCCGCCCACCTGAGCGCCGGACACGCCATCGCGGGCGGGCGCGTGGCGGTGTCCGCGCCGCAGAAGCTCGCCTACCTGCGTACCGGCCTGGCCGGAGCCGCCGGGTCCCGGGTCACCGCGTCACGCACCGCCCTCGCCAGCGGCGGCAGTGGAGGCAGTGGCGGCAACGGTGGTGGCGGTGCGGGGCCGAACCTGCACCCGCCCGGCAAGACCGACAACGGGTGGAAGCCGGCCGTGTCGATGCCGCCTCAGGGCGCCAACGCCCCCGGGGGGCAGGGCACACCGACGATGCCACCGGCCGAGACGGCCCACGCCCCGGTCACCGACGCGACGGGAGGCGGCGCGGCCAGCCCCGCTGAACGGCATACGACGCCGCCCGCGCCGCGGGCGCCTGAACGGCTCACGCGGCCGCAACGGAAGGACGAGTCATGAGTCAGACCGGTACTCCCGCGGGGGCGTCGATGGTGCGTTTCGCGCGGCTGTCCCAGCGTGGGCTGCTGCTCGGGCTGTCGGCCAGCCGGGTCGCCTGCATCGGCGCCGCCGCCGCTCTGGCTACCATCGCGGTGTTCGTGGCGGGCCTGGGCGGGCTCGCGGTCACCGGGCCGGTCTGGGCCGGCCTGCTCGGGTTGGCGTTCGTGCGGCGCGGCGGGCGGCCGATCGTCGAGCTGCTGCCGACCGCGGTCCACTACGGGCTACGGCACCTGCACGGGCAGCGCCGGTACCGGGTCCACCCGGGCAGGGCCCGCCCGGCCGGGACGATGGGCCTGCCCGGTGACGGTGCAGCGCTGCGATTCCTGCTGGACGAGACCACCGGCGCGGCGGTCGTGCACGACCCGCACGAGGCCACCCTGACCGTGGTCGCGCACGTCGACCACGCCGCCTACCTGCTGCTGTCCCCCGAGGAGCAGCGGCGCCGGGTCACCGGGTGGAGCCGGGTGCTGGCCGGACTCGCCGCGTCCGGTCAGGCGGTCCGGGTGCAGGTCCTCGAGCGGGTCTGCCCGGACTCCGGCGACGGGATCCTCGGCTGGTGGCACCAGTCCCGGGTCGAGCCGGCCACCGACGAGGCCGCCTGGGCGACCGACGAGTACCAGTGCCTGCTGCGCACGTACACCCCGGCCGCGGCCACCCACCGCAGTCTCGTCGCGATCGCCGTCAAGGCACCGCCCGGCCGGCTGCGGGTGCGCGGCGGCAAGTCCCTGGACCGGCTCCGCCAGGAGATGGGCTCGCTCGAGGCGAGCCTGCGCGCCGCGGACCTTCGCCTCGTCGGCTGGCTCGACACGGGCGCGCTCGCCGCGACGATCCGGGCCGCCTACGACCCGACCGCGCGCGGCGGGCAGGGGCGGTCGCTGGCCTGCGCGGGGCCGGTCGCGATCGACGAGGACTGGGACTGGATCCGGCACGACACCGGCTACTCGTGCGTGCTGTGGGTCAGCGAATGGCCCCGCACCGACGTGCCGGCCGACTTCCTGCACGCGCTGATCTTCCAGCCCGGCATCACCCGGGCCCTGTCGATCACCGCGACACCCCTGTCCGCGCGGCAGGCGATCCGCGACATCCGCCGCGCCAAGGTCGAGCACGTCACCGACGCCGCGCAACGCGCCCGGATCGGCGCCATCGCCGACCTGGCCGACGCGGCCGAGCTCGACGACGTCCTGGATCGGGAACGGGCCCTGCTGGCCGGACACGCCGACCTGAAGTTCACCGGGCTGATCACCCTGACCGCGGCCAGCCTCGAACAGCTCGAGGACGCGATCGCGCAGGTCGAACGCGCCGCCATCGGGTGCGGGTGTGAGACCCGCCGGCTGCAAGGCCAACAAGCCCGCGCGTTCACCGCCGCCGCGCTGCCGCTGGCCCGGCCCATCCACTGACGAGCACCCCCCAGGAGGGAAGCTTCGATGGCTGCACCACGAGTCCACACCGGCCTCCTCTACACGACCGCGGCGAAGGGGCGCGCCGGGCGACGCGACCGGCGCGCCCTACGAGCAGCCGCGAGAACCCTCACCGCGCACGGCAGCGAACGGCCGGGCGCGGCCGGGAACGACGAGACGACCAAGGCCGACCGTCCCGCCCTGGTGCCGCGGCTCGGGGAGCACCGACCCGAGGCGCTGCGGGCGCTGCGACGGTTGCGGCTGCCCGCCCACCGGGCCACCTCCGACGTGCTCGCCGGCGCGTACCCGTTCCTCGCCGAGGCCGGGCTTGGGGAGGCCGGCGTGTTCATCGGGCAGGACGCCTGGTCCGGGGCCGGGTTCTGCTTCGACCCGTGGGTGCTCTACCAGGATGGGGTGCTGACCAACCCGAACTGCCTGCTCGCCGGGGCCGTCGGCAAGGGCAAGTCCTGCCTGGCCAAGTCGATCGCCACCCGCTCCATCGCCCTCGGCCGGCGCATCTATGTGCCCGGCGACCCGAAAGGCGAATGGACCGCTGTCGCCGCCCGCGTCGGCGGCGCCACCATCGCGCTCGGCCCAGGCACCGGCAACCGGCTCAACCCACTCGACCCGGGCCCCCGCCACCCCGGCATCGCCGAGGACGAATGGGCCGAGATGGTCGCCACCCGCCGACGCACGCTGCTCGGCTCCCTCGCCGAATCCGCGCTCGGACGGGCCCTGACCGCGGTCGAGCACACTGCGCTTGACTGCGCCCTGACCGGCACCGTCACCGCCGACCCGACCCCGACCCTGCCCCGGGTCGTCGACCGGCTGCTGCGCCCCACCGCCGAGGACTGCGGTGCGGGCAGGGATGGTGGACAGGACACGGCCGAGCTGGCCCGCGACGGACGCGAGCTCGCCCACGCGCTGCGCCGCCTCGTCGCCGGTGACCTCGCCGGCCTGTTCGACGGCCCCTCGACCGTCACGTTCGAGCCGTCCCTGCCGATGGTCACCCTCGACCTGTCCCGCATCCACGGCTCCGACCAGCTCACCGCCATGGTCATGACCTGCGCCAGCGCCTGGATGGAAGCCGCCCTGACCGACCCGAACGCCGGCGCCCGGTGGATCATCTACGACGAAGCCTGGCGCCTGATCCGGCAACCCGCCCTGCTGGCGCGCATGCAGGCGGAGTGGAAGCTCTCCCGCGGGTACGGGATCGCGAACCTGCTGATCATCCACCGCCTGTCCGACCTCGACGCCGTCGGCGATGCCAGCTCCAGCACCCGCGCCACCGCCAACGGGCTGCTCGCCGACTGCGCCACCAAGATCATCTACCAGCAAGAACCAGGCGAAACCACCGGCGCCGCACGCCGCCTCGGGCTCACCAGCACCGAGCAGGCGCAGCTGCCCGACCTGCGGCAAGGCGAAGGGCTCTGGCACGTGGGCCAACGCGCCTTCATCGTGCGCCACCTCGCCACCGACAACGAGCTCGACCTGTTCAACACCAACCAGCGGATGGCGCTGGAAGTCCGGAAGTTGGACGAAAATTTGACGGTTTCGGCGGGAACTTGAGGGTCTACAGGGGTCTACAGGGCACGGGACGTGTCGCTGCTCTGCGGTAATCGATGTCCCGAAACGTCGCTCGCCGCCACCCGATACTCCGCTCTGCCCGAACAGGTCGGCGGAGGCCACGAGTCCATCGTTGGACGTCATAGGCGGCGGTATGACGCAAGGCGCCGCGCGCTGGTGCTCGGCCGCCCATGGAGGATCGTCGAGTTCAGCCTGACCTCCGCATTGGTGACGTCCACGGTCTCGTGACGCCAGCGGTACCAGTTCGACGGGCGCCCAGTCCGGTCGACTTGAAGGTTCTCGGTAACGAGTGACGCGGGCGGACGTGGGCAGGCCGGGGGATAGGCCAAGTCAGCGACCATGGTTCCGACGAGGCCGCGAGACCGCGAGATGGCCTTACCGCCGCTGTGTCGGCGATGGTGGCTAGGGTGCTGCCCACGACGCCATCGCTAGGGGAGGACGCGGTCATGGCACAGCAGGACGAGAAGGCGGACGGGACGCCCGGCTACGCCGCGTTCGAAAGTCGAGACGACCTCACCAAGTACGGCGACAACGCCCTGCTACTCTTCGTCGCCCAGTTGAGGCTCGGCTTTGACGACGCCGACACGTTCGCGTCCAACAGCCTGACCGATGGCAGCAATGACAAGAAGTGCGACCTCGTCGCTGTTTCCGCCGACAAGCAGCGCATCGTCCTGGCGCAGGGGTACATGTCCAACAAGTCAAACGTGGGCGAGGCACCGGCCAACAAAGCCAGCGACCTCAACACGGGCGTCAGCTGGCTGCTGACGGGCGCGCTCGATGGGCTCCCCGAGACACTCCGCGGCGCCGCCGAGGAAGTCCGCGACGCTCTTAATGGCGGCGAGGTCCAGGAACTCCAACTCTGGTACGTGCACAACTGCAAGGAGTCGAAGAACGTCGCCGACGAGTTGGAGCAGGCCCTGAAGACCGCTGACGGCATCGTCAAGCGCGACTTTCCCGGGATCGAGGTCGACGTGTCCGCCATTGAGATCGGTCGGACCGTCCTCGAGGACGAGTACGCGCGGATGCAGGCGCCCATCCTGGTCTCCGACGAGTTCACCTTCGACGTCCCGGGCGGCTTCGAGATCGTGACGCAGGATTGGAGCGCCTTCTCGACTGCGGTGGCGGTTGCGGACCTGCGCGCACTCTGGGAGGCCCACAAGACGAAGCTCATGTCACCGAACATTCGGGACTACCTCGGAGTCGTGCGGTCCAGCGGAAACATCAACTTCGGCATCAAGGAGACAGCGAAGACCCAGCCGGACAACTTCGCGATCTTCAACAACGGCATCACGGTCCTGGTCAACGACTACGAGCTGCAAGACGCTGGCATGCCGACCCAGCGGCTACGGGTCGAAGGGGTCGGCATCGTGAACGGCGGCCAGACGACCGGCGCCCTAGGCAGCCTGAACCAGGTCGAAGCGGCCGCGACGACGCACGCGATGGTGATGGCGCGCTTCGTCAAGTGCACCAACACTACGGTTCTCGGCGACATCGTCAAGTACAACAACACGCAGAACAAGGTGGAGGCGACCGACTTCCGCAGCAAGGATGCGGTCCAGGACCGGCTCCGGAAGGAGTTCGCCGACGTCACGGATGCCGACTACCGAGGCGGACGGCGCGGCGGCGCGACGGACGCAATCCAGCGCGTGAGGACGCTCGTCCCCGACTCCTCGGTTGCGCAGTCCGTCGCGGCCTTCCACGGCGAGCCGAACCTGGCCTATAACGAGACGCGCAGCATCTGGGACAACGATGCGGTGTACTCGCGGGTCTTCCGCGAGTCGCTGACCGCTCGGCACATCGTCTACACCTACGGCCTGCTCAAGGCGATCGAGCGGGCCAAGCAGAAGATCCTCGCGATCCCCGAGACCTCCCGCACGGACGCGCAGAGGCGGCATGCGGCGTTCTTCAGCGCCCGAGGGTCGAACTATCTGCTCATGGCCGCGGCCGGCGCGTGCATCGAGACGATGCTGGGCGTCGCGGTTGCGGATCGCTACGCCTTGCGGTTCAAGGAGAACCTATCGCCCGCGGCAGCGACGTCGGCATGGCAGCCCGTCGTCGATGTCGCGGTGGCGTTCTCCAGCCACCTAATGCCCGCGACCGACCGCGGTCTCAAGGCCCTGGACCGGGTCAAGAAGGCCCTGGAGGACTTCAGCGCCATGTTGGAGGCCGCTCGTTCCGCTAACCCTGCCCCGTTCGACGAGCTGGCGGCGGCGACCGAGGAGTCGGCATCCGCGGCGAAGCCCTGACCTGCCGCGGTCGGTGCGCCCACCCCGGGCATCCTGGCCGCCGCCGCAGTCGCGGGGTCCTCGTCGGCGAGGAGCAGGGGTCCTCGCTATCGGTGCTGCTCGCGGCCGCGGCGTCACGCCCGGCGCACGGTCCGCCCTTCACCGCTTCGGCGCTTGTCGCGACGGCGTCATTATGGGCGAAATGAGCGTGGACCAAGGGGCGTCGACGCTCCTCAGTGTTGATGGTCGCAGGCGACGTCGGCCTCGCCGGGGCGGCGTCCCAGGCAGGTGGCACGGGGTGACACGGGTCACGTGGCCGCTTCCCGCGTGTGCGTCAAACCTGTGAGATGCCCGAGCGGGATCACCACGGGGAGGACGGGGAGTGCCCCGTCGTTGACGTGTACCACTCATGGCATCTGTTCCTCGTCAAGTCTTCCATTCCAACGATGTGTTGTTCGCCGGGGTCGTTCTCGGCGCGGGTGGGGTGTGCGGGCTCACGTGGCTCGCTGCGTGCGCCGCGGCCTTCCTGACCGGCGGCAAACCGCCGCCGTTCTCGCTGGCGGCGGTGCTGCGTCTGCTGACGGACCCGCTGCACCCAAACGTCGCGTGGGGCACGTCGATCGGCCCGACGTGTCTGTTCTGGGTCGTGTTCGTCGTGCTGCTCGCAGCTGCCGCCGCGGGCGCCCTCCTCTTCCGGCGGTCGGCCGGGAGCTCGACGGCCCACCAGGCGGTGGACCGTCCGGGGGTCGCCGGGCGCAGCGACGTCCGGCGTGCCGCGGGGGCCCGCCGGGTTCTGCGCCGTGGCCGGCAGCTGCGCCCCTCACTGGACAAGGCGACGATCGGTGACCTGGGCTTCCGGCTCGGGGCGAGTCGGGGTGTCGCCTGCTACGCCACGGTGGAGGACTCGACGCTGGTCCTCGGCCCGCCCCGCTCGGGCAAGGGCCTGCACCTGGTGATCCCAGCGATCCTGGACGCGCCCGGGCCGGTGGTGACCACGAGCACCCGCCCGGACAACCTGACCACCACCCTGGCCACGCGCCAGGGCAAGGGGCCGGTCGCGGTGTTCGACCCGCAGCACCTGGCCCCGGGCGTGCCGTCGGCGGCGCGCTGGTCACCGATCCGCGGCTGTCAGGATCCGCACGTGGCGATGGTCCGCGCCAAGGCGCTGACCGCGGGGGCGGCGCATGGCACCACCGACGCCACGTTCTGGCAGGCCTCCGCCGAGCAGGCCGTCCGGGCGCTGCTGCACGCGGCCGCCCTCGGCGGCGCGAGCCCGCTGGACCTGTACCGATGGTCCATGTCTGCGGTCACGGCGAGCGAGGCGGTCGACGTCCTCACCGGCCACCCAGGCGCAGCACCGGGCTGGCAACACACCCTGCAGGCGTTGACCGGCGCCGACCCGCGGCAGCGGGACGCGGTGTGGGCGATGGTCGGCATCGCGTTCAGTGCGCTGGCCGACCCGAAGGTCCTCGACGCGGTCAGCCCCGACCCGGGTGAGGACCTGGACCCGCACGAGTTCCTCACCGGTGGCGGCACCATCTATCTGCTGGGCACCTCGACCGGCGCGTCCGCGACCGCGGGCCTGGTCGGCGCGTTCCTCGAGGACATCCTCGAGACCGCCCGCACGTTGGCGGCGGCCCGGTCCGGTGCCCGGCTGGACCCGCCCCTGTCGTTGGTCCTCGACGAGGCCGCGAACTACCCGCTGCCGTCGTTGCCGTCGCTGATGTCCGACGGCGGCGGGTCGGGGATCACCGCCACGGTGGTGCTGCAGTCGCTGGCCCAGGCCCGCGCCGTGTGGGGCGAGCACGCCGCCGCCGCGATCTGGGACGCAGCGATCGACAAGGTCATCCTCGGCGGCGGCAGCAGCACCCGCGACCTGGACGAGCTGTCCCGGCTGATCGGCACCACCCGTGAACCGGTCCACACCTCCACCATCGGTGAGCACGGGCACCACACCACCTCCACCTCGACCATCGAGACCCCGATCCTGGACCCGGCTGCGCTGCGCACCCTGCCGTTCGGCACCGGCGTGCTGCTGCTGCGTGAGGCCCCACCGATCGCCCTCACCTTGCGGCCGTGGACCGCACGCAACAACGCGGCAACCCTGCAGCAGGCCCGCACCGACACGGAGGAGACGATTCGGCGTGCCCACACCGGCTGACCGCGCCGCCGGTGCCGACGATCCAGCGTTCGGGCGCGGGTTCGGGCAGCTGCGTGGCCCACTGCACTGGCCGTCGCTGACCACCCGGGAGAGGGACACTGCTTTGGCGGTGCTGCGCGAGTGGGTGCGGCACCTGACCGGCCGGTTCGGCCTGGACGCGCGGGTCATCCCGCCGTGCTGGGACCGGCACCCGCCCCTGGTGGAGGTGCTGTCCGCGCTGCGCGACCACGAACGTGGCTGCTACGCCGACAGCGCCGCCCCGACCGCGGGAGTCGAGTTCATCCGCGCCCTGTATGACGTCAAGCGCATCCTGACCGACGCCGTCGCCCGGACCGGGTGCACCGCCGGCGAGCACCGCGAGGACCGGGCCTGGGGCATCCACGCCCCGGCCCCGATCGGCACGGCCGGGACGCAAGGGTCCTGAACCACCCGAGGCCGGGCCTGCCTGGGGCCCGGGTCAGTCCGATGGTGCCACGTGGGCGCCGTTGTCCTGACATGACGCGCGAGACGGTCTCACGCAAGAGAGGCACCCATGTCAGTCCCGGCCACCCCGATCCCCCACCAGGACCCGCCGCAACCACCCCAGCCAGCAACCGATCTGCAGGCGCACGAGACATCCCGGGTCGTGCAGGAGCTGATCGCCCTGTCCAGCAACACCTCCCGTGGCCTCAATCACGACGCCCCGGCAACCAGCTCCATCGCCGACGCGACCGACGTGGACTACTGGTACCGGCTCGGGCTGCGCAACGCCTACGCTCAGGCGGCCGGGTTACTCCTCGCACCCGCACTCGGCGAGGGCCCCTTCACCATCGCCGAACGTCTCACCGCCAGCCTCGACGCCGGCATCACCGACCCCCATCGGCTGCACACCGCCGCCTGCGGGCACCAGACCCCCGCTCGGCCGGTGCCGGGCCTGGAGTGGGTCGGCCCGAGACAGTTCGCCGCCTGCCATGGGGTCGTCACGGTCGCGGACCGCCAGTTCGGGGCCCGGTGGGGCGCCCGCGGCGAGCAACGGATCACGCTGCGGCCGGACCCCGTCAGTGGCCGCGGGGTGCTGTTCGCGTACGACCCGACCTGGGACGAGTACGCGGTCCTGGCCACCGGCGTGACACCCGCGGCGGTCGAGGCCGCGTTCGCCGACGCCACCCAGATCGACATCCACCTCGACCCGGCCCGGTTCGCGCAGCTCGTCCACGCCCACCAGACCGACCCGCACGCCGCCCGCGCCGTGCCCGAGCGTGAGGCCGGTCCCGAGCTGGGGGTGCGGCTGTGACCGTCATACCCGGACGGGTGGATGTCGCCCGCATCCGCGCCCAGTACCCGATCGCCGAGGTGATCGCCGCCGCGGGTGTCGAGCTGCGCCCGCGCGGGCGCGGCTGGGTCGGGCCCTGCCCGTTCCACGAGGACCACACCCCGTCCCTGTCGGTCGACGCGATCCCGGACCGGTACCACTGCTTCGGCTGCGGCGCCTCCGGAGACGTGATCGACTTCGTGGCCCGGCTGCACGGCCTCGACTTCCGGGGCGCGGTCGCCGCCCTCGGGGCCAACGCCCCCACCGCCGCCGCGCCATCGGCCCAGATCGCGTCCCGGACGCTGGGCCGGCCGCGGCTGCGGCTGGTCCGCGACACCGACCCGTCCGCCGACCCGGCCGTCGGCTCCGAGCGGGCGTTCGAGGTCAACGCGCTCGCGTGGGGCCACCTCGGCGGGAGCGCAGCGAGCAGGTACGCCGCGACATGGCTCACACGTGAGCGGGGGATCGACCTGACTGCCCTACAGGCGAAGACTCCGGGCGCGGGCCTGGTTGGGTACGCCACGCCGGGTTGGACCAGCCTGACCGACCGGCTCCGCGCGGACGGGGTCAGCGACGACGAGCTGCTCGCCCTCGACCTTTCCCGGCCAGGACGGTCCGGGGGACTGGTCGACACCCTGCACGGCCGGATCGTCGTGCCGGTCACCGAACCCGACGGGCGGATCCGCGGGTTCATCGGCCGCGACATCACCGGCCACCCGGCCGCGCCGAAGTACCGCAACCCGACCCGCACCGCCGTCTACGACAAGAGCCGGACCCTCTACCGGCCCAGCCACCACGAGCTGGCCGGCGACGGCAGCGTCGTCGTCGTCGAAGGCGTCCTCGATGCCCTCGCGGTCGCCGCCGCGGCAGCGACCGCAGGCCTGACCCATCGCATCGCCCCGGTCACCACCAGCGGGGTGACCGTCTCGGCCACCCAAGCAGCGCAGGTGCTCGCCTTGAGCAGCAACCCACCCCGGATCGTCCTGGACGGCGACCAGGCCGGGCGGGAAGGCACCGACCGCTGGCTCACCCAGCTCTGCCTCACCGGGCACCGGCCCGCCCTGGTCACCCGGCTACCGGCCGGCACAGACCCCGCCGAGTGGCTCACCGGCCCCGACACCACCGCCCGGCTGCGCCAGCTGCTCGACCCGCCCACACCGCACCACCCGGGCGCGTGGCTCTCGAGCGGCTCGCCGGCCGTGCTCGCGCCGGTCACGTTCCTGCCCGGCCGGGACCTGGCCCGGCTGTCCTTGCAACAGGGCGCCCGCGAACCGGTCCGCGACACCATCGCCGTCCTGACGCCGCTGACCCGGTGGCTCGGCCCCGGGCTGCGGCACGTCCTGCTCGAGCAGGCCACCGCCGAGATGACCCGGCACGGCTGGAACCCCCACGGCACGCTCACCGCCGCCCTGGGCCACGCCCTCGAGACCGAACCGACCGGCATGCCCCCACCCGCCCACGCACTCGCGCACCCGCCCGGCCCCGAACTGCTCTGAACCCCCTGCCAGCAAAGGAGACCCACCCCGTGAACCTGCTCCCCGCCCTCCCCGCCGACCAGGCAGCCGCCGAGCTGCACGCCGCCGCGGTGCTGGCCGACACCCGCGCGCACCGCGACCCGTTCAGCCCATGGACCGCGCTCGCCGCGCAGCTACGGCTGGTCGCCGCCGGGCTGCACCCCGCCCCTGCAACGCTCGCGCCGCGCCGTGACACGATCGCCGGGCATGTGGCCGCCGCGCTCGAGCGGCTCGACACGCCCGGCCCCGAACCGGCCGAGGAGGATGCCGGGCTCTGGCGCGGCCACCTCACGCACCTACGCGAGCAGGCGGTCCGGCTCGACGCGGCCGCCGGGCAGCCGCGAGGCCGGTCATGACCGCCGCCGGCCCGCCCCGGCCCGTGCCGGTGACGCCGACCGCGACGACGATCAGCGACCTGCTCGAGCGCGCCCACCACCTGACCGGGCTGGTCCTCGAGTGCCGCGACCCGGTCCCCACGGCACTGTGGGAGTCCTTCGACCAGACCCTCTATCGGTTCCTGGTCGAGACCCTGTACCGGCGTCCCGTCGGGCCCGGCCTGGTCGAGCACGAGGCGCTGCCGCTCTACCACGCCGTCAAGGCCTACCCCACCCCGCTGGCCGTCTCCCCCGGCACGCACGAGCTCACCCTCACCGAGGCAGCACGCCTGACCGGGATCCCTCGCCGCACGATCCACGACCGGATCCTCTGCGGCCAGATCCCCGCCACCCGCACCCGCGACGGGTGGCAGATCCCACACCGCAGCCTCGACCTGCGCAGCGACGTGCAGCCCGCCGACCCGGCCGACCCGCACCCGCTGGCCCGGCTCGCCATCACCCTCGGCGCGCTGACCGACCTGCTGTACGCCCACCAGCACGACCCCGACAAGCCCGACCTGGGCACCGGGCCCGTCACCCGGCTCGCCCGCGACATCCTCGCCCTGACCGACTCGGTGGCCCGGCACACCCTGACCCTGATCGAGCCGGATGGGCTGCCCCGGGCCCTGGCCATCGCACGGCACGCCGCCACCTCGGCCGCGCGGCTGGCCCACGGCACCGACCAGCCCATCCCGTATGCCGCCCTCCCCCCGCCCGCGCGTCACCGCGCACCTGGCGCGCCAACAGGACCGACGGGCAGGTGGGCGCCCGCCTCCCTGCCCGGGCTGCTCGACCGAGCCGTCACCGACTGGGTCCGCGCCTGCCGCGCGGAGCTGGCAGTGTCCGTGCCCAGCATCGAGGTGATCCGCAACCTCACCAGCCAGAGCGTGCACGTCTACGCCGGCCTCGACGCGCTCCTGGCCGCTACCACACCCAGCCCCGATGCCGGCGGGCCGCAGCCAGCACCCAGTAGACCGGTCGCCGAAGTGGACGCCAGTATCCGGGCCCAGCTGCGTGCCGCAGCCCACGACCTGCAGGGTGCCGTCGCCGCGTGGGGGCCGGCCACCACGATGGTGCGCCCCAGCCTCGCCTATATCGAGGCCGCGCAACAGGTGCACGCCACGCTCGAGCAGGTCATCGCCCGCGCGCCGGACCTCGGCCGTCTCGGCCTAGCCCACCAGCGAGAACGGGCCCTCGACAGCCTCACCGCAGCCTGCCACGACCTGGCCGCCCTGACCCGGCAGATCAGCCCGCTCCCGGCGCGGCTGCTCGACGCCGGCATCCTCTTCGGCCACGCCCGCAGTCTCGAAGCAACCACCGACCGGCTCCGCGCCCGGATCACCGGCCGGCTCGTCCCCCTGCACCACAGCGACCTACCCGACCTCGAACAGGCCATCCTGACCGCCGAGACCGCAGCCGCGGCCATCGCCCACGACCTGCCCCAGCACATCACCGCCCGACGGCACCCCACCCGCGAGGCGGAACCAGCGACCGGCCCACAGCTGTGACACCGCCACGCCGGCCCCACGACCGCGGTCGAGCTGGCGCTCAAGCAATCGACCGGCATTGGACGACAGCACAACTCATGGTTGCCCCGTCCGGCCGTAGACGAGACATACCGGATCTGGAAGGAGCGTCAATGACTACCATCACCGCCAAGGCCAGCGGATCTCGTCAACACCTGACCGTCCGCGACATCTGCGAAGAGCTCGGCGTCGCCCGCTCGACGTTCTACGACTGGCGAGCCGCCCGCAAGGCGCCACCCTGTATCAAGCTGCCCAACGGCGACCTGCGGATCCGCCGCGCCGACTTCGAGCGCTGGCTCGAGTCGCTGGAGCAGACGACGTAGCCCGCGATGCCGCCGACGAGGCGCACCCACGAAGTGCGCATCTGGAACAGCGCTCCCTACGAAGGAAAGCGCGGCAAGACCTACCGGGTGAGATGGCGAGTCGGCCTCAAGACGCACGGCAAGACCTTCGCCACCAGCAAGGCCGCAGAGTCCTTCCGGGCAGAGCTGATCACCGCTCACCGCAAGGGAGAACCCTTCGGCTTCGACTCCGGCCTGCCACCATCGATGCTGCCCGCAGTCGATGACGTCACGTGGCTTGAGCACGCCTGCGATTTCGTCGACCTCAAGTGGCCCACCGCGTCCCCACGGCACCGGAAAGGCATAGCGGAGGCGCTGGTCAGCGTGACGACCGCCCTGCTCACCTCGGACCGGCGCGCCCCCGACGACAAGAGGTTGCGCCAGGCCCTTCAAGGCTGGGCCTTCAACACCGGGGAACGCGGGGAGCCGATAAGCACCGCCACCCCACCCGAGGACATCGCCGAGGTGATCACCTGGGTCCGAGCGAGATCCGTCCCCATCGGGCACCTCGCCGATCCCCAAGTGAGCCGACGAGCGATGGAGGCGTGCGGCCTCAAGCTCGATGGCAGCCCCGCGGCAGCGGCGACAACCGCACGCAAGCGATCCGCACTGTTCAGCGCACTCGCGTACGCCGTCGAGTTGCGCCGTCTCCCCGCGAACCCGATGGAGTCGATTAGGGTCAAGCGGTCGACCCAGTTCGAGGTCGTGGACCGCCGCGTCGTCGTCAACCCACACCAGGCTCGGGCGCTCCTTGCCGCCGTTCACGAGCTGTACCCCTCGCTCGAAGCCTTCTTCGCGTGCCTCTACTACGCCGGGCTGAGACCTGCCGAAGCTCGACACCTGAGGTTCGATGACCTCTACCTGCCGGAGCAAGGTTGGGGCGAGCTGACCCTCCGAGGGTCAACGCAGGCGGCCGGCTCGGCTTGGTCGGACTCCCACACCGCCGACGAGGACCGCCCTCTCAAACACCGGACCAGCCGCCACGTCAGACAGGTTCCGGCCCACCCTGACCTGGTCGCCACCCTGCGGACGCATCTCGACCAGTTCGAGTGCAGCCCGGACGGGCGGCTCTTCGTCAGCCGCTTCGGCATCATGGGTCGCCCGCTGCCGCGGCCCTTCTCCAAGCCGCTGCCCATGGGGACGGTCTACCGGGTGTGGAAGCAGGCGCGCGAGGCCGCCCTGACGCCGGAGCAGGCCGCCTCACCCCTTGCCCGCCGCCCGTACGATCTCCGACACGCCTGCGTCTCCACCTGGCTGAACGCAGGCGTACCGGCCACCCAGGTGGCCGAGTGGGCGGGCCACAGCGTGCACGTCCTCCTGCGTGTATACGCCAAGTGCGTCTACGGGCAGGAGGAGCAGGCCCGGCAGCGGATCGAGGCAGCCCTCCACCGCGACCCGTGAGAGGGGCTGTGCGGCCCGAAACTTTGTCGCGTATTTGTCGCGAACACCCGTATACAGCCACTCAGAGCCGGAGTCAGCCGGACCCGAGCAGAAGGGCCCCGGACCGACGTTTCCGCTGGTCAGAGGCCCTTCCACGCACGACGTGGCAGGTGAAGGATTCGAACCTTCGTAGCTTTCGCGACGGATTTACAGTCCGCTTCCATTGGCCGCTCGGACAACCTGCCGTGGTGCGTCTGGAAGGATAGCAAGAGATCGGGCGCCGGTTCGAACCTACCCCGGACGACGCGCCGCCCACCCCGCCCAGCCGCACCCGCAAGGAGCCACCATGGCCGACTCGTCCTTCGACATCGTCAGCAAGTTCGACAAGCAGGAGGTCGCCAACGCGGTCAACTCCGCCGCCAAGGAGATCGCCACCCGCTACGACTTCAAGAACGTCGGGGCCTCCGTCGAGCTCTCCGGCGAGTCGATCGCGATGAAGGCCAACACCGAGGAGCGCTGCCTGGCCGTCCTCGACGTCGTCAAGACCCACCTCGTCAAGCGCAAGGTCAGCCTCAAGCACCTCGACGTCCCCGAGAAGCCGCGCGTCTCCGGCAAGGAGTACAAGCTCGACGCCGGGCTCAAGGAGGGCATCTCGCAGGAGAGCGCGAAGAAGATCAACAAGCTGATCCGGGACGAGGGGCCTCGGGGCGTGAAGTCCCAGATCCAGGGCGACGAGCTGCGCGTCACCAGCAAGTCACGCGACGACCTGCAGGCCGTCCAACGCCTCCTCAAGGAGGCCGACCTCGACGTCGCGCTGAACTTCACGAACTACCGCTGACCACCCGCGCCCAGGTGCCGGCGCGCGATGCGCTCGCCGAGCCGCTCGAGAAGGGGCAGCGGGTGCGTGAGGCACCTGTCGAGGTCCGGCTCGACATCCAGCAGCGCGTATGCCGCCGAGATGCCGGCGCATCCGAGCCGCTCGCTCGTGAGCGTGTTGCGTCCGCAGACGGCGACGACCGGGACGCCGCGGTCCCGGGCGGCTGCGGCGACTCCGGCGGGCGCCTTGCCGTGCAGGGTCTGTTCGTCGAGCGAGCCCTCACCGGTGATCACGAGGTCACCCGGGCCGAGGCTCGCGAGCACCTCGTGGAAGCCGACCAGCTCGAGCACGAGGCCGACCCCCGGACGTAGCGTCGCGCCCATGAGGATGCGAGCGGCATACCCCACTCCTCCGGCGGCGCCCGCGCCCGGCGTCTCCCGTTCGTCGCGTCCGGTCGCCTCCGCGACGATGTCGGCCCAGTGGCCCAGGGCCGCGTCGAGCAGCCGCACCTCGGCAGGCGTCGCGCCCTTCTGCGGGCCGTAGACGGCCGCGGCGCCGCGCGCCCCGGTGAGCGGATTGTCGACGTCGCAGGCGAAGGTGAACCGCACGGCTTCGGTACGCCGGCGCAGCGCGGTCAGGTCGACCGTGGCGAGCGCGGACAGCGCGGCACCGCCAGGGCCCAGGTCGCGGCCCCGGCGATCACGCAGTCGCGCACCGAGTGCCTGGAGCATGCCGGCCCCGCCGTCGGTGCTGGCGCTGCCGCCGATGCCGACGACGATCTCGCGGCAGCCCGCGTCGATCGCGGCGGCGATGACCTCCCCCAGGCCGCGGCTGGTGGCATGGAGCGGGTCGGGACGGCCGCCTGGCAGCCGGAGCAGTCCTGCGACGTCGGCCATCTCGATGACCGCGGTGTCACCCCGGCGGGCCCACGCCGTGTCGACGGGTTCGCCAGTGGGCCCGGAGGCGGTGGCCGGGACCGCGGTGAAGCCGGCTGCGACCGCGGCCGCCACCGTGCCGTCTCCGCCGTCCGCGACGGGCAGGATGCGGACCTGTGCGTCGGCCGTCACCCGCCGCAGGCCCGTCGCGACAGCGGAGGCGACCTCAGCGGCGGTCAGCGAGCCCTTGAACTTGTCCGGGGCGATCAGGACGGTCGTCACAGCGGGTCCGCCCCCGCGTGGGTGAAGCCGGCGTCGGTCGCGACGTGCAGTCGTCCCGCCTTGGCGCGGCGCTCGCGATCGAGGGGCACGTGGCCGACCCTAACGCACCCCGCGCACAGGTCGGGCGTAGACGGCCTCAACACCTGCTCCGCTACGGGGAGCAGCGGGCCCACTGCTCCCCGTAGCGGAGCAGGTGTTGAGGGGCCGACGAGGAGTGGTGCCGGCGCAGGCAGCAGGGGCGCTCGGTGAGTCCGGCGAGCCGAGGCGCTCACGCCGGGACCGTGGACTCCTCGGCGCGGCCCCCGTCGACCGGGGGACGCGGGGGCCGGCCGGCCCGGGCGTCGGCCCGTCGGGCCTCGGCGTCCGCCCACATCGACAGCAGCTCGGCCGGCCAGACCTCCTCGCCGGTGCCGGCCGGCTCGGCCCACGTCCACCACCGGTGGTTGACCATCGTGAGCCGCTCCTCCTCGGTGTGGCCGGCATCGCTGACCTCGAAGGCCGGCACCCAGCAGGCGTAGAAGACATCGTGCTGGTCGGTGACCACGTCGGTGTAGCCGTGCACGACGTGGCGTACCAGCGTCGGGCCGAGCAGCGACCCCTCCTCGACGCGGGCCCCGGTCTCCTCCGCGAGCTCGCGCACTGCCGCCTGCGTGTCGCTCTCGCCCGGGTCCACGCCGCCGCCGGGGGTGATCCACCAGCGCCGACCCGGCAGGCCGGGGTCGCTGTCCGAGAAGAGCAGGATGCGCGCCCGGTCGTCGACCAGCAGCACCCGGGCGGTACGGCGCACGCGCCGCGGGCGCTCGGCCGGCGGAACGGTGTGGAAGGTGCGGACGGGCTGCACGGGCTCGGGCTCCACGACCGGCATTCTGCCAACCCCACCTGCATACCCGCCCGGCCGACTGCGCACCGTTCCCGTCACTCGGTCGAGCGGTTGCGTCGGCTGATGGCGTCGACGGTGACCGCGGCCAGCAGCACCAGTGCGGTGACCATCAGCTGGGTCGCCGCGGACAGGTTGATCAGGCCCATCCCGTTGTAGATCGTCGCGACGACCAGCCCGCCGAGCAGGGCGTGGACGATCTTGCCCCGACCGCCGAAGAGGCTCGTGCCGCCGATGACCGCCGCCGCGACGGCGAGCAGCACGTACTGGCCACCGTTGACGTTGTTGGAGATCGAGCCCAGCCGGGCCGCGTAGAAGATCCCGGCGGCACCGGCGGTCAGGCTCGACAGGGCGAACGCGATGATCCTGACCCGGGACAGGTTGATCCCGGCGCGACGGGCGGCCTCGGCGTTGCCGCCGATCGCGTAGACGTACCGGCCGAACCGGGTGCGGCTGAGCAGGAAGGTCCAGCCGAAGACGATGGCCAGCACGATGGGCACGGCCCACGGCACGCCGCTGCCGGCCTCGCACACGACCACGATGACCACCCCGGCGACGGCGATGACCACGATCTTGAGGATGCTGAGCCCGAGCGGCGGGGTGACCAGACCGCCGGCGCGGCGCTGCCGGTCACGCAGCAGCGTGTAGAGCGCATAGGCGATCACCACGACGGCAACCACGACCCAGGCCAGCGCCGTGCTCATACTGCCGTAGGCGATGTTGTTGATCACCTCGTTGTCGACGGACATCGTCCCGCCGCTGCTCGGCCCGGCGAGCCGGTCGATGACGAAGATCAGCACGCCCTGCAGCCCGAGCAGGCCGGCCAGGGTGACGATGAACGAGGGGATCCGCAGCCGGGTGATCAGCAGGCCCCAGATGACCCCGATCACGGTCGCGACGGCCAGCCCGAGCAGCACGCCGACGAACCACGACTGGTGCTCCGGCCCGGTCACCCACACGGTGAACACGGCGCCGATGGCACCGGTGAAACCGAGCGCCAGGTCGATCTCCCCGAGCAGCAGGACGAACACCTCGGCGATGCCGAACAAGACGAACACGGCCGCCTGCACCATCAGGTTGATGATGTTGCCCGCCGACAGGAAGACCGAGTCGGCCACCTGGAAGATGACGATGATGATGACCAGGCCACCGACGACCGGCAGCACACCGCTCTCCCCGGACCTGATCCGGGCCAGCCAGCCCCGGAAGTAGCCGCCCAGCGACCCGGCGGTCAGCTCGGTCGGCACCCGGATGGCGCCGTCCGGTGGCTGGGGGTCGGTGGTTGGGCTGCTGGTCTGCTTCGACGTCGACATCTACTGCTCCCGGTCCGTCTCACCCGTCAGGGTCCCCGTCGTGATCAGCTCGACGGTCGAGCCGACGGTCAGCTGCTCGATCGGGGCGACCCTGGCCAACGACCCGAGGTACATGACCGCGATGCGGTCGGCCACCTGGAAGACGTCGTTGAGGTTGTGCGACACGACCAGCACCGCGATGCCCGACGAGCTGAGCCGTTTGACCAGCTCGAGCACCATCGCGGTCTGGGACACGCCGAGCGCGGCGGTGGGCTCGTCCATGATGACCAGCTGCGCATCCCACATGACCGCGCGGGCCACCGCCACGGCCTGTCGCTGCCCGCCGGACAGCGACGAGACGAGCTGGCGGATCGAGGAGACGGTGGTGACCGACAGCTCGCTGAGCGTCTGGTTGGCCTTCGTCTCCATGTTCGCCTCGTCGAGCACGCCGGAGTGCACCACCTCACGGCCGAGGAACATGTTCTGGACGATGTCGAGGTTGTCGCACAGGGCCAGGTCCTGGTAGACCGTCTCGATCCCGAGTGCCGAGGCGTCCCGGGGGCTGTGGATGTGCACCGGCTCCCCGCGCCAGAGCATCTGCCCGGCGTCGATCGGGTGGATGCCGGCGATGGCCTTGATGAGGGTCGACTTGCCGGCGCCGTTGTCTCCGACCAGGGCGGTGACCTGCCCCGCGGGGAGATCCAGGTCGATCCCGTGCAGGGCCTGGACCGGCCCGAAGCGCTTGCCGACGTCCCGGAGGCTCAGCAGCGGCGACGGGAGCACCGCGGCCCGGCCGGCCGCACCGGCCGGGCGCGCGACTGGCTGCCCGCTCACTACGGCTTGATTCCCGCGGCCGTGCAGGCGGCGGCATACGTCTTGGTGCACAGCTGCGCGGCCGGCACGAACTGGTCGGCGATGACCGTCGAGTTCATGTTGTCGGTGGTGACCCACTCCGGCTTCAGCAGGACCGAGGGCACGCTGACGTTGCTCTTGGTGTCCTGGGTCGTCCCGTTGACCAGGCCGGCCGGCGGGGTGACGCCCGCCCGCAGGTAGATGGCCAGCGCCGCGGCCGCCTGCGCCTCGAGGTAGATCGGCTTGTAGGCCGTGCCGCACTGGTAGCCGGCCAGGATGTTCTGCAGCCCGACCAGGGTGGCGTCCTGCCCGGTGACCGGGAACGTCTTCGGCTTGACCGCGTGGTTCTTCAGGTAGGTGATGATCGGCGCCGCGTTCTCGTCGTTCGGCACGAGCACGGCGTTGGTGTTCGGGTGGGCGGTGAAGGCCTGGGTGAACTCGGTCGCCGCGGTCGGCGGGTCCCACGTGCCGGCCGGCTCGGCGACCTTGGTCCACGTGCCCGCGCTGAACAACGGATCGAGCACCGAGTTGTAGCCCTGGGCGAACAGGGTCGCGTTGTTGTCCGTCGGGTCACCCTTCATGACGATGACGTTGGGCTTGGTCACCCCCCACGCCTTCACGCAGGAGACGAGCCCGTCGCCGATCAGCTTGCCCACCTTGACGTTGTCGAAGCTGATGTAGTACGAGCGCTGCCCGCCCAAGGTCAGCCGGTCGTAGTCGACGACCTGGGCGCCGTGCTCCTTGGCGTAGCTCTCGATCTTGGCGCCGACACCGGAGTTCAGCGGGTCGACGACCAGGACCTTCGCCCCGGCGCTGATCGCCGACTGGGCATCGGTCAGCTGCGTCGCGTCGCTGCCCTGCGCGTTCTGGATGCTGAACTGGTCGGAGGACAGGCCGGCCGTCTGGAAGGCCTTCTGCAGGTAGGGCGCGTCGAACTCGGTGTACCGCGCGGAGGTGACCGTGTCCGGAAGGATGACCTCGATCTTGCCGTTCCCCTTGGCCGCCAGCGGCTTCAGCTTCGCCATGGTCGAGAAGTCCCGTTCGAACGAGGTGACCGAGATCTCGGGCGCCGCGGCCGCACTCGACGTGCCGCCGGCCGGCGACGAGGCACCGGACGATGGTGCCGGGGTCGAGGAGCCGCACGCGGCCACGAGGAGAGCGGTGCTGGCCAGCACCGAGGTGAAGGCGAGTTTCCTGATGATCTGCAAGGGGTCTCCTGACGATCGACGGCAGTCGCCGACCGATGACGTGTCCGGGGGGCGGCCGAGCCGCATGGGACGAGGCGCAACCGCCTCTTCCTCGACGTTACGTCGACATCCGTGAACGCCCCGTTAATGTTCCGGACCGGCTCGTGAACAAGACGTGAACGGGCTCGACAGCCCGGTGCCGACGACCCGGTGCCGACAGCCGGTGTCAGGGTCCGGTCGGCTGCTCGACGAGCCGGTAGCCGGCCCGTGGCTGGGTGACGATGAGGCTGGGCTCCCCGTCGACCTCGAGCTTGGCCCGGAGCCGGCGCACGTAGACGCGCAGGTACTCCGTCTCGGTCTCGTAGCCGGGCCCCCAGACCCGGCGCAGCAGGTGGGCGTGGGACAGCAGCTTGCCGCGGTCGACCACCAGGGCACGCAGCAGCGCGAACTCCGTCGGGGTCAGGTGCACCGCAGCGCCGTCCCGGGTCACCTGCTGCTTGGCGAGGTCGACGACCAACCCGCCCACCCGCACGACCCTGGTGTGGTCCACGGGTGCCGGAGCCGGCCGGGTCCGCCGCAGGGTGGCGGTGATCCGGGCAAGCAGCTCCTCGATCCCGAACGGCTTGGTCAGGTAGTCGTCCGCACCGGCGAGCAGGGCGGCGACCTTGTCCCGCTCCCCGCGGCGCGCGGAGACCACGATGACCCCGACGTGGGAGCGTTCCCGGACCTGCCGGCACAGCTCGATGCCGTCCACGTCCGGCAGCATGAGGTCGAGCAGGACGATGTCGGGGCTGTCGGTGTCGAGCCGGCGCAGGGCCTGCGCACCGTCGGTCGCGACCACCGTCGCGTAGCCGCGCACGGTCAGGTTGGCTCGGATGAGGTCGACGATGTTGGGGTCGTCCTCGACGACCAGCACCGTGGTGAGCGGGCTCTGGTCAGGCATCGGTCACCTCGGCCAGCTCGGCGGCATCGGCCACGAGAGGGTCCCGCTCGACGGGCAGCCGCACCACGAACCGCGTTCCCACCGGGGAAGGTTCGCGCTGCAGCGTGCCGCGGTGGGCCGTGACGATGCCACGGGCGATGGACAGGCCCAGACCCGCCCCGCTCGTCGCCCCGGCAGCCCCGGACCGTACCCGCCGACCCGGCATCCTCGACCCCTCGTCCGGCACGGCGAGTCCGATGCCGTCGTCGCTGACCTCGATCCGGACGGCGTCGGGCCCGTCGGCTACGGCCTCGACCCGGACCCGGGTGCCCGGCGGGTTGTGCCGGACCGCGTTGTCCATGAGGTTGACCACGACCTGCTCGAGCCGGTCGTGGTCGGCCCACACTGGCGGCAGGCCGGCCGCACAGGTGATCTCGACCGCGGCGGCCCGGCTGCCGAGGCACGCCCGGGCGGCGTCGATGACCAGCGGCAGCTCGACCCAGTCGGGACGCAGGCGCAGCATGCCCGACTCGATCGTCGAGAAGTCGAGCAGCCCGTCGACGAGCCGGCGCAGCCGGTCCGACTCGCTGCCGATGCGGTGCAGGAACCGTGACCTGGACGCGGCGTCCCAGTCGACGTCGGGCTGCATCAGGCTCGAGGCGTAGCCACGGATCGCGGTCAGCGGGGTGCGCAGCTCGTGCGAGAGCCTGGCGAGGAACTCGTGCTGCAGCTGCCGGGAGCGCAGCAGCGCGCTCGTCTCGCGCCGGGCCACCTCGGTGCGCTCCCGCTCCAGGGCCAGCAGGATGGAGTGTGCCGCGTCCTCGAACAGGACTCGCTCGTCGGTGCCGGCCCGACGCCCGCGCCACGTCGCGACCAGGGCCACCGCCGGCTCCAGGTCGGTGAGCCGAACCCACAACCGGCTCTCGCCGCCCTCGCCGTCGAGCACGTGCGCCACCCCGGCCGCCTGGTCGGAGCCCAGCGCCGTGTCCGCCAGCCGCCCCAGCGCCGCGTCCGCCAGCGCCGCCGGCGCCGTGTCCATCAGCGCCGCCGGCGCCGTGTCCATCAGCACCGCCGAGGGACCAGTCGGCAACGTATCCGTCGGACGGTCCGGTCCCAGGCAGACGCGGCAGCGCGACCGGCCGGTCCCGTCCCGAACGTAGAGGCCGACCCGCTCGGCCCCGGCCACCGTCCGCAGGGTCTGCACCACGGCGCGCAGACCGTCGTCGAGGGAGTCCGGTCCGGCGAGCACCTGCAGCACGTCCCGGACCGCCTCGAGGAGCCGGTTGCGGGCGGTGAGCTCCCCGAGCAGCCGGTCCCGCTCCACGCTTCCGGCGGCGTAGGCGGCATACAGGTTGACCAGCTCGAGCTCGTCCGGTGCCGGGGCCCCGGCCTGCGGCAGGTAGACGCTGATCACGCCCGACACCCCGTGCGACCCCGCGAACGGCACCGCCCACCAAGCCGCCACGCCCGACTCGGCCAACAGCCGGGTGTGGGCCGTGGGCCGCTCGTGGGCACCGACGTCGGCGTCGACCCCGACGACCCGGCGGGTGACCGCCTGCCGCAGCGGGTCGGGGGCGGTGGCCACCGGCAGCGCGGACCAGGCAGCTGCCAGGCCGGCCGGCAGGTCGACCGAGGCGACCAGCCGCAGCGCGTCGCCCTCGACCAGGTGCAGGGACAGCCACCTGGTCCCGAGGGCCGCCCCGAGGGTGGTCAGGATCAGGTCGAGGCCGGCCGACGGGTCGTCCGAGGTGGGCCGTCCGGCCGTGCTCAGCTGGTTGGTGAGGCTGTGCAGCCGGCCGAGCTGGTAGCGCGGGACCGACGACGGGTCGTGCCCGGCCATCACGGCCAGCACCTCGTCCGGGTGGGTGCGCGCCGGGTCGAGCTGCGCGGCCACCCGCCCGCGCCGCAGCACCACGACCCGGTCCGCGAGCCGCAGCAGCTGCTCGACGTCGTGCGAGGCCACCACGATCGTGCTGCCCTCGTCACGCAGGCGGCCGACCAGCCGCTCCAGGTGGGCCGTCTCGGCTCGGTCGAGCGCGGCGGCGGGCTCGTCGAGCAGCAGCAGCCGCGGTCGCGGCGAGACCGCCCGGGCGATGGCCAGCAGGTGGCGCTGCCCGGTGGTCAGCGTGCCGACCGGGCGGGTCGTGTCCGGGATCGCGATGCCCAGGTCGTCGAGGATGACCCTCGCCCGGGCATGGGCGCGCACGTCGGTCATGAGCAGCCGGCCCTGCTCCCGGCCGAGCATGAGCGCGGCCGCCACGTCGAGGTTGTCGGGCAGCACGAGGTGCTGCCACACGACCCCCACCAGACCGCGCAGGTCGGCGGCGGGGCTCGGCCCGAGCAGGCGTCCGTCCAGCCGGACCTCCCCGCGGGCACCGTCGAGCTCTCCGGACAGGCACCGCAGCAGCGTCGACTTGCCGGCCCCGTTGTCGCCGGCGACACCGATGGTCTCGCCGGGCCGGACGTCGAGGTCGACCCCGTCCAGCGCCACCACCGGCCCGTAGCCGGCCGTCAGCCCGCGGACCTGCAGCAGCGGCGGCCCGGATGCGACCCCCTCGGTCGCGACTGACGCCATACCGTCATTATCGTCCCGGCCAGTAGGCCGCTGGGCCGCCGGGCACGCGCCGGTGCCCTCAGGACTGCTGCACTGTCGATCCGGACTGCTGCACTGTCGATCAGAACTGCTGCACTGTCGATCAGAACTACTGCACGGTCGATCAGGACGCGGGGCCCGGGGCGGTGGCGCCCGACCCGACGGCCTCGCGGACCGCGGCGGCGACCGCGGGCGCCACCACCGGGTCGAAGACCGACGGCACGATGTAGCTGGCGTTCAGCTCGGCCGGTGTCACCGAGTCGGCGATCGCCTTGGCGGCCGCGATCATCACCTCCTGGGTGATCCGGGCCGAGCCGGAGTCGAGCATCCCGCGGAAGAAGCCGGGGAAGGCCAGCACGTTGTTGATCTGGTTCGGGTAGTCGGACCGTCCGGTCGCGACCACCGCGGCGTGCTCACCCGCGGCGAGCGGGTCGACCTCGGGGTCGGGGTTGGCCAGGGCGAAGACGATCGCGTCCTTGCGCATCGTGGCGATGTCGTCGCCGGTCAGCAGGTTGGGCGCGGACACCCCGATGAACACGTCGGCGCCCTTGAGCACCTCGCGCAGGCTGCCCGACTCGTCACCGGAGTTGGTGTGGTCGGCGACCCACTGCCGGTCCGGGTCGGCGTATTTCTCGCTGCGGTGGACCGCCCCCCGGCTCCCGCACGCGACGATCTCGCCGGCTCCCATCGCCAGCAGCAGCGTGATGATCGCGTGCCCGGCGGCGCCGACTCCGCTGACCACGATGCGCAGGTCCTCCATCCGCTTGTCGACCACCCGCAACGCGTTGCGCAGCGCGGCGAGCACCACGATGGCGGTGCCGTGCTGGTCGTCGTGGAAGACCGGGATGTCCAGCTCGTGGCGCAGCCGGCGCTCGATCTCGAAGCACCGCGGTGCGGCGATGTCCTCGAGGTTGACCCCGCCGTAGACCGGGGCGATCGCCTTGACGATCGCGATGATCAGCTCGGTGTCCTGCGTGTCGAGGCAGACCGGCCAGGCATCGACCCCGGCGAACCGCTTGAACAGCGCGGCCTTGCCCTCCATCACCGGCAGCGCCGCGGCCGGACCGATGTTGCCCAGGCCGAGCACCGCCGACCCGTCGGTCACCACGGCGACGGTGTTGCGCTTGATGGTCAGCCGTCGCGCGTCCTCGGGGTTGTCGTGGATGGCCATGCAGACCCGGGCCACGCCGGGGGTGTAGGCCCGGGACAGGTCGTCGCGGTGCTTGAGCGGGACGGTCGGGTTGACCTCGAGCTTGCCGCCCAGGTGCATCAGGAAGGTCCGGTCGCTGGCCTTGCGCACGATCACCCCCGGCACCGCGGCGAGGGCGTCGGTGATCCGGGTCGCGTGCGCGGCGTCGGAGGCGTCGCAGGTGACGTCGACGACCAGCCGGTTGTGGGTCGACTCGACGATGTCCAGGGCGGTCAGCGACCCCTGCGCGCGGCGGACGGCCTCGAGCAGGCCGCCCGTCGAGTTGGCCGAGGACGGCGCCTCGACCCGGACCGTGATGGCATACCCGGGGCTCGGGACTCCCATGACTGGCTCACCTCACCTGTGTTGGACTACGTGTGGTCTGACACCGCGGGCCTCACCCCGCGAGTTCCGGGAACACGGCCACCGCGAGGGGCCACCAGAAGAGCGGTCGGCAGTGGGCGGCGTACTCCCCCGGGCTCATCCACCGTGTCTCACGTATGCCGCTGTCCCCGTCCGAGAGCGCGGGTGCGGTCGCGCGCAGGCGGGTGCGGTAGGCCTGCAGGTACGGCGCGCGCGTGCTGATCGGGCCACCCGGGTGCAGCGGGGTGAACCGCTCGTAGCCGCACGCCACGACGGTGTCGGACGCGACCACCAGGCCGGTCTCCTCCTGCGTCTCGCGGACCGCGGTCACGAGCGGGTCCTCGCCCGGCTCGCGCCCCCCGCCGGGTGAGCCCCACTGCCCGCGCCGGATGCTGTAGACCGCGGCGAAGGACCCGACCGCGTCGCGGACGAACAGCATCGCGCCCATGACGCGGGCCGGGTCGACCGGCTGGTCGGACAGGACCAGGTCGACATGGCCCGGGCCGCCCGGGATCGGGACGCCGAGGCGGCGGGCGACGCCACGGTCGCCCCTGCGCTTGCGCAGCCGCAGACCGGAGGCGTTCAGCCGGCGGGCCAGGTCGAGCCCGTCGGTGGGGCGGGCGCCCGCGGCGACCACCTCGTGCCACCGTGCGTCGGGCACGTCGTAGTGGTCGCCGTCGAAGGCGCGGACGGGCAGCTCCGCGCGGCGGGCCAGCTCGTGCAGCTCCTCGTAGGACGAGTCGCTGATCAGATGGGCGAAGTGGCGACCGTGGGCGGGCCAGCTCGGCTGGTCGATCCACACGGTCATGCAACTCATGCTAGTGCTCGACCGAAGCCCCTGTGGATAACGGCAACACGCCTCAACCGAACGCAAATATGGTTGAACCACAAGCCAGGCGGTTCGCCGGGCCGAACGTCAGGAGTCAACCAGCATGTCCCGATCCGTCATCGACACCGAACGCATCGCCGCGGCGGCCGCCGACATCCGCCGCCTCGCCGACACGATCCAGTCCTCCGTGAGCGAGCTGCGCGGCCGGCTCGGCGCCCTCGACGGGGCGTGGGAGGGTCCGGCCCGGGCCGAGTTCGCCCGCGTCATGCACGACTACCAGGGCCTGCAGGCCCGGGTCAACGAGACGCTCGGCGACATCGGCAACCTCACCTCGAAGGCCTCGGCCGCCTACCTGCAGCACGAGGACGCCACCCGGGCCCTGTTCGCCCGCTGACCCTGGTCAACCTCTGGACCTGGTCAGCCGCAGACCCCCGGTCGCCCGAGCCCCCAGGCCGGCCGGGAACCCCGAGGGGCGGCTCATACCCCTCCCCGTGAGCCGTCCCTCGGCCTGCCCGGCGGGTCCGTTGTCCGCGGGCCCGGACCGCGGCGATCGGCCAACACACCGGAAGCGGCCAAACACACCGAGAACCGGCCAACATCTATGGTTGCAACCGTCGATGTTGGCCGGTTCTCGGTGTGTTGTCATCTCATGAGGGGCAAGCTCGGCGCAAGCTCGGCCCCACCCCTCACGGCGGCTGGCTCAGAAGCCCATGCCGCCCATGCCGCCCATGTCGTCGCCGCCCGGCATCGCCGGAGCGGCCTTCTCGGGCTTGTCGGCGATGACGGCCTCGGTGGTCAGGAACAGCGCGGCGATCGACGCGGCGTTCTGCAGCGCCGAGCGGGTCACCTTGACCGGGTCGATGATGCCGGCGGCCAGCAGGTCGCAGTACTCGCCGGTGGCCGCGTTCAGACCGTGCGTCGCGTCGAGACCGCGCACCTTCTCGGCCACCACGCCGCCCTCGAGGCCCGCGTTGATCGCGATCTGCTTGAGCGGGGCCTCCAGCGCAACGCGCACGATGTTGGCACCGGTCGCCTCGTCGTCGTCGAGCTCGAGCTTCTCCAGGACCTTCGCGGCCTGGATCAGCGCCACGCCGCCACCGGCGACGATGCCCTCCTCGACGGCCGCCTTCGCGTTGCGCACGGCGTCCTCGATGCGGTGCTTGCGCTCCTTGAGCTCGACCTCGGTGGCCGCGCCGACCTTGATGACGGCCACGCCGCCGGCCAGCTTGGCGAGGCGCTCCTGCAGCTTCTCGCGGTCGTAGTCGGAGTCGGAGTTCTCGATCTCGGCCTTGATCTGGTTGATCCGGCCCTCGATCGCGGAGCGGTCCTGCACGTCCTCGACGATGGTCGTCTCGTCCTTGGTCACCGAGACCTTGCGGGCCTTGCCGAGCAGGTCGAGGGTGGCGTTCTCGAGCTTGAGGCCGACCTCCTCGGAGATGACCTGCCCGCCGGTGAGGATCGCGATGTCGCCGAGCATGGCCTTGCGCCGGTCGCCGAAGCCCGGGGCCTTGACCGCGACGGACTTGAAGATGCCGCGGATCTTGTTGACCACCAAGGTCGCCAGGGCCTCGCCCTCGACGTCCTCGGCGACGATCAGCAGGGGCTTGCCGGACTGCATGACCTTCTCGAGCAGCGGCAGCAGGTCCTTGATGTTGCCGATCTTGGAGTTGGCGACCAGGACGTACGCGTCGTCCAGGACGGTCTCCATGCGCTCGGTGTCGGTGACGAAGTAGGCCGAGATGTAGCCCTTGTCGAAGCGCATGCCCTCGGTCATCTCCAGCTCGAGGCCCATGGTGTTGGAGTCCTCGACGGTGATGACGCCTTCCTTGCCGACCTTGTCCATCGCCTCGGCGATCAGCTCGCCGATCTCCTCGTCGGCCGCCGAGATGCTCGCGGTCGAGGCGATCTGCTCCTTGGTCTCGACCTCCTTGGCCGAGTCGAGCAGTGCGGTCGAGACGGCGTCGACGGCCTTCTCGATGCCGCGCTTGAGCGCCATCGGGTTGGCCCCGGCGGCGACGTTGCGCAGGCCCTCCTTGACCATGGCCTGGGCGAGGACGGTGGCCGTCGTCGTGCCGTCACCGGCGACGTCGTCGGTCTTCTTGGCAACTTCCTTGACGAGCTCGGCGCCGATCTTCTCGTACGGGTCCTCGAGCTCGATCTCCTTGGCGATCGAGACGCCGTCGTTGGTGATCGTGGGCGCGCCCCACTTCTTCTCCAGCACGACGTTGCGGCCCTTCGGGCCGAGGGTGACGCGGACGGCGTCGGCAAGGGTGTTCATGCCGCGCTCGAGGCCGCGTCGCGCCTCTTCGTCAAACGCAATGGTCTTGGCCATTCGGTGGTTCCTCCACGCGAATCGATAGGTGGGTGGTCCGCGTGTCGCCCGCGACGGCCGGAGCAGACCCTCGCAGCTCACGTCGCTACGAGCGCCGACCCCTCGGCACACGGCCCGGTTCTGTCACTCCCATGACGAGAGTGCCAAGCGCCATTATTGGCACTCTCACCCCGAGAGTGCAAACGGTCGGGGACTCCCCCACTCCCCGAACGCTCTCTTCGCGGGTGAACGGGTCGGTGCACCGTCCAGTTCGCTCACCAGCGGCCGGTTCGGCCGAAGGTTGCCCGGGGCAGCTGCGCTGTCGAGCCGGCTGCGCTGTCGAGCCGACCGAGCGGCATTCGGGCGTCGTATGCCGCTCGGTCGGTGCCCGGGAGGCGCCCCCTCCCGGTGTGGCTGACTCGGCCGGCGCGGCCAGAGGCGGTGCGTCAGGCATGGTCGGTGCACCTCTTGTCGACTGGAGCGTGCCCCCCCGGCCGGCCACGCCGATGGCGGTGACTCGACAACGACGCAAGGCCGTCCCGCAGCCCGCGACGCCGGCGTGTCATGGTCCGCCATCGGCGGCATGCTCGGAACCTCCGGCGAGGCCGTCCGCAAACTCTACGGCCGACCGGGAACCAAGTCCGCCTGACTCACTGCACCGATCGAGGGACGGTCGGCCGCGCACCCTCTCGACGCCTCCTGAGACCACCGAGGCATCGACCGGGTCGATACCGACCCGAACGGACCCGTGCCGACCGAACCGACTGCGACACCGACCGGCCCGGCCCCGAACGGTCCGTTCGAGGGTGAGCCGGCCGGTGGGTGGTCACGCCAGCGCGGCACGCAGGCGAGCGGCATACGACGCCGCCTCGGCTGCGTCCGCGTAGGTGGTGCGCGGCCAGAAGAACCCGCGCAGCCCGTCGCCCTTGGTGCGCGGCACGACGTGGACGTGCAGGTGCGGCACCGACTGGCTCACGACCGTGTTGATCGCGGTGAAGGCCCCCTGCGCGCCGAGCCCGCCCATGACGGCCCGCACGACGCGCTGGCTGACGGTCACCAGCCCGGCGTGCAGGTCCGCGGGCAGGTCGAGCAGGGTCTGCACGTGCCGGCGCGGCACCACCAGGGTGTGGCCCTTGAAGACCGGGCGCTTGTCGAGGAAGGCGAGGTAGTCCGGCTCGTCGAGCACCACCTCGGCACTCGTCTCGCCCGCGACGATGGAGCAGAAGGCGCAGTTCACACCCGCCACCCTGCCACGCCACTACGGTGGGACCCGTGGACGCCGGGCGGTTCGTCGAGGTCGCCGACCGGGTCTGGCACGCCCGCTTCCCCCAGTGGGACGTCGGGGTCGGGCTGGTGCCGGGCCGCGACGGCGCCGTGCTCGTCGACACGCGGGCCAGCGGGGTGCAGGGCGGCGCGGTCGTCGCGGCGGTGCGCGCGCAGTTCCCGGGCGTGCGGGTCCGGCACGTGGTCAACACCCACGTGCACTTCGACCACACCTTCGGCAACATCGCCTTCGCCGGCGCGACGATCCACGCGCACGACCGCGTCGCGGCCACGCTCGACGGCGAGGCACGGCGCATCCGCGCGGCCATCGCCGCGGACTGCAGCGACTGCCCCGAGTACGGCTACACCGTCGCGGACCTCGACGAGGTGGCGCAGACCCGGCTGCGACCGCCGGACTGCACGTTCGGCTCGAGCGCGACGATCGACCTCGGGGACCGCGTGGTGACCCTGCTGCACACCGGGCGGGGGCACACCGACGGCGACATCGCGGTGCAGGTGCCGGACGCGGACGTGGTGTTCCTGGGCGACCTCGTCGAGCAGTCGGCCCACCCGTCGCTGGGGCCGGACTGCTGGCCGCTCGAGTGGCCCGACACGCTCGGCTCGCAGCTGAACTGGGTCGGCCCGGACACGGTGGTCGTGCCCGGCCACGGCCGGCCCGTGGACGAGCAGTTCGTGTGCCGCCAACAGGGCGAGCTGGCGACGGTCGCCGCGGTGCTGCGCGAGCGCCGCCTCGCCGGTATGCCGCTCGCCGACGCCGCGCGCGAGCCGGACCACCGGCTGCCCTATCCGCTCGCGGACCTCGCCGACGCGGTCGCGTGCGTGTGGGCACAGCTCGAGCCTTCATGACTGCACTGTCGATACGGATTCGTGCACTGTCGATCAGGATTGCTGCACTCTCGATGGGGAAAGCTGCACTGTCGATCAGGATTGCTGCACTGTCGATCGGGTGAGGGCCGACGGGAACGCGGCGCGCCAGGACC
>NZ_JBDIAQ010000025.1:0-33132 GCF_039812505.1 Intrasporangium sp. | reverse complement strand
CGCTGCAGGCACCCGCAGACCCTACCGAACCACCAATCACATCAGCCACACGCCACGCGGGGTCGTGAGTAGTTACCATCAGCGGCTTGCCTGGTGACCAGATGTGGCAGCCGTGGCAGGAAGCCTGACCGAGCTGTCGGCGCTTCGGGTCTGACTCGCGAGGACCGCTGTGGCAATGCCTGGCGGGGCTGCGCGGGTCTTGTCCGTATGTTCCGAAGAACACAACAAGTCCGCCCGGTCGTGGCCGGTCCAGCACGACGCGGGCCGCCGGGCTGGACTTGTCGTGTCGTACTGGTCGGTAACTCGGGTGCGGCGCCCGGGAGGCTCTGGCCCGGCGAGAGACGGTGCCCACTCGATGCGGCGACGGTGCCCACTCGGGGGTGGGACCGGCCCGGTCGACGGGAGACGGCGCCGACTCGGCGGGCTCGGGCGGACTGTCACGGCGGCAAGGCAAGATGAAGGGGTGAGCTCCCCGCACGACTCCCCCGACACCGGGTCCGGCACGAGCCGGCCGCGGGTCGGGCCCAGCGAGGGCGCAGGGGTCGGGCCCAGCGACGAGCCGCGGGCCGAGCCGGCCGAGGAGCAGCGGGCCGAGGCGACCGACGTCCCGCCGGGTGGCCGTCCCGCCGACTACCAGCAGCCGCTGCGGACCACCGCGGCCAACGCGACCAAGGCAGTCGGCCGAGGGGTCGGGCGGGCCACCGTCAAGGGAGCCCGGCTGACCGCCCGTGCCGGTCGCTTCACGACCCGTACCTACCTCGGCTACACCCGCTCGGGCGGTGCCGCCGAGTCGGGCCTGGCCCGGGTGACCGAGCTGCACGCCACGCACGCCGCCGGCGACGCCGCGATGATGGTCGCCCTGGCTGGCACGGTCTTCCTCAACCCGCAGACCGTGCAGGCCCGCGACGAGGTCGCCTCGTTCCTGCTGCTGACGATGATCCCCTTCACGCTGGTCGCGCCCTTCCTGGGCCCGCTGCTCGACCGGGTGCCCTACGGCCGGCGCTGGGCCATCGGTACGACCATGGCGCTGCGCGGCTTCCTCTGCTGGGTGATGGCCGAGGCGCTGGTGAGCCACAGCAACTGGCTGTTCCCCGCCGCACTGGCCTACCTGGTCGCCTCGAAGGCCTACACCGTCGTGCGCGCGGCCGCCGTCCCGCGGGTGCTTCCCCCGGACACGACCCTAGTCCGGGCCAACTCGAAGGTCTCCGTCGCCGGCATCATCGGCGGCACCGTCGGCGGCGCACTCGCCGGCGCCCTCATGCTCGTCGGCGCGCCGTGGGCCCTGCGCGCGGCCTTCGTCGTGTTCGTCGTCGGCACGGTCCAGGCCATCCGGCTGCCGTCCCGGATCGACAGCTCGGAGGGCGAGCTCGCCCCCGAGGACACCGCGCCGATCCCCCTCGACGGGCCCCCGCGCCCGGGCGCCGAGCAGGCCGGGCACCCGCCGCCCACGGACGGGGTGCTGACGGTCGACTCCCTCGGGCTCTACGGACGGGCCCGCCGCCGGGTGCGCGCCATCCCCTGGCCGGTGCGCCACGCCATGTGGTCGACGGGCGGGACCCGCCTGCTGACCGGCTTCCTGATCCTGTTCATGGCCTTCCTGGCCAAGGAGCACCCGCTCGACGGGCTGCACCCCGGGCTGGTCCTCGGCCTGGTCGGTGCCGCCATCGGGGTCGGCAACGCGTGCGGCAGCGTGCTGGGCAACGTGCTGCGCGAGCACCGCCCCGAGCGCGTCGCGATGATCACCCTGCTCGTGGCGACGGTCACCTGCGCCGCGACCGGCGTCTGGTACGGGCTGCTGCTGATCGCCGTGATCGGCCTCGTCCAGGGCCTCAGCGCGCAGCTGGCCAAGCTCTGCCTCGATGCGCTCATCCAGCGCGAGATCGAGGAGCGCGTCCGCACCTCGGTGTTCGGCTGGTCCGAGACGATGCTGCAGACGCTCTGGGTCGTCGGCGGCGCGCTCGGTATCGTGCTGCCGCTCAACCCGCACGTCGGGTTCCCGGTCGCCGCGGCCGCGCTGCTCGGCTGCGTCGTCCTCGCCGCCCGGTCCCGCCGGGTCGGTCGTTCCGCCCGCCTCCACACCGTCCCGAAGGCTGCTCCGTGACACTCCTGCCCCTGCCCGTGCCCGCCGGTCCGACCGCCCTCTCGATCCTGCCCGCGCTGCAGGACGCACTCGCCGGACGCGCCGCCGTCATCCCGTATGCCGCCGACGGGGCTCCCCCGGTGATCGCACCGTACGACCCGGCCGACCTGCCCGACGACCTGGCCGTGGCCGTCGGCACCTCCGGGTCGACCGGCCGCCCGAAGCGGGCCATGCTCACGGCTGAGGCCCTGACCGCCTCGGCCGACGCGACGCACGAGGTGCTCGGCGGGCCGGGGTCGTGGCTGCTGGCCATGCCGGCCCACCACGTCGCCGGGCTGCAGGTGCTCGTGCGCTCCCTCCGCGCCGGCACGACGCCCGTCGTGCTCGACGGTCGCGACGGCTTCACCGCGGCCGGCTTCGCGCGGGCCGCCGCCCGGCTCGCGGACGCGGGGACCGGCCGGCGCTACACGGCCCTCGTGCCCACCCAGCTGGGCCGGCTGCTGGCCGACCACGTCGGGCGCGCGGCGCTGCGCGGCTTCGACGGCGTGCTGGTCGGCGGGTCGGCGACACCGAAGGCGATGCACACGCAGGCCCGCGACGCCGGGATCGCCCTGCGGCTGACCTACGGCGTGAGCGAGACCGTCGGCGGCTGCGTCTACGACGGCGTGCCCCTGCCCATCACCCGGATCCACATCGACAACGACCGCCATGTCGTGCTCGGCGGCGTGATGGTGGCCCACGGCTACCTGGCCGATCCGACGCTCACGGCCGACGCCTTCACCGTCGACCCCGAGGGCGTGCGGTGGTTCCGCACCGACGACCTGGGGCACTTCGACGACGACGAACGACTGGTCATCGACGGACGCGCCGACGACGTCATCACCACGGGCGGCCTGAAGATCACCCCCGGTGTCGTCGAGGACGCCATCGCCAGGCACGTGCCGGGCGTGCTGGACGCGATCGTCATCGGGCTGCCCGACGCCGAGTGGGGCGAGGCCGTCTGCGCGGCGGTAACGCTGCTCGACCCGACCGCGCACGTCACCACGCGGGACGTCCGCGACGCGCTGCGCGGCATCCTGCCGGACGCCGCCCTGCCCAGGCGGGTGGTCACGCTGCCCACCATCCCCCAGCTGGGGCCGGGCAAGCCCGACCGGGCCGCCGTCCGCCTCGCGCTGCACGGCAGCTGAGGTGGGTGCAAGATAGAAGTGACCACCTCGCCGAAGGAGTGACCCATGGCTCGCGTACTGCTGACCGCAGCCGTGGTCTTCGCCACGATCTATGCCCTCGTCGACTGCCTCCAGACCAACGGCCGCCTCGTGCGCGTGCTGCCGAAGGCGGTCTGGCTGCTGGTCGTGCTGGTCCCCGTCCTCGGCCCGATGCTGTGGTTCGTCGCGGGGCGCGTCGACTCGCGGGCGGTCCAGCGCTCCGCAGGAGGCGGCAGGCGTCGTCCGCCGGGACCGCGCGGACCCGACGACGACCCGGAGTTCCTCCGCCGGCTCTGAGCACCCCCGTCCGGCCACCGGGCCGCGACCGCCCGGCCGACACCCCTGCCCCTCCCCGGGCCACCGCAGCCCGACCCGACGCAAAGGACCCATGGCCACCCTGACCCAGTGGATCGACGGCGCCCGTCCGCGTACCCTGCCTGCCGCCGTCTCGCCGATCCTGGTCGGCACCGGTGCGGCCTACCAGACCGGCCACGTCGTCTGGAGCTACGCGCTGCTCGCCCTCGTCGTCGCGCTCGCCCTGCAGGTCGGGGTCAACTACGCCAACGACTACTCCGACGGCATCCGGGGCACCGACACCACCCGGGTCGGCCCCACCCGCCTCGTCGGGCAGCGGCTGGCACGCCCCTCGAGCGTCAAGTTCGCGGCCTTCACGTTCTTCTTCTTCGCAGCCCTGTCCGGGCTCGCGCTGGTGGCCCTCTCCGGTCTGTGGGTGATGATCCCGGTCGGGGCGCTGGCCATCCTGTCCGCCTGGTTCTACACCGGTGGCTCCCGGCCGTACGGCTACCTGGGGCTCGGTGAGCTGTTCGTCTTCGTCTTCTTCGGCCTGGTGGCCACCCTCGGGACGATGGCGACCATGACGGCGCTGACCCCCGCCGGCTGGTGGGGCGCGATCGGCGTCGGCTCGCTCGCCTCGGCCCTGCTGGTCGCGAACAACCTGCGCGACATCCCGACCGACCGGGCCACGGGCAAGCACACCCTCGCGGTCCGGATGGGCGATCGGGGCTCGCGGGGGTTCTACCTGGCGCTGGTCATGGTCGCGTTCGTCATGACCGTTCTCGCGGCCGCGACAACCCCCTTCGCGCTGCTCGCCGTCTTCGCCGCACCGCTGTTGATCCGGCCGGTCCGGGCGGTCGTGGGCGGCGCCCACGGCCGCGACCTGGTGCCGGTCCTGGTCGGCACCGGGGCCTTCGAGCTGGCGTGGTCGCTGCTGCTGGCCGTGGGCCTCGCCGTCGGGCACCACGTCGGCTGACGTCCAGGTTTGGCCGGCGCCCGGCCGGCGCGGGTCAGGTGCGGTTCTCGCCGGCTCCGGCACCGGCCCCGGCGTCCTGCCCACCCGCGTCGGCCTCGGCGTCCTCGGCCAGCTCGTCCACGGACTGCCGGGACTGGCGCGCGGCCACCCGGGCCTCGTGCCGGGCGACCAGGCCGGCGGTCATCTGGTCGCGCATCCCGCGCAGCAGCACGTACGAGGTGACCGACGAGGCGATCGCGGCCAGCAGGACGAGCACGACCGTGTTGTGCCGCAGGCCGACGAGCCAGAACAGCAGCGTGAAGCCGAAGAAGATCAGCAGGCGCAGCACCGAGTAGCGCATCAGCATGGACAGGTCACATTCCCGAGTAGTTGTGCATGCCGACGAAGGTCGACACGAGGTTGACGGCGGTGAAGTTGATCAGGACGGCGGCGTAGCCGGCCAGCGCGATGTAGACCGACTTGCGGGCGTCGACCCCGGCGGTGGCCCGGGAGTGCAGGTAGGCGGCATAGACGGCCCAGATGACGAACGTCCACACCTCCTTCGGGTCCCACTGCCAGTAGGCGCCCCAGGCCTGCTTGGCCCAGATCGACCCGGCGATGAGGGTGAAGGTCCAGAGGATGAACGCGCCCATGTTGAGGCTGTAGGCGGTGCGCTCCAGGGCAGCGGAGGTCGGCAGTGACTCGAGGAAGCCGGGCCTGGCCGGCGGTCGCTCCTCCCGGCGCCTGCGCAGCAGGTAGACCACCGCGACCGCGGCGGCGAGGGTGAACAGCGCGACCGCGAGGAACGCGACCGTGACGTGGATCGCGAGCCAGTACGACTTCAGCGCCGGCATCAGCTCGTGCGACTCGGTGTAGAGGACGGTCACGGCCAGCCCGAGCACGAGCAGCACCGGCGCCACGACGAAGACCCCGAGCCACTCCCACCGGTTGCGTCGCGCCAGCACGCTGTAGGCCAGGCTCACGGCGGCGACGGCCGCGGTCGCGAACTCGAACATGTTGCCCCACGGCGGGCGCGAGACCCCCACCCCGCGCAGCACGACCGACCCGACGAGCAGCGCCGTGGCCAGGTAGGTCAGGGTCAGCCCGATGCTGCCCCACTGCCTGCTGCGCAGGCTCTCCGGCCCGGATGCCGCCGGGCCGGCTCCCGCCCCGCCCGCCGGCTCGAGCGACACGTCCGCCTCGGGGGAACCGGCGTCGGACCCGACCGCCGCACCTGCCTTCGCGCCCACGAGGACGTCGGTCCGGGGGGCGCTGCGGGCCTCCGCCCGGCGCGGGGCCCGCGCTGCGAGGTGCGCGACGAAGGCGAGCATCGCGAGCGCGAAGACGACCATCGACGAGTAGAGCGCGTTGTTGGCAAAGCTGATCAGGGCTGGGGAGGTCACGGTGCGGAGGTCCGTTCTGCGAGCTGGTCGTGCACGGCCTGGATGACGGCATCCAGCCCGGCGTCGGAGTCCTTCGAGAGGCCGCCGATGCTCACCACGGTAGCCGCTCGCCCGTCCGGACCGTCAGCCTGCCGGACCCGGACGAAGACGCGCCGTCGTTTGATCGTCAGGGCGAGGATGAGCCCGGCGGTGGTGAGGATGGCCGAGACGAGGGCGACGAGCTCGCCGGGGTCGTGGCGTACCGACAGGCCGGCGAACCGCTTGACCGAGTCGAAGGTGATCGACCCGCGGTCCCCGGGCAGCTGGTAGGTCTGGCCCGGCTTGATGCGCACGAGCACCGGGGACCCGTCGTCCTTGGTGACCTGCTTCATCGCCTCGGTGTTCAGCGTGTACACCGACTGTGGGAGCCCGCCGGGGAACAGGCTGCCCTCCCACACCGAGAGCGCCAGCTCGGGGTCGAGCGCGTCGGGGAACAGCGAGGCCGGCCCGTTGGCGAACGTCGGCTCGGCCGTCGGCAGGAAGAAGCCGCTGATCCCCAGCTGCTTCGGGACCGGCAGGGCCGACACCTTCACGACGCCGACGGACCGGTACGTGGCGTCCTGTGGCAGGAAGGGCGTCGCCTCGTGGTAGAGCACGTTCCCGGCGCCGTCACGCACCGTGATGACGGGCGCGTAGCCGTTGCCGAGCAGGAAGACGTCGGCACCCTCGACGGACAGGGGGTGGTTGACGCTGATCTGCGCCGGGACAGCGGGCGCACCCGGGTCGGGCCGCACCTGCGTGTGGGCGATGAAGTCTCGCGGCTGGCCGAAGGTCGGGCCGGGCGTGTCGATGAAGTCGGCCTGGAGCCGGTCGACCGTGAGCACGAAGCTCGGGATCCGGGCCGGGTTGACCCACGGCCCGGGCGAGAACGTGTTGTACGTCGAGATCGACGAGGCGAACTTCTGTCCCTCCGGGACGATGACGTCGCCGCGCCAGCCGAACAGGTGCCCGACCGCCATCCCGACGATGATCCCGGTCAGGGCCACGTGGAAGACGAGGTTGCCCGTCTCGCGCAGGTAGCCCGACTCGGCCGACACCGAGGCGTCGTCGTGGGAGTGGACCCGGAAGCGCCGCGCCGCCAGCACCTGCCGGGCGGCGGCGAGGACCGCCTCGGGGGCTGCCGGGGTCGTCAGCGCCGCATGGTGCTCGAGCCGCTCGGGACGGGCCGGCGCCCGGGGCGGCCGCGAGCGCAGCGAGCGCAGGTGGACCTTGGCCCGAGGCACGATGCACCCGATCAGGGAGACGAACAGCAGCAGGTAGATCGCCGAGAACCAGGGCGAGGAGAAGACGTCGAAGAAGCCGAGCCGGTCGAGCCAGGGGCCGCTGGACCGGTGCCGGGCCAGGTAGTCGGCGACGCGACCGGGGTCGATGTTGCGCTGCGGGAAGACGGAGCCGGGCACGGCCGCGACCGAGATCAGCAGCAGCAGGAACAGCGCTGTACGCATGCTGGTCAGCTGGCGCCAGGCCCACCGGAGCATGCCGACGAAGCCCAGCGGTGGCAGCTGGGGCGACGGGGCCGCGCGGCGCGGCGTGGTCGTGTCGGTGCTGGTCATCCGAGCGTGCCGTCCATCCCTGCCGTGTCGTTCATCCCTGCCGTGTCGCCGATCCCTGCCGTGTCGTCCATCCCTGCCGAGCCGTCCATCCTTACAGCGCCGTCCGGAAGGTGCCGATCAGGTGCACCTGGAGCCAGACCATGATGGTCTCCCAGAGGCCGGTGACGAGCATCACCCCGACCACGAGCAGCAGCACGCCCCCGGTGAGCTGGATGGCCCGCTGGTGGCGGCGCAGCCACGCGTTGGCCCGGCCGGCCCGCTCCCAGGCCGCGGCCATCAGCAGGAAGGGCACCCCGAGTCCGAGACAGTAGGCCACCGCCAGCAGCAGCCCGCGCCCCACGGAAGCGGACTGGGCGCTCAGCGGCGCCGCCATCGCGTAGATGGCCCCGAGCGTGGGTCCGAGACAGGGGCTCCAGCCGATCCCGAACACCGCCCCCAGCAGCGGCGCCCCGGCCAGGCCCGCCCGCGGGCGCCAGGCCAGCTGGACGGCATACCCCCTGCCGAGACCGAGCAGCAGCAGCGCGGTCACGATGACGACCACGCCACCGACCCGCATGAGCAGGGCGCGGTGGGCCTGCAGCGCCAGCCCGAGGACGGAGAACCCGAACGCCATCGCGAGGAAGACGACCGAGAAGCCGAGGACGAACAGCAGTGCGCCGAGCACGAGCCGGCCGCGCGCCCGGCGCTCGAGCGAGACGTCGCCCAGGCCCGTGACGTAGCCGAGGAAGCCGGGCACCAGCGGCAGGACACACGGCGAGGCGAACGAGACGAACCCCGCCGCGAGCGCCACGACGACGGCGATGGCGACCGATCCGGTCAGCAGGTCCGGTGCCACCGCTCAGGCCTCGGCGAGGACGTCGTCGATGAGCCCGCGTAGCGTCGTGGCGGTCAGCGGTCCGGACACGCGGGCGGCGACGCGTCCCTCGCGGTCCAGCACGAGCGTGGTGGGGGTGGCCGCGACCTTGCCCTGCAGGGCGAGCAGCGGCACCCCGCCGTCGTAGGCCAGGGACGGGTAGGTGACGTTGTTGGCCTTCTGGAAGGCCAGGCCCGACTCGGCGCTCTCCTGGGTGTCCACGCCGATGAACTCGACGTCGAGCTGCTCGGCCTGCACCTGCTTCCACGCCTTCTGCAGCTCGGGGGTCTCCTCGATGCACGGCGGGCACCACGAGCCCCAGACGTTGACGACCACCACGGTGCCGTCCTTGCCCTTCATCGACCACGGCTCACCCTCGAGGGTGGTGCCGGTCAGGGCGACGGTGTTGCCCCGCTGCGCCGGCGCGATCTGCTCGATCGTGCCGTCACCGGAGATGTACCCCTTGCGGTCGCCCGACTGCGCCTGGGCCGCGATCGAGTTCGGGTCGGACGAGCAGGCGGCGGCGCCCAGGCCGACGACGGCGCCGGCGAGCAAGGCGGCGCCCCACCGCACCATGCTGCGTCGGCCGACCGGCCCCATCAGGCGCCCACGGTCCGGGACGCCTTGGCGAGCAGCTCGCCGGCCGGCTCGGAGTAGGCGATCGACTCGAGCTCGTCGTCGACGTACTGCAGCGAGGTCAGCGACGCCAGGGAGCACTCTCGCTTGCGCGGGTCGTGCCAGAGGCGGCGCTCCTGCAGCCGGTTGCGCACCGTCCAGATCGGCAGCTGGTGCGACACGAGGATCGCCTCGTGGCCGTACGCCGCCGTGCGCGCGTCGGCGATCGCCGCGAGCATCCGCACCGCGATCGCCTCGTAGGGTTCGCCCCAGCTGGGCTTGGTGACGTTGACCACCTTGGGCCAGTGCCGCGGGTCGAGCAGGCTGACCGTGCTGAAGGCGTGGCCCTGGAAGTGGTTGGCCGACTCGATGAGCCGCGCGTCGGTCTCGACCGGCAGGCGGTGGCGTGCGGCGATCGGCGCGGCGGTCTGCTGGGCCCGCTCCAGCGGGGAGGCCACGACCAGCGTGATGTCGCTCAGGGCCAGGTGGGCCGCCACGGTCCGGGCCATCTGCTGGCCGAGCTCGGACAGGTGGTAGCCAGGCAGCCGGCCGTAGAGCACCCCGGTCGGGTTGTGGACCTCGCCGTGGCGCATCAGGTGGATCACGGTGCGCGTGGGACCGGGTCGCGCGGGCGACGGGGGCGGGGTGGGGCTGCCGGTCATGGGGCCCAGTGTCTCAAACCCCGCCGCGCCGGCCCAACCGGCGGGTCACCCCCCCGAGATCCCCCGCCGATCGAGGGTGCACCACTCCTGATCGAGGGTGCGGCTCTCCTGATCGAGCGTGCACCTCTCCTGATCGAGGGTGCACCACTCCTGATTGAGCGTGCACCTCTCCTGATCGAGGGTGCACCACTCCCGATCGAGGGTGCGGCTCTCCTGATCGAGGGTGCGGCTCTCCTGATCGAGCGTGCACCACTCCCGATCGAGGGTGCGGCTCTCCTGATCGAGGGTGCGGCTCTCCTGATCGAGCGTGCACCTCTCCTGATCGAGGGTGCAGGCTCCGCTCAGTGAACGACCGCCAGGAGCGCACCGACGCCGACGAACAGCCCCCCGAAGATCCGGTTGAGCCTCGTCTGCCCTGCCCCGCTGCGGGTCATCCGGCGCAGCCCCTTGGCGGCGGTGGCGAAGAAGAACCACATCACGGTCACGTCGACCACGACGACGGTCGCGGCCAGGACGAGGTACTGCGGCACGAGCGGCTGGCTCGGCCGGATGAACTGCGGCGTGAAGGCGAGGAAGAAGACGACCGCCTTGGGGTTGGTCAGGTTGACCAGCACGCCACGCCGGGCCATCGACCACGACGACTCGGTGGGCACGATCGTCCGGTCGACGTCGGGGTGGGGGCGGGCGCGCCACTGCCGGATCCCGAGGTAGACGAGGTAGGCCGCCCCGGCGTAGCGCACGATGTTGAACAGCAGCGGTGAGCTCGCCACGAGCACCCCGACCCCGGCGGCCACGATCGCGATGTGCACCACGAGCGCGACCTGCTGACCGGCGATCCCCCAGCCCGACCGGGCCCAGCCCGCCGTCACCGAGTTGGCCATCGTGTTTATCGCGCCAGCTCCCGGGGTGAAGGAGATCAAGAAGCAGGCCGCGACGAGGCCGAGCCAGAGGGACAGGGACACCTTGCGAGTCTAGGCCCGGGTGCCGGCCGCGCCAGGCCGGTGCTCGCCCACCGGGACGAGGCGGCCGTATGCCGCCAAGCCGGCCGGCAGCGCCCGCCGGCTCACGCTGTGGGTCCTGTCCGGCAGCCGAGCGCGCACCTCGTCCCCCCGACGAGCCGGCTCAGCCGGCGTCACCGGCCGCGGCACGAGCCGCGGCCGGCAGCGCCTCGAGCACCGCCGAGACCGCCCGGTCGTCGTGCGCCGCCGAGACGAACCAGCACTCGAAGGCGCTCGGCGGCAGGTGCACCCCCTGCTCGAGCATCGCGTGGAAGAACCGGCCGAACGCAGCCGTGTCCTGGTCGCGGGCCTGGTCGTAGTCGTGCACCGCGCCGTCCCGGAAGAAGACCGAGAACATCGAGCCGGCCCACTGGATCGTGTGCGGCACGCCGGCTACGCCGAGCGCCTCGTCCACTCCGGCGGCGATGGCCCGTGCGGCGACCTCCAGCCGGTCGTAGACCTCCGGAGTGCACCGGCGCAGCGTGGCCAGACCGGCGGCCGATGCGACCGGGTTGCCCGACAGGGTCCCGGCCTGGTAGACGGGGCCCTCCGGCGCGAGCAACGTCATGACGTCGGCGCGACCACCGAACGCCGCCGCCGGGAAACCGCCACCCATGACCTTCCCGAACGTGAACAGGTCGGGCGGCCCGGCGGCATACGGACCCTCGAGCCCGTAGAACCCGGCGGGCGAGCACCGGAACCCCGTCATGACCTCGTCCGAGATGAGCAGGGCCCCGTGCTCACGGGTCACCCGCCGCAGCCCCTCGGTGAAGCCGGGCAACGGCGGCACGACCCCCATGTTCCCCGGCGCGGCCTCGGTGATGACCGCCGCGATCTCGGCCCCACGCGCGGCGAAGACCGCCTCGAGCGCGGCAAGGTCGTTGTACGGCACCACGATCGTCTCGGCCGCGCTCGACCGGGGCACTCCGGCCGAGTCGGGCAGGGCGAAGGTCGCCACCCCGGAGCCGGCCGAGGCCAGCAGCGCGTCGACGTGCCCGTGGTAGCAGCCGGCGAACTTGACGACGACGTCGCGGCCGGTGAACCCGCGGGCCAGCCGGATCGCCGACATGGTCGCCTCCGTGCCGCTGTTGACCAGCCGCACGCGCTCGACCGGCTCGACGCGGGAGACGATCTCGGCGGCGAGCTCGAGCTCGCCGGTCGACGGCATCCCGAACGAGAAGCCCAGTCCCGCGGCCGCGCGGACCGCGGCCACGACGTCGGGGTGCGCGTGTCCGAGGATCATCGGGCCCCAGGAGCCGACCAGGTCGACGTAGCGGTTCCCGTCGACGTCGGTCAGCCACGCGCCACGCGCGGACGCCATGAACGGCGGCATCCCGCCGACGCTGCCGAAGGCCCGCACCGGTGAGTTCACGCCACCCGGGATGATCTCGCGAGCCCGCTCGAACAGCTCGGCGGAGTGTGCGGTCGTCAGGGCGGTGGAGGCATGCGGCGTCATGGGCGCCATTGTCGCAAGGGTGCTCCGGGCGAAGGACCTCGGTGCCCGCTCGACCGGCCCGCGGCGCCCGCTCGGCCGGGATGGTGGCGGGTCAGCGCCCGGACCGGCCCTCCGGGTCGAGGTGGTCGCGCACGATCGCCATCGCGTCGCCGATCGCCGCGAACTGCGCCGGGGTCAGCAGGTCGACGAGGTGGTCGCGCACGCTCTGCACGTGCACCCTCGAGAGCCGTTCGATGGTCTCGACACCGGTGGGGGTCAGCGACAGCTCGACACCGCGCTTGTCGTCCAGGCACGACTCGCGCATGACCATGCCGCGGTCCTCGAGCCGCTTGGCGGTGTGCGTCAGGCGGCTGCGCGACTGCACGACCATCGCCGCCAGCTCGGACATCCGCAGGCGCCGCTCGGGTGCCTCCGAGAGCATCGAGAGGATCTCGTACTCGCTCAGCTGGACGCCGTTGCCGCGCAGCGCGCCGTCCAGCGCTCCCTCGAGCAGGCGGGTGCCGCGCAGGATGGCGCGCCACGAGGCCTGCTGCCTCGCGTCCAGCCAGCGCACCTCGTCCAGCTGCTCGTCGCGCTGCTCGTCCCGCTGCTCGACCGCCATACCCACCTTCCCACTCATGTGTTGAAGCCTAAACTACTTTCCGGCCCGGCCCGTTCCGCCCGACCGGGCGGTCACCGGCAGGTCCCTTCCGACGGACGGTCCCGGCTCAGCCGAGCCACTCGGCGGCGTCGAGGGCGTAGTAGGTGAGGATGACCTGCGCCCCGGCGCGCCGGATCGACAGGAGCGACTCTCGCGCGGCGCGTTCCCGGTCGATCCAGCCCTGCGCCGCGGCGGCCTCGATCATGGCGTACTCGCCCGAGACCTGGTAGGCCGCGACCGGCACGGTCGTGCGCTCGGCCGCCGCCGCGACGACGTCGAGGTAGGACATGGCGGGTTTGACCATGACGAGGTCGGCGCCCTGCGCCACGTCGAGGTCGATCTCGCGCAGCGCCTCCCGGATGTTGGCCGGGTCCTGCTGGTACGTGCGGCGATCACCGCGCAGGCTCGACTGGACCGCCTCGCGGAACGGCCCGTAGAACGCCGACGCGTACTTGGCGGCGTATGCGAGGACGACGACCTCCTCGAACCCGGCGGCATCGAGTGCCGCCCGGATGACGCCCACCTGGCCGTCCATCATCCCGGACGGCCCCACGACGTGGGCACCGGCCCGGGCCTGCGCGACGGCCAGCTGCGCGTAGACGGCGAGGGTGGCGTCGTTGTCGACCCGCCCCTGCGCATCGAGCACGCCGCAGTGCCCGTGGTCGGTGAACTCGTCGAGGCAGGTGTCGGCCATCACGAGCAGGTCGTCGCCGACCTTGTCGCGCACCTCGCGCAGCGCGACGTTGAGTATGCCGCCGGGCTCGGTCGCCCCGGACCCGCGGGCATCCTTCGTCTCGGGCACGCCGAAGACCATGATCCCGGCCAGGCCCGCCTCGACCGCGCGGTGGGCCTGATCGACGATGGAGGTCAGCGTGTGCTGCACGACGCCGGGCATGCTCGTGATCGGCCGCGGCTCGTGCGCCCCCTCGGCGACGAAGACCGGCAGTACCAGCTGGCTCGGGTGCAGCCGGGTCTCGGCGACCATCGCACGGATGACCGGCGACTGTCGCAGCCGCCTGGGGCGCTCGATCATCGAGCCCGCCGACGGGTCGTCGGGCGCTTGTCCCGGGGACGCTGGACCGGGTGTCCGGCCTCGGCGGCGGCCAGGGCCAGCCCGATCCCGTGGCCGGCGAGCGCGTCGACGAGGCTCGCGGCGGACGCCTCGGGAGCCAGGACGTCCACGCGCAGCCCCTGCTCCCGGGCGGTCTTGGCCGTGGCCGGGCCGATGCAGGCCACCACCGTGGCCGGGTGCGGCTTGCCCGCGATGCCGACCAGGTTGCGCACCGTCGAGCTCGAGGTGAACACGACCGCGTCGTACTCGCCGCCCTTGATCGCGTCGCGGATCTCCGGTGCCGGCGGGGCCGCCCGCACGGTGCGGTAGGCCGTCACGTCGTCGACCTCCCAGCCCATCGCCCGCAGCCCGGCGACCAGGGTCTCGGTCGCGATGTCGGCGCGCGGCAGCAGGACGCGGTTGATCGGGTCGAGCAGGTCGTCGTAGGCGGGCCAGTCGGCGAGCAGCCCGGCCGCCGACTGCTCGCCGGACGGCACGAGGTCGGGCTTGATGCCCCAGTCCTGCAGCGCAGCAGCAGTCACTCCGCCGACCGCGGCGACCTTCAGGCCGGCGAAGGCGCGGGCGTCCAGGCCGAGCTCCTCGAAGCGCTCCCGGACCGCCCGCACGGCGTTGACCGAGGTGAACCCGACCCACTCGTACCGCCCGGTGACCAGGCCGCGTACGGCACGCTCCATCTGCTGCGGGGTGCGCGGCGGCTCGACGGAGATGGTCGGGACGACGTCGGCGGTCGCCCCGTACGAGGCGAGCCGCTCGATCATCGGCCCCGCCTGGGCCTGGGTGCGCGGCACGAGGACCCGCCAGCCGAACAGCGGCTTGGTCTCGAACCAGGACAGCTCGTCGCGCAGCTCGACGTTCGCGGACACGACGGCGACACTCGGGTGGATCGCCGTCGAGCCCCGGAAGGCGCGGTCGATGTCACCCAGCACGCCCGTCCTGCTCTGCTGGGCGACGGTGGTGCCGGTCTCGGTCAGCACGACCGGGGTCGCGGTGTCCCGGCCGGCCTTGAGCAGCGCGTGCAGCGCGTCGCGGATCGCGTCGGGCGAGCCGAGCAGGACGAGGGTGGTCGGGTCGTCGGCGTAGCGGGCGACGGGGTTGCCCGGTCCGTCGACCTGGACCACGTGGAAGGCCCGGTCCAGCCGGGCCGTCAACGGCACACCGGCGTACGTCGGCACGGCCGACACGGCCGAGACACCGGGCACGACGTCGAAGCTGATCCCGGCCCGGCGACAGGCGCGCACCTCGTCGACCAGGCCGGTGAAGGTGCCCGGGTCGCCGTCCATGAGCCGTACGACCAGCCCGTCGTCCCCGACGGACCGGGCCGCCTTGACGACGAGCCGCGCTCGCATTGCCGTGGTCAGCTCCTGGCCACGCTCGCCGTGGCTCGCGTCGATGACCGTGACGTCCGGCCGGGCGTGGGCCAGCAGGACGTCGTCGCGGGCGATCCGGTCGACGATGACGACGTCGGCGGCGGCGAGCAGCTCGCGGCCGCGGAGGGTCAGCAGCCCGGGGTCGCCCGGACCGGCCCCTACGAAGGCGACGCGGGCCGGGGATGCGGGAGGCGTTGGGGTCTGCGTCGTCGCAGACGGCGTGCGCGAACGGGTCACGAAACTGGCTCCGAGGTGTCTTGCGGTGTTGGTGTGGGCGGGTGCGCGAGGTCGGCGGCGCCGTCCTCGAGCAGGATGCGCGCGAGTCGCGCGCCAAGCAACTGGGGCTCGTCGTACGGACCGACGAGCGAGCGGCGCAGCTCCAGGCTGCCGTCGGGTCGGCCGGCGAAGGCGCGCAGGGACAGCTCGAGACCGTCCTCGCCCTCGACGACCTCGGCCAGGGCACCGACGGGAGCGGTGCAGCCGGCCTCGAGCGTGGCCAGCAGGGAACGCTCGGCGGCGACCCGGGTGCGGGTGTCGACGTCGTCGAGGGCGTGGACCGCCGCTCGCACGTCCTGGCGGTCCGCGCGGCACTCGACGGCCAGTGCGCCCTGGCCCGGCGCGGGCAGCACCTGGATGGGGTCGAGGACCTCGGTGACCAGCTCGAGCAGCCCGAGACGGGCGAGCCCGGCCCGGGCCAGCACGACCGCATCGACCTGTCCCGACTCGACGAGCCCGAGACGCGTGCCCACGTTGCCCCGGACCGGCCGCACCTGCAGCCCCAGCCCGAGGGCCGCGAGCTGGGCGGCACGACGCGGCGAGCCGGTGCCGACGACGGCCCGGGCGGGCAGCTCGCCCAGGGTCAGCCCGTCGCGAGCGACCAGGGCGTCGCGCGGGTCCTCGCGCTCGGGGACGGCGGCGACCACGAGCCCGGGCTCCGGCGCCGTCGGCAGGTCCTTGAACGAGTGGACGGCGAGGTCGACGCGACCGTCGAGCAGCGCCTTGCGGATCTCGGCGGCGAACACGCCGGTTCCGCCGATGGCCGTCAGCAGGGCACCGCTCACGTCGCCGTGTGTCGTCACCGGGGTCAGCTCGACGTCGTGGCCGGTCGCGCGGAGGCGATCGGCCACCCAGGTCGCCTGGGTCGTGGCGAGGGTGGAGCGTCGGGTGCCGAGGCGCAGGGCGGTCATGACCGCGTCCTCCTCGGCGGGGCGCCGACGTTGGCCACGTCCATCGGCTCCAGGTCGAACAGCTCGCGAAGTGCGGCGGCGTAGTCGGCGCCACTGCCGTCCATGGCGTACTCCTTGACCCGTCTGGTCGGGGTGTGCAACAGCTTCTCGACGACCCGGTGGACGGTCAGCTCGAACTCGGCCCGCACGGCCTCGTCGAGACCGGGGATCCGGTGGTCGAGCCGGTCGAGCTCGGCCGCGACGACCTCGGCGGCCCGCATCCGCAGCGCGGCGACCGTGGGCGCGACGGACTCGGCGGCCCGCCGCGTCAGGTACGCGGCCACCTCGCCGGTGACGATGTCACGCACCCGGGCCACCTCGTGCGCCTCGGCCCGGCCGGCGAGCCGGGCGCCGAGCTCCTGAAGACCGATGACCGTCGTGCCCGGGATCGGGGCCGGCCACGTCGTCTGCGGCTCGATGTCGTGCGGCAGGGCGAGGTCGACGAGCAGCTGGGGCCGGCCACCGCGACGGGCGGCGCCGGCCCGCAGGTCGGTGGCGGTCAGGATGTGGCCGGCGGCTCCGGTGCAGGTGAGCAGCAGGTCGCTCTCGGCGAGGACGTCGGCCAGCTCCTCCCACGGCCGGGCCGTCCCACCGGCTGTCGCGGCCAGCCGCTCGGCCCGCTCCGGCGTGCGGCCAACGACCACCAGGGAGGCGACATCCGCTCGGGCCAGGGTCGCCGCGGCCAGACCACTCATCGCGCCGGCGCCGACCACGGCAGCACGGCAGGAGCGCAGCGGACCCAGCCGGACGGCGGCCTCCTCGAGCCCGGCCTGGACGAGCGAGACGCTGTGCCCGTCGATGCCGGTCTCGGAATGGGCGCGTTTGCCCACGCGCAAGGCCTGCTGGAACAACGCGTTCAGCGACGGGCCGACGCGGCCGGACGCCTGGCCCCGGGCAAGTGCGGCGCGCATCTGCCCGAGCACCTGGGACTCGCCGACGGCCATCGAGTCGAGGCCGCAGGCGACGGTGAACGCGTGGGCGACGGCACCGTCGTCGTAGCGTACGTAGAGGTGTTCGGCCAGCCCGTCGGCCCGGGCGGCGAGGACGGCCCGGGGCTCGCCCGGGGCGTGCTCGTGCAGGTCCGGCCCCGCCCGCCGGTCGGTGGGCGCGAGGTTGCCCGCAGCGGCGAACGCGTCGCCGACGGCGGCCACGGCCGGGTGGAAGGCGGGGACCTCCGCGTAGACCTCCAGACGGTTGCAGGTGGTGAGCACCACGACCTCGTCGACGGTGGACGATCGGACCAGTGCCTCGGCGAGGGTCTCGTCGCGGCGATGGTCCGCGGCGAGGGACTCGAGCACGGACAGCGGCGCCGTGTGGTGGGACAGGCCGATGACGAGGAGGCTCATCGCGGCACCACTGTCCCGCTGGTCAGGCCGAGCTTGCGCTGCGCGTGGAAGGCGAGGATCTGCAGCTCGGTCGACAGGTCGACGCGGCGCACGTCGATGCCCGGCGGAACCGACAGCACGCTGGGCGCGAAGTTCAGGATGGCCCGCACGCCGGAGGCCACCAGGGCGTCGCAGACGGACTGCGCCGCAGGAGCGGGGGTCGCGATGACCCCGATCGTGATGCCCAGCTCACGGGCGCAGGCCGCGATGTCGGCGGAGGGCCGGATCGACACGTCACCGATTCGTTCGCCGACGTGCGACGGGTCGTCGTCGAAGAGCGCCACGATCCGGAAGCCCTTGGTGACGAAACCGGAGTAGGACGCGAGGGCGTGACCGAGGTTGCCCATCCCGACGATGGCCACCGGCCAGTTCTGCGTCAGGCCCAGCGCGCGGGTGATCTCCAGCGCCAGGGTCTCGACCTCGTAGCCGACGCCGCGCACGCCGTACGAGCCGAGGTGGCTCAGGTCCTTGCGCAGCTGCGCCGACCGAACCCCCACGGATGCGGCGAGCTCCTCGGAGGAGACGAACGCGACGCTCTTCTCGGCAAGGGTGGTCAGGGTCCGCAGGTACTCGGGGAGCCGCGCGACGGTCGCGTCGGGGATCTCTCGACGCAGGGTGGGATCGGCGGTCACGCGGGCTCACCGGCTCCTTTCACATAGGCGCTCGGTGAGCGCGGAGCACTGGGGACCTGTTCAGGCTAGACGTTTGTGAAGACCGGCACAAAGCGAGCGGGCCGCCGTACCACGGCGTGGACCCGCGTCGACCCGAGGGTCACCCGAGGGCCTGTCGCAGCCGCGCCTCGTCGACCCGCCAGAAGTCGTGCTGGCGACCGTCGACGAAGGTCACCGGGATCTGCTCGGCGTACTGCGCCGTCCAGCGGGGGTCCTCGTCGATGGACCGTTCCTCCCAGCCGACCCCGAGATCGGCGGCGACCCGTTCGATGACGGCTCGGGCCTCGTCGCACAGGTGGCAGCCGTCGCGACCGAGCAGCAGGATGCGGGTCTTCATACCGGCGACTCTACGCAGCGGCCCCTCGGGTCCCCGGTAGCGCCCCCGGACGCCCGAACGGCCCCGTCGAGTGCTGCAGGCCCGGCTGGAACGCTGCGGGCCCGGCTGGGCCGGGTTCGGCTGGGCGCGCCCGGCCAGGCTCAGACGAACACCGACGTGCGCTGCATGAGCAGGCTGTAGAGCGTCTGCTGGATCGTCTCGCGGACCTGGTCGGTCAGGTCGAAGACGACCATCGGGTCGTCGGCGGCCTCCGGGCCGAGCGATCCCGTGTCGATCGGGGCGCCGAACTCGATGAGCCACTTGCTCGGCAGCGGGACGAGCCCGAGCAGGCCGAGCCACGGGAAGGTGGGGGTGATCGGCACGTAGGGCACCCCGAGCAGCCGGGCGACCGCGGGCATGTTGCCGATGATCGGGTAGGTCTCCTCGGCCCCGACGATCGAGCACGGCACGATCGGGACGCGCGAGCGCAGGGCGGCGGCCACGAAGCCGCCGCGGCCGAAGCGCTGCAGCTTGTACCGCTCGCTGAACGGCTTGCCGACGCCCTTGAAGCCCTCCGGCCACACCCCGACGAGCTCGCCCTTGCCGAGGAGCCGCTCGGCGTCGGAGTTGGCCGCGAGCGTCGAGCCGGACCGCCGCGCCATCATGCCGAGGAAGGGGGTCGAGAAGACGAGGTCGGCCCCGAGCATCCGCAGGTGCCGGTGCTGGGGGTGCTCGTCGTGGACCGCGACCTGGGTGAGCAGCGAGTCGAGGGCGATCGTGCCCGAGTGGTTCGCGACGACGAGCGCTCCGCCGGTGGCGGGGATGTTCTCGACGCCCTGGACCTCGACCCGGAACCAGCGCTGGTAGAGCGGCCGGAGCAACGGCAGGTGGATGTGAAGGGTGTAGTCCTCGTCGAACCCGAACTCGTCGACGTCCACCTCGCCGGTGAGGCGGCGGCGGACATAGGCGAGCGTGCCGGCGATCTCCCGCTCGATCTGGTCGGCCGGAAGACCCGCGCCCGTCAACGCGGCGCGCAGGACGTTGACCCCGAGCTCGACGATCTCGGCCGGCCTGGGTCGGATGCTGGTGGAGGTGTCGGTGGCCTCGAGGAGCTTGGTGACGAGCTTCTCCGCGGTCCCGGTGACCTGTGCGGCGGCGGTGGCCAGCGCCGCGCTCGGCAACGACCCGGACCGCGCAGCGGCCGCCTGCTCCGGCTCCGGTCGGGCCGACTCCAGCGGCGGCACCGACCGCAGCTTGGCCCGGTCACCGGACCCGGCCGCCTGGCTGCGCATCCGGGCCCGGCTGGGCCGGGCCGGGGTGGGCGCGCCCGCCTCGGTGCGTTCGGGCCGGCCCGCCGCTCCGGGCGTCGGCCGTTGGACGCCCGGTCGTCCCTCCGCCTGGCGTGCCGACGCACCTGCCCGCGGCGATGTGCTGCGGACCGGTGCGGACCGGGTCGACGCCCCCCGCGACGGTGGGGTGCGATGCGACGGTGTGCTGCGCGAGGACCGGGTGGGCCGTGCGGTGGCCGGCGGTCGCGACTCCTTCGCCGGCGTGGTGGTCGGCTCCGGTGCCGGCTCGGACGGGGCGGGGGCGGACTGGGCTGAGCGGGGCGGACGGTCGGCGGCGGTGCGGCGTGCGGGACTGACCTCGACCGGATCGGTCGAGGTGATCAGGGGGGTACCGACCCGGCGGCGGCGCTCTCCGCTCGCCCGCGCCGCACCGGCCGCGAAGGGGCCCTCCCCCTCGGGTCGGGTGCGCCGACCGGTCGTCTTGTCCGGCTCGTTCATGAGTCGATCCTCTCGAAGACCCGCGAGATGGCGGCCACCGTGCCGGCCGCGGCGCTGCTGACGGTCCCGGCCACCGGCTCGGCCAGCGGCACGGAGCGCTTCAGCCGGCGCGCGAAGTCGTCGAAGGCGGCGCGAGTGGTGTAGCCCGGGTCGAGCCCCAGGACCGAGCGCATCCGCGTGGTGTCGAGCCCGCGGCCGAAGGCCAGGAACGACAGCTGGTCGGCCGAGAAGTCGGCCATCCCGGTCTGCCGGATGACGGTGCCCAGCATGCCCCCGGACCGCAGCGGAACCGGCACGATGGGGCGCCGGACGAGTGCGGCGCACTGCAGCAACGTGACGTAGCCGTCACCGGCCACGTTGACGATGCCGATGGGCGGCCCGGTCGTGGCGCGCACCATGGCCTCGGTCTCGTCCGACTCGTGGACGAGCTGGAAGCGGGCGTCATACCCCATCGGGACCGGCCACGCCGGTAGGGAGAAGTAGTCGGTCAGGGCGGTGCGGATGCCGTACCCGACCACGTTGGCGAACCGCAGCAGGTTGATCTCGACGTCCGGGCGACGCCGGGAGAAGCCTCGGACGTAGCCCTCGACCTCGACCGAGTCCTTGCTCCATCCCGTGCGCGGCATGACCTTCGGGTTCATGTCCTCGGTGAACACGCCGGGGTCGCGCGGGGAGGACCCGTAGACCCCGGCGGTCGACTTGACGACGAGGCGCTGCACCGAGTCGGCCTTCTGGCACGCGGCGAGCAGCTGCATCGTGCCGATGACGTTGATCTCCTTCTGCGTGGCCCTGCCCCCGGTGTCCTTCGGCGTGGCGATGACGTTCATGTGCACCACGGTGTCCACGCCCGCCTGCGAGATGATCCGCCCGATCATCGGGTTGCGGATGTCGGCCCGGACGAACTCGGCGCGGCCGATCGGGTGCGGGGGCGGCACGACGTCGACGGCCAGGATCCGCTCGACCGACGGGTCGGCCGACAGCCGACGGGCGTAGAGGCCACCGAGGTAGCGCGACACTCCTGTCATCAGCACGACCTTGGCCATCTGCCACCTTCCTGCCAACCACACGTCACGGGTGCGCGCCCGCCCCCTGAGCCTACCCAGCCGAACTGGGTGGTCCGACCACGCCGGGTCTCGCGTTCCCGGACAGGCAGACGCCGGACAGGCAGGCTCCCGGACATGCAACGACCCCAGGACATGCAACGACCCCCGCTGTCGGCGGGGGTCGTCCCGACGCAGGCCCGGCCTGCTCGCTCACGCTTCGCTGGTCACTTCTTGCTGCGTCTCACTTCTTGTTGCGCCGCTGGTGACGCGTCTTGCGCAGCAGCTTGCGGTGCTTCTTCTTCGCCATCCGCTTGCGGCGCTTCTTGATGACAGAGCCCATCGTTGTCCTCGATCCGTTGACGGTGTGTGCCGACCTGCGTCGACCACCCGTCCTTCACGGAAAGTCGAACTCCAAGAAGAGTCGAACTCCAAGAGAAGTCGAACTCCAAGAGCCAAGCCGAGGCCCCAGCCTAACCCACATCGCCCGGCTCCGGGCCGCACGCGCCCGACCACTGGGGCCCGGGCAGCCGAGCCGATATGGTGAGCCGAAGTCGTCCGGGTGGCGCGGTGAGCGTCGTGAGGGTGAGCATCGTGAGGGTGAGCATCGTGAGGGTGAGCATCGTGACCCGGCCTGCTCCGCCCCGTGGTCGCGCGAGGTCGGCACCCGGACCGGATCGAGCCGATCGGGATTGGTGCCTGACATGAACGAGACCCCACAGCCGGCCCTCGGCCCGGCCGACTACAGCAAGCGCCCGCGCTTCGCCGGGCCACCGACCTTCGGGCTGCTGCCGCGCCTGGAGGAGGTCGAGGCGGCCCGGCCGGGCGCCCCGATCGACGTGAAGGTGGTCGGCATCCCGTTCGACTCCGGAGTCAGCTACCGTCCGGGGGCGCGGTTCGGGCCGGCGCACATCAGAGCGTCGTCGCGGCTGCTGCGCCCCTACAACCAGGCCACCGCGATGCAGCCCCTGACCGACCAGCAGGTTGCCGACTGCGGCGACCTGGGGGTGACGCCGTTCAACATCGTCGACGCCCTGGCGGCCATCGAGGCCGGTGCCGACGCGCTGCGGGCCGACGGCGCCAGGCTGCTCACGCTCGGCGGGGACCACACCGTCGCTCTGCCGAACCTGCGGTCGGTCTCGCGTACCCACGGCAAGATCGCGGTGCTGCACTTCGACGCCCACCTGGACACGTGGGACACCTACATGGACGCGCCGTACACGCACGGCACGCCCTTCCGACGGGCCAGCGAGGAGGGCCTGCTGGACCTGGAGCGGTGTCTGCACATCGGGATCCGCGGACCGCTCTACGGGCAGCAGGACCTGACCGACGACGAGGTGCTGGGCTTCCAGATCATCCGTACCGACGACTACCAGTTCACCTCGGTGCCGGAGATCGTCCGGCGGATGCGCAAACGCCTCGGCGCGGCCCCGGTCTACCTGTCCGTGGACATCGACGTGCTGGACCCGTCGGCCGCGCCCGGCACCGGCACCCCGGAGGCCGGCGGACTGACCAGCCGGGAGCTGCTGAACACCATCCGGGGCCTGCAGGGGCTGAACCTGGTCGGCGCCGAGATCGTCGAGGTGGCCCCCGCCTACGACCACGCCGAGGTGACCGGCATCGCGGCGGCACACGTGGCCTACGAGGTGCTCTCCCTCTGGACGGCCCAGCGCCAGGGCATCGACCGTCCCACCGGCCCGGCCGGCCAGTACCTGCAGCCCGGTGGGGGCGACTGACCGTCGGCGGTCCTCGGGCCGGGCCGGTCAGCCGTGGGCGCCGGCACCGAGCCAGCGCCGGGTGCCGTCCCGGTCACGCACGTACTCCGGCCACGGCAGGTCGACGGGTGGCTCGAAGTCCGCGGGCAGCAGGGGCGCGAGCCCGGACTCCTTCGACCGTTCGACGAACTCGGCCCTGGCCCGCTCGCGCAGCCCGGCGTCGAGCAGGAGGTCCACGAACGTGCCGGCGACCGTCTTGCCGGCCACCTCGATGGTGGGGTCGATCGCGGAAGGGATGCCGCCCAGCGCGTTCATGGCCCACGCCGGGTAGGGGCCACCCCCGGGCGGCGGCCGCAACGCAGGGCGCGCCACGTAGAAGCGGACGGTCGGCGCGTAGTGGGTCATCTCGACGTAGTCGTCGCTGGTCCAGTTGCGCTGCCAGCCCGGCAGCTGCGCCCTGATGGCCAGCTCCGCATCCCTCGGCGTGATCAGTGACTCGCACTCGGGCAGGAAAGGTGCCTCCATCGGATCGAGCCCCAGCGCCTGCTGGATCCGTCTGGCCGCGTCGACCGCGTCGGGCCCCAGCACGGGCGCACCGACACCGGCCAGGTTGCGGTAGAGCGCGTCGCTCAGTGCGTGGTTGGTCAGGCCGGGTCGGGACCGTGCCACCCAGACGCTCTCGAGGCGGCAGTGCGCCACCGCCGCCGCATGCTGGGCGTTGCGGTCCAGCACCTCGAGGACGCGCTCGGCCGCCTCGACGTCGGGCGTGCGCCACGCGTACTGGATCCGGGCGATGCGCGGCGGGAGGTTGTCGGCGGTCGCCTGCCCCGACGAAAGGATCGCATCGGACAGGCTCCAGCCACCCACGCTGGGCAGCATGGCGTCGTGCATGGCCCGCGAGGCGGCATACATCTGCATCAGCGCGATGTTGGCCCCGGGAGCTCGCGCCGCCGAATGTGACGCCGGGATGGGCGAGTTCGGGTTGACGCCGGACTGCCACGTCTGCGGCTCGTCGCACACGAACGTGTAGACCCGCGAGAAGTAGGCGCCGCACTGGGTGTCCCATCGGGCGGTGTTGCACAACGGCAGCATGTAGAAGGGGTGGAAGCTGACGATCGCGTCGACGTCGTCGTAGTAGCCGCGCAGCCCGTGCACGACCTTCGACCCGTGCATCTTCTCCGCGGGCTCGCCGGTATAGCGCAGCGTCCCGGCGACACCGTGCTCGGTCATGGCTCGTTTGGTGGCGAGCAGTCCGGTCAGGGTGGCGATACCGAGGGCCGAGTGCGGGTCGGTGTGTCCCGGCGCGTCGGGCCCGAGTCCCGCGCGGGGCGCCTCGTGCGGGGCGGGGGCCTGGCAGTTGCCGGGGACGGCGTCGTACTCCGCGTAGGTCAGCAGCGTCGGTCCCGAGCTGCCGTTGCTCCACGTGGCGCAGAACGCCGTGGGCATGCCTGCCGACCCCGCCTCGACGTCGAACCCCTCGGCGCGCAGCCGCGCCACGTACCACGCCGCCGACTCGTGCTCCCGCCAGGCCGGCTCGGCCAGGTGCCAGATGTGCTGGTGCCAGTCCGACCAGGCGCCTCGGTTCGCGTCGATCCACTCGTACGCCGTCGCCTTCGGCGAGCCGGCCGGTGGCTTGCTCACGAGCCCGGCCCGGCGGTCTCGAAGAGCGCCAGCGGCACGTGCACGAGCTGTACGCCGCCGGCCGCGATGGCGTGGCGCAGCACGGGGGCGAGGTCTTCCGCCGACGCGACCGAGGTCCCGCGGCCGCCGAAGGCATCGGCCAGTGCGGCCCAGTCGGGCTGCGTGAGCCGGACCCCGATGGGGTCGATGCCCCGGGCGCCTTCGTTCTCCTCGATCTCCCGGTACCCACCGTTGTCCACGCACACGACGACGAGGTCGAGCTGCTGCTCGACGGCCGTCACCAGCTCCTGGACGGAGAACATCAGCGAGCCGTCCCCCTGGACGCAGACCACGCTGCGGTCGGGGGCTCCCAGCTTCGCCCCGATCGAGGCCGGCAAGCCGTACCCCAGGGTGGCGAACGTCGCCATGTACAGGTACGACCCGGGCCGCTCCAGGGGAACGAAGTTGGCGGTCCCGTAGTAGCAGATCTGCGAGGAGTCGGCTCCCAGGATCACGTCGGCGGGCACAGCCGACGCGATGGCCTCCGAGCAGGCGACGACGGCCGGGTTCCAGGCCCGGCCCTCGCTGTCGACCCGGGCGCGGTAGTCGGCCGCGCGCCGACCACCGGCACCCTTGCCCGCGTCGGCCGCGAGCCGCTCGGGCAGTGCCGCCAGCAGCTGCGGGACGACCGCCCGGGAGTCGCCGACGATACCCACGTGGGCCTCGATGTTCCTGTCGAGCTGGGAGGAGAGCACGTCGACCCGCACGACCCGGCCCGAGGGCTGCAACGGACCCCACCACAGCTCCGCCTCGCCGACCTTCGAGCCCACGACCACGAGCACGTCTGCCTCGTTGACCAGCTCGTGCACCGCCTTGAGCCGCAGGGCGGCACCGACCGCGAGGGCATGCGACTCCGGCACGACGCCACGGCCGTTGAGCGTGGTGACCACGGGCGCATCGAGACGTTCGGCGAGCTCGCGCACCGCCTCGGCAGCACCGAGGGACCCTCCGCCGGCCAGGATGACGGGCCGGGTCGCCGCGGCCAGCACCTCGGCGGCCTGCTGGACCAGTCCGGCGTCGCCCGGCGTGGGGAGTGGGGCCGGACGGGCCCGGAGCAGCTCGGGTGGACAGTCGCTGGGCCCTTCCAGCACGTCGAGGGGCACCTCGATGACCACGGGCCGCGGGCGGCCGGTACGGAACAGCTCCAAGGCGTCGTGCACCGCCTGGACCGCCTCCCGACCGGAGGCCACCCGCCGGGCCCACTGCGCCACCGCCTCGGCCGCCGCGCGGGTGTCCTTCGTCTCGTGCAGGGCGCCGATGTCGGCGAACTCCTGACCGAGTGGCGGCCCGGGGGTGAGGACCACCAGCGGGCGGGACTCCGCATACGCACAGGCCGTGGCGGACAGCGCGTTGAGCAGGCCCGGGCCGGATGTCGTGACGACCACCCCGGGCAGGCCGGTCTGCCTCGTCCAGCCGTCGGCCGCATATCCCGCACCCTGCTCGTGTCGCGTGGTGACCGGGTGGATGCCGAGGTCCGGCAGGTGTCGGTAGAACTCCAGGTTGTGGGTGCCCGGGATGCCGAACACGGTGTCGACCCCGTAGTCCCGCAGGACCGCCAGCACGTCGTGCCCGACGTTGTGGATGTTGGCCGGCGGCGCGACCGGGCTGCTCACGAGGGCACCTCGTCCTTCTCGTCGTAGCACTGCTGCCCACCGACCCAGGTGGCGTGCACCGGTATCGAGCCGATGGCTTCGGGGTCGACGGTGAGCGGGTCCCCGCCGAGCACCGCGAAGTCGGCGCGCTTGCCGATCTCGAGCGAGCCGAGGTCCTCCTCCCGGCCGAGGGCGTACGCGCCGCCCAGCGTGTGCGCCCGCAGCGCCTGCTCCGCGGAGATCCGCAACGAGTCGGGCCCGAGCCGGCTGCCGCGGGCCGTGACGCGCGTGACCGCCACCTGGATCGCCTGCAGCGGCAGTGGGTCCGCGACCGGGGCGTCCGAGCTGAGCACGACGGGGACCCCGGCCGCGACGAACTCACCGAGCGGGTTGAACCGCTCCCCGCGCACGCCGATCGCGTCGACGACCCCCTCGCCCCAGTTGTAGTAGTGCTGGGTCTGGTTCACCGGCACGATCCCGGCCGCCGCCATGCGTTGGATCTGTGGTCCCGTCGGCAGGCCGCAGTGCTCGATCCGGTGCCGGGCGTCGGGGCGGGGATGACGGTGCTGCGCGCCTTCGATCGCCCGGATGACCATCTCGATCGCGTCCGGCGACTGGGCATGGGTGGCCGTCTGCAGCCCGGCCCGGTGCGCCCGATCCACCAGCTCGGTGTACTCGGCAGGCTCGTGGTAGAGCATCCCGGTGCGGCCCGGATCTCCGGCGTAGCCCTCCGGGAAGTAGGCGGTCCAGCCCCCCAGCGTGCCGTCGGCGTACAGCTTGAACCCCGCGAAGCTGAGGTAGGCGTTCCCGAAGCCGCCACGCAGCCCGATCTCGAGCCCCTCCTCGAGCAGGTGCGACAGCAGGTACATCGAGTAGCGCAGCCGCAGGTCGCCCGTGTCGGCCAGGTGCAGGTACATGTCGAACTCCCGGCGACTGACCTGCGCGTCGCCGACCGCCGTGACACCACCGGACAGGAACGAGTGCTGGGCGATCCGAAGCTGCCGCAGGTGGTCCTCGACGCTGTCACCCAGGTGCAGGTTCGGGCCGTGGTTGCCCACCTTGACCCCGTCCGGCCCGGTCAGGATGTTGCAGGCGGCGTCGGACAGCTCACCGGTGAGCTCCCCGGCGGCGTCCCGGAAGAACACTCCCCCCGGCGGGTCCTGCGTGTCCCTGGTGACGCCGTACTTGTCCAGCGTGTAGGAGTTGACGACCCCGCCGTGGCCGGAGGCGTTCATGAGGTATACCTCGCGATCGGTGGCGACCTCGTCCAGCTCCTGTCGGGTCGGGTGCCGGCGCTCCACCAGGTTGCGGTGCTCGTAGCCGAAGCCGCGGATCGGCGCCGTCCCCGGGGTCTGGCTCGCGCGCTGGCGCAGCAGGGCGACGATCTGCGGGATCGACCCGGCCTGCGCGGGCCCGCAGTCCACCCAGGTGCGCATCTGGCCGTGCATCAACGGATGGGTGTGAGCGTCGGTGAAACCGGGCACGACCGTCACGTCGCCCAGGTCGACCCCGCGGGGGCTGGCGAGCCCGATCTCACCGCCGACCCGTCGGCACTCCTCGGCCGTCCCGAGCGCGGCGACCCGGTCGCCGGCGACGAGCATGGCCGTCACCTCCGGCTTGGCGGGGTCGAGCGTCCGGATCGTTCGCGCCGTGACCAGCGTGGGCCACCACTGCGCAGGAGCATGGTCGAAGGTATGTAGTTTGCGCATCGGCTGCGTCAGCACCTCTCACTGTCCCCGGGACGATGCCCGGCTGTTCGGTCACGCCGTCCGGACCGCCAGGCCCCCCTCGACGTCCTCGTCGAACACGGTGTCCGAGTACTGAGGGGCCCGCACGAGGCAGATCAGGCTGATGATCGTCATGCCGAAGACGAGGAGTATGACGCTCCAGATGGAGCCGGTCGACGCGATGAGGGCGGTCGCGACCACCGGCGACAGGCCGGCCCAGAACGCGTTCCCGAAGGAGTAGGAGATCGACAGGCTCGTCTGCCGGGCCTGGGGGCGGAACATCTGGGACATGATCGACGCCAAGGGTGCCCAGGTGCCGTTCATCACCACCCGGCCCGCGGTGAACAGCACGGCCATGATCGCGAAGTTGTCGGGGCCCATGGTCAGGAAGATGGGCACGATGAGGATCGCGGTGAGCACGAGGCTGACGAACATGGTGCGCTTGCGTCCGACGCGGTCGGCCAGCGTGCCGATGAACAACGTGGACACCAGCTCGAAGAACGCCGCGATGGTCAGGACCTCGAGGAACAGGTGCGCGCTGATGCCGATCCCGAAGTCCTTCTCCGTGCCGTACGCCGTCGCGAACGTCGTCACGATGTAGTACCCGCCGGTGGAGATGGGGATCAGGCCGACACCCAGGAGCATCTCCCGCCAGTTCTCGACGATGGCTCGCTTCAGGGGGAGCTCGGCCTTGATCTCCTCCGCGGACTCGGCCTCGAACACGGGCGACTCCTCGACCCGGTACCGGATCCAGAAGCCGACGGCGATCAGGACGGCCGAGAGCAGGAACGGGATGCGCCATCCGCCGGACTCGAGGTACCCGGAGCCGTTGACGGTCAGCAGGGCGAAGATCCCGGTCGCGAGCAGGGCGCCGGCCGGGTTCCCCAGCTGGGGGAAGGCGCCGTAGAACCCCTTGAACCGGTCCGGGGCGTTCTCGACCGCCATCGCCACTGCGCCACCCCATTCACCGCCGATCGCGATGCCCTGCACGATCCGCAGGATCAGGAGCAGGACCGGCGCCAGTATCCCGACGCTGTCGTAGGTCGGCAGGATGCCGACGAGGCTCGTTCCGACACCCATGATCACCAGGGTCAGCACGAGCGAGAGACGCCGGCCGTAGCGGTCCCCGATGTGGCCGAAGATGATGCTGCCCACCGGCCGGAAGAAGAAGCCCACCGCGTAGACGCCGAACGAGGCCAGGACCCCTGCCGTGGGGTTGGCCTCCGGGAAGAAGATCGGCCCGAACACCAGGGCCGCCGCGGTGGCGAAGACGTAGAAGTCGTAGAACTCGATCGTGGTCCCGACGAACGAGGCCATGCCGGCGCGCAGGGCGCGTCGGTGGCTGAACGTCTGCGTGCCGTGCGAACCGATGCTCATGACATGACACCTCGGGAGTCGGTGGCCACTTCCCCGGCGCGACAGCGGCATGCGCGCAGCTGCCCGCCCCCTGTGCTGGTGCCCGGAGCCTATAGCCGGGGCCCGGCGCCGACAAGGACCGCCTCAGCCGTGCCGGTGCGCGGCCCGCGCGTCGGCCCCGGGACGCAGATCCTCGACGGGCGTGTTCGGCCGGCCGTGCTCCAGCAGGGCGACGACGTTCGCCGCGGGCTCGGCGGCATACCGCGCCAGGGACTCCTGGGACAGGTAGGCGATGTGTGGCGTGAGCACGACGCGCCGGTGGGCTGCCAACGGGTTGTCCGCGGCCGGCGGCTCGTCGACGAGCACGTCGAGCCCGGCACCGCTGATCCGGCCGCTGTCGAGCGCGGCGAGCAGGGCGGCCTCGTCCACCAGCTCCCCACGGGAGACGTTGACCAGGACCGCTCCGCGAGGCAGGGACTCGAGCCGGGGGCCGCTGGCCAGCAGGCGGGTCTCGTCGGTGAGCGGCACGTGCAGGCTCACGACGTCGCACTGGGAGAAGAGAGTCTGCACGTCGACGGCCGCGACGCCGGCCGGCCACCGGTCTGCGGGCAGATAGGGGTCACAGCCGAGGGTGCGACCGAAGATGGGGGCGGCAAGCCGCGCGTAACGCCCCCCGATCCGGCCCAGGCCGACCACGCCGCAGGTCAGCGTCGACGGACGCCGTAGCCGGATCGAGTCGTCCTCGACCCACAGACCCTCACGGACCCGTCGCTGCCAGTCACCCACCCGGCGCAGCACCGACAGGGTGAGCGTCAGGGCGTGTACCGCCACCTCCTCGCAGGCGCTGTCCGGCAGGTGGGCGACCCAGATGCCGCGTTCGCGGGCCGCCTCGAGGTCGACCATGTCGTACCCGTCGGAGTGCGTGGCGATGATCCGCAGCTGCGGAAGCTCGTCCATCACCGCTGCACCGACCGGGTCGTAGCCGACCAACAGCGCGACCGCGTCACGCGGGGCATCCGGGCCCAGCGACGGTTCGTCCAGGTGGTGGACCGTCACGCCGGCCCGCCGCAGCAGGTCCTCTCCCGGCCCCACGTCGAGCCCTTCGACCGGGAAGTAGATGGCCGTTGCCCCACCAGACATGATCGCGCTCCTCTGCGGTGGTCCTGCTACGCCGGGTGCCCGATGCTAACAGCACGTGGTCTGCCGCAGAGGGGCGTCGGAGACCGCAGGACTGGTCCCGGCCCGTCTGGGTGGGGCCCACCGCAGGTGGCTACAATCACCGCCTACCCTGTGACGTACCTCTGGAGGCGAGTCTCCCGATGACAGCACACCCATCGACGGACGGTGCGTATCCCAGTCCTCCGGCTGTCGTCCAGAACGCGGGCCGGGCAAAGTCCTCCGCGAACCCGAACAGCCACCGGCAGCTGCCCAAGCCCGCCGAGCTGCGCCCGTTGCTGCAGTTCCGTCGTCCGACCGTGAGCCCGACGCGCCGACGGTTGCAACGCGCGACGCAGATCACCGAGCTGCGGCAGTCCGCACGCCGGGTCACCCCGCGCGCCATCTTCGACTACGTCGACGGCAGCGCCGACGAGGAGGTCACGATCGGCCGGCTCCGGGAGGAGTACCGCGCCATCCGGTTCCGTCCCCGGGCGCTTCGGGACGTGTCCCACGTCGACCCGAGCACCGACATCCTGGGCTACCGCAGCAGCCTGCCGCTGGTGTTCGCACCCACCGGCTACACCCGGATGATGCACCACGAGGGCGAGGTCGCGGTCGGCCGCGCGGCAGCGCGGCTGGGCATCCCGTACGGCCTGTCCACCGTCGCCACCACGTCACCCGAGGACCTTCGAGCCGCCTGCCCGGACACCGAGCTCTGGTTCCAGCTCTACCTGTGGACGGACCGCGCCGAGTCGCGGCGGCTGGTCCAGCGCGCCCGCGACGCCGGCTTCTCCACCCTCGTGCTGACCGTCGACACCGCTATCGCAGGCAACCGGCTCCGGGACGAGCGCAACGGGCTGACCATCCCTCCGGCCCTGACGTTGCGCACCTTCGCCGACATGACGCTGCACCCGTCCTGGTGGTTCAACAAGCTGACCACACCGGCCATGCGGTTCGCCTGCGCACCCGAGAGCTGGGGCAGCGAACAGCTCGACATGTCGGGCGACATGTTCGATGCCGCAGTCACTGCCGACGACATCGGCTGGCTGCGTGACCTCTGGCCGGGACACCTGCTGGTCAAGGGAATCCAGACCGTCGAGGACGCCGAGGAGGTGGTCCGTCTCGGGGCCGACGGCGTGGTGCTGTCCAACCACGGCGGGCGGCAGCTCGACCGGGCCCAGTCCGCGTTGTCGATCCTGCCCGACGTCGTCGCCTCGTGCGGCGACCGAGCAGACATCTTCATCGACAGCGGGATCCTGCGCGGCGGCGACATCGTCGCGGCGGTCGCGCTCGGCGCCCGGGCGGCTCTCGTCGGCCGGGCCTACCTCTACGGGCTGATGGCCGGCGGCGAGTCGGGGGTCCAGCGCGCCGGTGAGATCCTGGCCCGGGAGGTCCGTACCACGATGGCACTGCTGGGGGCCACCAGCGTCGCGGGCCTGCAGGCGGACATGGTGCGGCTACCCGGGCACGACCCCCGCTAGCGGGTGCGTCGACAGGTCCTCAGCGTGACGGGGCACCGAGCGGGCGCCCCGTCACGCCGCGAAACCCCTCACGCCGTGTCGATGTAGGACGACTGCAGGTACTTGTGCACGGCGTCCTCCGGCACGCGGAACGACCTGCCGACCCGTACTGCGGGCAGCTCGCCACCGTGGACCAGCCGGTACACCGTCATCTTCGACACGCGCATGATCGAGGCGACCTCGGCCACGGTCAGGAACCGCACCTCGGCGAGCTGACGCTCGTTCGACATGTTGAACCCCGATCTTCTCGGTGCGCCCGCGCGCCGCCGGCTTCCCCTCCGGCGGAGGATCACGCGGGTACAGGACTACACCTTAGATGCTCATGTGACACGAGGGGAAGTGCTCCGCACGAAGGGTGGCGGATCCGACCCGACCGTCGCTCGCCGGCAGCGGCTCTGCCGGGTTGCCCGCGCCCGGCGGGCGGGGCGGCGTCGCGAAGCAGTGTCAGGATGGGGATATGCCGACATTCGAGGCTTTCAGCCACGTGACCCTGACCGTGACCGACCTGGAGGCGAGTGTCGCGTGGTACGCGAGGTCGCTGGGGATGAGACGGGGACCCGACATGAGCGGGCCCGGATGGCGCCGCACGATCATGCTGGGCGGACCCGGCATCGTCCTGGGCCTGCAGGCGCACGACCGCACGCCGGAGGGCGACCGCTTCGACGAGACCCGGGTCGGGCTCGACCACGTCTCGATCGCCTGCCCGGACCGGGCAGGGGTGCAGGCCTGGCTGACCAGGCTCGACGACGCCGGCGTGGCGCACAGCA
>NZ_JBDIAQ010000024.1:0-33319 GCF_039812505.1 Intrasporangium sp. | reverse complement strand
AAGAATCGGACACCCCCACCAACCAGACCACCACACGGCAACCCAGCCAACAAGAGCAACCACACAAACCTACCCGCTCGCACCATGGCGGTCAAACTCACGGCGCCGCTTCGAGAGCGGCCGAGTCCGACCACCTGCTTCTCGCGGGAAGCCCATCGTATCGTCACGACTTCGAGCCGCTGATGATGGGTGTCCAGCCCCGGGACCGGCCTGCTTCGCGTCGCGATCACCCGCTCCGCAGTGGCGTCCGTTCCTCCCTGTCGGGCTGACCTAGAGAACAGTAGCGGGCGCGGCGCCGAACGCCAAATCGCGTCCGCCAGGACCGGACGGACCCAGCTGCCTGCCGGCGGGGACGGTCCGTCGGCAACGGTCAGACCCGACGGGCGGCGGCCAGGTTGCGACGCCCTCGCTTGAGCACGGCGACCGCGCCGTGGAGGAAGTCGTCCTCGCAGAGCACGGCCTCGGCATCCGCGACCTTCACGTTGTTCACCGACGCACCGCCCTCGGCGATGACCCGGCGGGCGGCGTTGCGCGAGTCGACCAGACCGGTCGCGACGAGTGCCTCCACGACGGAGGTGCCGGCCGAGACCTCCGCCTGGGCCAGCTCGTCGGTGGCGTCCCGTAGGGTGCTCGCGTCGAGATCGGCCAGTGAGCCCGTGCCGAAGAGCGCCTCGCTGGCCGACTGCGCGGCCCGCGCCGCGTCGGAGCCGTGCACGAGAGTCGTGACCTCGGCGGCCAGGGTGCGCTGGGCGGTGCGCCGGAACGGTGCCTGACGGACCTGCTCCTCCAGATCGGCGATCTCGTCGCGGGTCCGGTCGGTCAGCGCGCGGAGCATCGCCACGACCGAGGCGTCCTCGACGTTGAGGAAGTACTGGTAGAAGGCGTACGGGGTGGTCATGTCGGGCGAGAGCCACACGGCGTTGCCCTCGGACTTGCCGAACTTGCGTCCCTCCGAGTCGACGAGCAGCGGCGTCGCGAGCGCGTGCACCGTCGCCCCCTCGACCCGGTGGACCAGGTCGACGCCGGCCGTGATGTTGCCCCACTGGTCGCTGCCGCCGATCTGCAGGACGCAGCCCCTCGCCCGGTACAGCTCGAGGTAGTCCATCGCCTGCAGGATCTGGTAGCTGAACTCCGTGTACGAGATGCCCTGCTCGCTCTCGAGCCGCCGGGCCACGGCCTCCTTGCGGATCATCTGGTTGACCCGGAAGTGCCGCCCGATGTCACGCAGGAAGTCGAGCGCGCTCAGCGGCGCGGTCCAGTCGAGGTTGTTGACCAGCACGGCCGCGTTCTCGCCCTCGAAGTCGAGCAGGGGCCCGACCAGGGACTGGATGCGCGCGACCGACCGGGCGATCGTGTCCTTGTCCTGCAGTACCCGCTCCGCGTCGGGCTTGGGGTCGCCGATCAGGCCGGTCGACCCGCCCACGAGGCAGATGACCCGGTGCCCGGCAGCCTGCATGCGCCGCAGCACGGACAGCTGCACGAAGTTGCCGAAGTGCAGCGACGGGGCGCTGGGGTCGAAGCCGCAGTAGACGGTGACCGGCCCCTTGGCGAGTGCCTCGCGCAGCGCCGCCTCGTCGGTGGTCTGCGCCACCAGGCCGCGCCACTGCAGCTCGTCGAAGATGTCCGTCACGGTCGTCGTTCCTCTCTCTCGGGCGGGTCCTCCCGCAGGGGACAGCCTGCCCTACGACCCCCCGCCGCGACGAATGCGTTCCGCCGTCGACGTCCGGGCGCCCTCCGACCGGGCTCGAGGGTATGCCGCCGGGCAGGGCGATCGAAGGGCGCACCCGGGCGGGGCATCGAAGGGGTAGGCCGCCGGCCGGGTCCGCGCCGCGGGCGGGTCCCGACGTTGCCGGGCTCACCCGCGGCGCCGCTTGCGTGCGACGCCGGGCCGGTAGGGCGACACCGTCGGCTCGCCGTCGAGCCAGTAGCGCCACGGGTAGGTCGCGGCGTCGCCGCCGGGGCCGCTGATCCCCACCCGGGGCCCGGTCCGGACCAGGCCGGGGTCGACCGGCTCGGCAGGCGACCCGACGACGAAGTCGACCGGGTCACCGATCGCCGGCCGGCAGAAGTCCCGCCCCGTCTGGTCCCGACCCAGGGCCAGGGCCTGCCCGAGCCGGCCCGGCCCGCGGCACCAGTCCCGTTCGCGAGCCTTGCCGCGCCGCTCCTGCGCCAGCTCACAGCCCGCGACGACCTCGGCACCGCGCAGCAGCACCGCCTCGGCGGTGCCCTCGTGGCCGCAGACGAGGTTCACGCACCAGTGGTTGCCGTAGGTGAAGTAGACGTAGAGGAACCCGGCCGGCCCGAACATCACCCGGGTGCGCGCGGTCGGGCCGCGGTAGGCGTGCGAGCCGGGGTCGACCATCCCGGCATAGGCCTCGACCTCGGTGAGCCGCACCGTGACACCGGCATGGCTGACCAGGCACCCGAGCAGCTCGGGGGCCACCTCGAGCACCGGACGGGCGAAGAAGTCCCGCGGCAGCCGCCGCTGCGCGCCCTCGCCGACGATGACCGCGTCAGCCATCCCTCAGGCGCCCCCGCCGGCCCAGGCACGCGCCGCCGCCAGCCGGTCCACGGCGGCGGCCAGCTGCTCGCGGACCCGGACCGGCGCAGTGCCGCCGACGCCGTCGCGCGAGGCCAGGGAACCGGCTACCGACAGGACGGAGCGCACGTCCGGGGTCAGCTGCGCGCTCACCGCGGCGAAGTCCTCGTCGGTCAGCTCCCACAGCTCGATGCCGCGCTCCTCGCACCGGCGCACGCACTCCCCGGCCAGCTCGTGGGCGACCCGGAACGGGACGTGCGCCCGGACCAGCCACTCGGCGATGTCCGTGGCGAGGGCGAACCCGCGCGGGGCCAGGGACTCGAGCCGCTCGGTGTCGAACGTCAGCGTGGCCACCATCCCGGAGAACGCCGGCAGCAGCACCTCGAGCGTGTCGACCGCGTCGAAGGCCGGCTCCTTGTCCTCCTGCAGGTCCCGGTTGTAGGCGAGCGGGAGGGCCTTGAGCGTCGTGAGCAGCCCGGCGAGGTCGCCGACGAGCCGGCCGGCCTTGCCGCGGGCGAGCTCGGCCACGTCGGGGTTCTTCTTCTGGGGCATGATGCTGGACCCGGTCGAGTACGCGTCGTCGAGGGTGACGAAGCCGAACTCCTTGGTGGCCCAGAGCACGACCTCCTCCGCGATCCGCGAGATGTCGACCGCCGTCATGGCGCACACGAACGAGAACTCCGCCACGAAGTCGCGCGATGCGGTGCCGTCGATGGAGTTCTCCACCGCCCGCGAGAAGCCGAGGTCGTGGGCGACCGCCTCGGGGTCCAGCCCGAGCGACGAGCCCGCGAGGGCGCCCGACCCGTAGGGCGAGGCGTCGGTGCGCACGTCCCAGTCGCGGAAGCGGTCGACGTCGCGCAGCAGCGCCCAGGCGTGGGCCAGCAGATGGTGCGAGAGCAGCACCGGCTGGGCGTGCTGCAGGTGGGTGCGCCCCGGCATCGCGACACCGAGGTGCCGATCGGCCTGCTGTACCAGCGCGTCCACCACGTCGAGTACGAGCGCGGCCACCGTGCGGGCGTGCTCGCGCAGAAATCGGCGGAACAGCGTGGCCACCTGGTCGTTTCGGGACCGTCCGGCGCGGATGCGTCCGCCCAGCTCCGGCCCCACCCGCTCGATGAGCCCACGCTCGAGTGCGGTGTGCACGTCCTCGTCGTCCTGCGCCGGGGCGAAGGCACCGGACCGGACGTCCGCGTCGAGCCGGTCCAGGCCCGCCAGCATCCCGCTCAGCTCGTCCGCGGAGAGCAGGTGGGCGGCATACAGCACCCGGGCGTGCGCGCGTGAGCCGGCGATGTCGTGCGGGGCCAGCCGCCAGTCGAACTGGGTGCTCTTGCTGAGCGCGGCGAGGGCCTGGTCGGGCCCGCCGGCGAACCGGCCGCCCCAGAGGCTCAGCCGCCCGGTCGGGTCGGTCGGGTCGGTCGCATCGGTCATGGTCGCATTCTGCCCGCCCTCAGTCGCGCGGCTCGAGCAGGGCCAGCAGCGCGGCCGTGACGTCCTGACCGGCGGCGTCGTCCGCGGCGATGAGCAGGATCGTGTCGTCGCCGGCGATGGTGCCCACGACCTGGGGGTCGCGGGTGAGGTCGATCGTGGAGGCGAGGTAGTTCGCCGCGCCCGGCGGGGTCTTCAGCACGACGAGGTTGCGGGCGCACACGGCCGACACGAGCAGCTCGTCGCAGACCCGGCGCAGCCGCTGGTTCGTGCCGTCGAGCCGGCCGGTGGCCGGGATGTCGCCGCCGTCCCCGGGCACCGCATAGACGAGGGCCCGCCCGCGCCGGGCCTTGACGGCACCGATCTCGACCAGGTCGCGCGAGAGGGTCGCCTGGGTCACCTCGATCCCCTCGGCGGCGAGCAGGTCGGACAGCTCGCCCTGGCTGCGGATCTCGTGCGAGTCGAGCAGCTCGGCGATGCGGTGCTGGCGCTGGGTGCGGCTCACGGGCCGGTCCGGGCGCGCTCGAGGATCCTCGGCAGCGCGGTCAGGAAGCCCCCGAGCTCGTCGGCCGTGAGGATCAGCGGCGGGGCGAGACGCAGCGCGGTCGGGGTGACGGCGTTGACGATGAACCCGGCCTCCCGGGCGTGTGCCATCACGACCGGAGCCGGTATGCCGCTCAGCTCGATCGCGCGCAGCAGCCCGCGTCCGCGCGTGGACGCCACCCCGTCCAGGCGCACGTCGTCCAACAGCGCGCCCACCCGGGTGGCGTTCTCCAGCAGGTGGTCGCGCTCGATCGTGTCCAGGACCGCGAGCGCGGCCGCACAGGCCAGCGGGTTGCCGCCGAAGGTGGTGCCGTGCTGCCCGGCCGTGAGCAGCCCGGTCACCTCCGGGCCGTAGGTGAGCAGCGCGCCGATCGGCACGCCGCCGCCGAGCCCCTTGGCGAGGGTCATCGCATCGGGCCGGATGCCGGCGCTGGTGTGCGCGAACCACTCGCCGGTGCGCCCGATGCCGGTCTGGATCTCGTCGACCACCAGCAGCGCACCGTGCCGGCGGGTCAGGTCGCGGGCGAGCCGCAGGTAGTCGGCGGGGACCTCGCGGATCCCCGCCTCGCCCTGGATCGGCTCGACGAAGACAGCGGCGGTCCGCTCGTCGACCGCGGCACGAAGCGCCGCGCCGTCGCCCGGCGGCACGAAGTGCACGTCCGGGATCAGCGGCTCGAACGGCTCGCGGTAGGCGGCCTTGTGGGTCAGGGCGAGGGCCCCGGTGCTCCGGCCGTGGAACGAGCCCTCCATGGCGATGATCCGGCTGCGGCCGGTGCGGCGGGTCAGCTTGATCGCGGCCTCGTTGGCCTCGGTGCCCGAGTTGGCGAAGAAGACCCCGGACCCGGCAGGTGCGGCCGCGAGCGCGAGGAGCCGTTCGGCCAGCCGGATCGCCGGCTCGGAGGTGAAGAAGTTGGAGATGTGGATCGCGGCCTCGGCCTGCTTGCCGATCGCCTGCACGAGCGCGGGGTGGCCGTAGCCGAGGGCGCTGACGGCGATGCCGGAGAGCAGGTCGAGGTAGCGCTTGCCGTCCACGTCGGTGACCCAGCAGCCCTGCCCGGACGCGAGGACGATCTGGGGCGTGCCGAAGACCTGGACCATCGCGGCCGCGTAGCGGGCGAGCAGGCCGGCCCCCTTGCTGGTGTCCCCGTCGGTGCCCCCCGGGGCATGTGCTCCCGGCGCTGCCGGTCCCGGCCTCGGGCCGCGGTCCTCGTGCTGGTCGGCGATGTCGGGCTCGGCGCTCATTCGTCATCCTCGGCTGGGTCGGGTTTGTCGGGCAGCACCATCGTGCCGATCCCCTCGTCGGTGAAGACCTCGAGCAGGATCGAGTGCGGCGTGCGCCCGTCGACGACGTGCGCCCGCGGCACCCCGCCCTCGACGGCGCGGATGCACGCCTCGAGCTTGGGGACCATTCCCTCGTCCACCCGGGCGAGCAGCCCCCTGGCCTCGGTGACCTCGAGGGTCGACAGCAGCGAGGTGCGGTCGGGCCAGTCGGCGTAGATGCCCTCGACGTCGGTGAGCACGACGAGCTTCTCGGCCTGCAACGCCACGGCCAGGGCGGCCGCCGCGGTGTCGGCGTTCACGTTCAGCACCTGCCCCTCGACGTCGAGGTCGGGGGCGACGGTCGACACCACCGGGACCCGGCCGGCGGCCAGCAGGTCCAGGACGGCCGACGGGTTGACGCTCGCCACGTCGCCGACCAGCCCGATGTCGACCAGCTCGCCGTCGACGACGGTGCCGCGACGGCGAGCGCCGAAGAGCGCCGCGTCCTCGCCGGACAGGCCCACGGCCATCGGCCCGTGCTGGTTGAGCAGCCCGACCAGCTCCCGGCCGACCTGGCCGGTCAGGACCATCCGGACGACCTCCATGACCTCGGGGGTGGTGACCCGCAGGCCGCCCTTGAACTCGGTCTCGATGCCCAGCCGGGTCAGCATCGCCTTGATCTGGGGGCCGCCGCCGTGCACGACGACCGGCCGCAGCCCGGCGTAGCGCAGGAAGGCGATGTCCTGGGCGAAGGCCGTCTTGAGCCGCTGCTCGACCATCGCGTTGCCGCCGTACTTGACGACCACGAGCGAGCCGCGGAACCGCTCGAGCCAGGGCAGCGCCTCGACGAGGGTGGCCGCCTTGCCGGCCGCCACCCGGACGGCGGCCGCGTCGATCAGGCCCCTGAGCCGGTGGGCCGCTGCCGGGGTCATGTGCTGTAGGCCGAGTTCTCGTGGACGTAGTCGTGGGTCAGGTCGTTGGTCCACACCGTCGCGGTCTGCCCGCCCGCGTGCAGCTCGACCACGACGCGCACCTCGCGGGCCCGCAGGTCGACGAGGGAGCGGTCCGCACCGAGCCCGCCCGAGCGGCATACCTCGACGTCGTTGATCGCCACGTCGAGCGCCTGTGGGTCGAAGGCCGCGCGCGTGGTGCCCACCGCCGCCAGGACCCGCCCCCAGTTTGGGTCGCCCCCGAAGATCGCGCACTTGAACAGGTTGTTGCGCGCGACGGCCCGGGCGACCTCGAGCGCGTCGGCGACCGAGGCGGCGGAGCGGACCTCGACGGCGATGTCGTGGGCGGCCCCCTCGGCGTCGCCGACCAGCTGCCGGGCCAGGCTGGCGCTCACGTCGGTCAGGGCGGCGGCGAGCCCGTCCCGGCCGACGGCGACCCCCGACGCGCCGGAGGCGAGCACGACGACCGTGTCGTTGGTGGACATGCAGCCGTCGGAGTCGACCCGGTCGAAGGTCGCCGCGGTGGCGGCGCGCAGGGCCGCGTCGAGATCGGCGGGCTCGACCACGGCGTCGGTGGTCAGCACGACGAGCATGGTGGCCAGGGACGGCGCCAGCATGCCGGCCCCCTTGGCCATGCCGGCCACGCTCCAGCCGTCGCCCACGTGCGCGGCGACCTTGTGGACCGTGTCGGTGGTCATGATCGCGATCGCCGCGTCCTCGTGCCCGTCGGGCGTCAGCGCCGCGGCCGCGGCGTCGACCCCGGCCAGCAGCCGGTCCATCGGCAGCAGCTCGCCGATCAGGCCGGTCGAGCAGACCACGACGTCGCCGGCCGAGATGCCGAGGACCTCGGCCACGCGCTCGGCCGTGTGGTGGGTGTCGGCGAAGCCCTGCGGACCGGTGCACGCGTTGGCCCCGCCGGAGTTGAGCACGACGGCGTCGACACGGGCGTCCGTGACGACCTGGCGCGACCACGTGACGGGCGCCGCCTCCACGCGGTTGCTGGTGAACACCGCCGCGGCATGGTGGTCGGGGCCGTCGTTGACGACCAGGGCGAGGTCGGGTCGGCCGCTGGCCTTCAGGCCGGCGGTGACGCCCGCGGCGCGGAACCCGCTGGGGAGCGAGACGGTCACGGCGCCACCCCCGCCACTGGCAGGCCGGCGGTCTCGTCGAGCCCGAGGGCGAGGTTGGCGCACTGGACGGCGGCCCCGGCGGTGCCCTTGGTGAGGTTGTCCACGGCCGAGGCGACCACCACCCGGCCGGCGTGCTCGTCGACGGCGACCTGGAGCAGGACGAGGTTGCTGCCGACCACGTCGGCGGTGCGCGGCCAGCTGCCCTCGGGCAGGACGTGCACGAACGGCTCGTCGGCGTAGGCCTGCTCCCAGGCCGCCCGGACCGCAGCGGGGTCGGTGCCCGGGGTCAGCCGGGCGGTCGAGGTGGCCAGGATGCCGCGGGGCATCGGGGCGAGGGTCGGGGTGAACGAGACGGTGACCGGCCGGCCCGCGGCGCGCGAGAGGTTCTGCTCGATCTCGGGCGTGTGCCGGTGACCGCCGCCGACGCCGTAGGGCGACATCGAGCCCATCACCTCGCTGCCGAGCAGGTGGGGCTTGAGGCCCTTGCCGGCCCCCGACGTGCCGGAGGCCGCCACGACGACGACGTCGTCGGGCTCGATCACGCCGGCGACGAGGCCGGGCGCGAGCGCGAGCGAGATGCCGGTCGGGTAGCAGCCGGGGACCGCGACCCGCCGGGCCCCGACCAGGGCGGCGCGCTGGCGGCCGCCCCCGGCGAGCGGCAGCTCGGGCATCCCGTACGGCCAGGACCCGGCGTGTGGGGTGTCGTAGAACCGGGCCCAGGCGGCGGCCGACCCGAGCCGGAAGTCGGCGCCGCAGTCGATGACGACCACGTCGGGCGGCAGCTGCTCGGCCAGCGCCGCCGAGTGGCCGTGCGGCAGGGCCAGGAAGACGACGTCGTGACCGGCGAGGACCACGGGCGTGGTGTCCTGCAGGACGCGGTCCGCGAGCGGCACGAGGTGCGGGTGGATCGCGCCGAGCCGCTCACCGGCGTTACTGCCCGCCGTCACCGCGCCGACCTTCACCTCCGGGTGGGCGAGCAGGAGCCGGAGGATCTCGCCGCCGGCGTACCCGCTCGCGCCTGCTACCGCTGCCCTGGTCACGCTGCATGACTATACACGCTCATGCATAGTCGTGCAGGGCGGTCTCCTCCGCAGCGCGGGAGGCGGCCCTGCGCCGGGTCAGCGCTGGACGGCGCCCAGCGCCCGCGCCGCCTCGGCGACCGCGGCGTCGCGGAAGCCGTTGACCTCCTCGGTCGTGAGGGTGCGGTCGAACGCGCGGAAGGTCAGCCGGTAGGCCAGCGACTTGTGGCCCGAGCCGACCTGCGCCCCCGCGTAGACGTCGAACAGGGTCACCACCTCGAGGTCCGGCCCGGCACCGCGGCGCAGCGCCGCCGCGACCTCGCCGGCCGGGACCGCGGCGTCGACCAGCAGCGCGACGTCGGTCAGCGCCGGCGGGAAGGTCGAGAACCGCGCGGCCTGGACCGGGTCCGCGCTCGCCGCGGTCAGCACGTCCAGGTCGAGCTCGGCGGCGACCGTGCGGGCCGGCAGGTCGAGGGCGGCCAGCGCCTTGGGGTGCAGCTCCCCGGCATGCCCGACCAGGGTCCCGTCGGCGAGCGCGACCCGGGCACACCGGCCGGGGTGCCACGGCGCGTGGGCGGGGTCGTTGGTCACGACGACCGGCACGGCCAGCGCGGCGGCCACCGACTCGACCGCCGCGACGGCGTCGCTCCAGTCGACCGGGCGGCCGGGGCCCCACCACCCGGCGTGCTCCGCGAGCCCGCAGGCGAGCAGCGCCGCGTGGCGCGGCTGGTCGGGGACGGCGGCATACAGGCCGGCCAGTGTGTCGGGGTCGGGGCGGGCGGTGACGCCCGGGACGGGCGCCTTGCCGAGGCGCCCGTGCGGGCGGTAGACGAGCCCCAGCTCGTAGAGCGCGACGTCCCTGTGGCCGCGGGCGACGTTGCGGCGCAAGGCGTCCAGCAGGCTCGCCAGGATGCTCGTGCGCAGCAGCGGACGCTCCTCGGAGATCGGGTTGGCCAGGCGCACGGCCCGGCGCCGGTCGTCATCGGCGGGCAGCATGAGCTCGTCCGCGAGGGTCTCGGACACGAACGGGTAGGTCAGCACCTCGGTGCCGCCCGTCCCGGCCAGTGCCGCGGCGACCACGCGGCGCACGTGCTGGCCGTGGGTCAGGCCGTGCCCCTGCGACGGGGTCGGCACGAGCGACGGGATGCGGTTGTAGCCGTCGATCCGGGCGACCTCCTCGGCGTAGTCGGGCCCGTCCAGCAGGTCCGGGCGCCAGGACGGCGGGGTGACCAGCACATGGGTATCGTCGGTGCCCGCGCCCGCCTCGTCCACCGCGCAGCCCAGATGCCGCAGGATCTCGAGCACCCGGTCCCGGGGGTAGTCGACCCCGACGATCCGGGCCGGCTCGGTGACATCCAGCAGGTATGCCGCCGGCGGCCTCGTGTGATCGACGTCGGTGGCGGCGGGGTCGGCCGTGCCCCCGCCGTGGCGCACCAGCAGGTCGACGGCCAGCTGCGCGGCGGCCGGCGCCAGCTGCGGGTCGACGCCGCGCTCGAAGCGCTTCGAGGCCTCGGTGACCAGCTTGTGCCGACGCGACGAGCGGGCCACCGTCGTCGGGTCGAAGTGGGCCGCCTCGATCAGCACGTCGGTCGTCGACTCGTCGACCTCGGACGACGCTCCGCCCATGACCCCGGCCACCGCGAGCAGGTGCTCGCCGCCGTCGGTGACCAGCAGGTCCTGGGGGTCGAGCACGCGCTCGACGTCGTCGAGGGTACGCAGCCGCTCCCCCGCCCGGGCCCGGCGCACGACGATCGAGCCGGACAGCTTGTCGACGTCGAAGGCGTGCAGCGGCTGGCCGACCGCGAGCATGACGTAGTTGGTCACGTCCACGGCCAGCGAGATCGGCCGCATCCCCATCTGGGTCAGCCGGCGCCGCAGCCACGGCGGGGAGGGCCGCGTGGGGTCGATGCCGCGGACGGTCCGGGCGACGTACCGGTCGCAGCCGACGGCGCCGTCGAGCGGCGCGGTGTCGTCGAGCACCACCCGGTAGCCGGAGCCGTCGGGCGGGGGCACCGGCACGAGGGCCGGGTCGCGGTAGCCGCCGGCCGGGCTGCCCTGCGAGTGCCAGTACTCGCGGGCCAGCCCGCGCACCGAGAAGCAGTAGCCCCGGTCGGGCGTGACGTTGGCCTCGATGGTCTGCTCCGCGAGCCCGAGCAGGGCGATCGCGTCGTCACCCGGCTCGAGGTCGGCGGCGGCGTCCGGGCCGAGCAGACGCGACAGGACGATGATCCCCTCGTGGTCGTCGCCGAGACCGAGCTCGTCCTCGGCGCAGATCATCCCGTTGGAGACCCGGCCGTAGGTCTTGCGGGCGGAGATCTCGACGCCCCCGGGCAGGACCGCGCCGGGCAGCACGACGACGACGAGGTCGCCGACCACGAAGTTGGTCGCGCCGCAGACGATCTGCTGGTGCGTGCCCTCGGTGAGCAGCTGCCCGTGCGGCCCGACGTCGACCACGCAGTAGCGGATCGTCCTGCCGTTCTTCTGCACCTGCTCCTCGACCTGCAGGACGCGCCCGACGACGATCGGGCCGGTGACGTCGCCACCGTGCAGGTCCTCCTCCTCGATGCCGACGGAGACGAGCGCGGCGGCGACCTGCGCACCGGTCACCCCGTCGGGGACGTCGGTGTACTCGGCGAGCCAGCCAAGCGGCATACGCATTGCTCAGACCTCCATGCCGAACTGCCGGGAGAAGCGGACGTCGCCCTCGACCATCTCGTGCATCCCCTGTACGCCGTGGCGCAGCATGAGGGCGCGCTCGATGCCCAGGCCGAAGGCGAAGCCCGAGTAGACCTCGGGGTCCACGCCGCAGGCCCGCAGCACCTTGCGGTGGACCATGCCCGAGCCGCCCAGCTCGATCCAGCCGGAGCCGCCGCAGGTACGACACTGCGCGACACCCTTCGTCGAACCCGTCCCGTGGCAGGCGAAGCACACGAAGTCGGTCTCCATGGACGGCTCGGTGAAGGGGAAGTACGACGCTCGCACCCGCGTGCGCGTGCCGGCCCCGAACATGATCTGCACGAAGGCGTCGATGGCCCCGCGCAGGTGCGCCATGGTCAGGCCCCGGTCGACGGCCAGGCACTCGATCTGGTGGAACACCGGCGTGTGCGTCGCGTCGAGGTCGTCGGTGCGGAAGACCTTGCCCGGCGCGACGACGTAGATCGGCGGGTCCTGCTCGAGCATGGTGCGGATCTGGACCGGCGAGGTGTGGGTGCGCAGCACCAGGCCCGAGTCGACCGGGTCGAGGAAGAAGGTGTCCTGCATCTGCCGGGCCGGGTGGTCCGGGCCGAGGTTGAGCGCGTCGAAGTTGAGCCACTCGGCCTCGAGCTCGGGCCCCTCGGCGACCTCCCAGCCCATCCCGACGAACGCGTCGACGAGGCGCTGGGCGACCAGCTCGATCGGGTGCCGGGCACCCGGCGGCCGACGCAGGGCCGGGACGGTGACGTCGAGCTGCTCCTCGACGAGGATGCGTTCGTCCCGCTCGGCCTCGAGCTCGCGCTGCCGGACGGCCAGGGCCTGGCCGACGCGACCACGCGCCTGGCCCATGCGTTTGCCGGCCTCGGCCCTGGCGCTGGGCGGCAGGGCGCCGATCTCGCGGTTGGCCAGGGCGAGCGGGCTCTTCTCGCCCTGGTGGGCGAGCCGGACGGCCTTGAGCTCGTCGAGGGAGGCCGCCGCGGCCACGGCGGCGAGCGCGTCGGCGACCGCGGCCGCGACGGCGGCCGGGTCGAGCGCGGCGACCTCGACAGGGTCGTAGTTCGTGTTCGGTCCAGACATGGGATGCGGGTCGCTGCTCTCGTTGACGGGTCTCCGGGACGGGCGCACCCGCCCGGATCAGGGTGCGGGCGGGCGGATCACGAGCCAGTGTAGAGGCGTGGTACGACGCTCCCGGGACGGCGGGCCGAGCCGGGCGGTCAGGTCCGGTCGGGGACGTAGGCCGGCATGTTGGCCGGCAGCCGGACGGTGAACCGGGCTCCCCCGGCGTCGGAGTCGCCCACCGTGACGGTCCCGCCGTGCGCCTCCACGAAGCCTCGCACGACGTAGAGCCCCAGGCCCGTGGTGGTGGTGTCCGTGCCGTGCCAGAACCGGTCGAAGACCCGCTCGCGGTCCTCCGGCCGCACCCCGTCGCCGGTGTCGTCGACGTGCACCAGCACCCCGGCCGGCTCCGGGCCGTCCCGGTCGAGGGTGACCGTGATGTCGCCGCCGCCGTGCAGGCTGGCGTTCTCGATCAGGTTGAACAAGACCTGCTCGAGTCGGTCGGCGTCGGCCCACAGCTCGGGCACGCCCGCCGCGCGGGCGCGGTCGCCGAGCCGCAGGGTGATCTGGCCCCTGCGGGACAGCTCGTGCCGCACGACGTGGCGCCGCAGCAGGTCCTCGAGGTCGACCGGCCCGAGCCGGAGGGTGAGCCGGTCGGCGTCGAGCCGGGAGATGTCCAGCAGCTCGCCGATCAGGCGGCTCAGCCGGGTGGCGTCCGACTGGATCGTCTCGATCATCAGGCGCTTCTGGTCGTCGGTGAACCGGTCCCAGCGGCGCAGCAGGCTGTTCGTGAAGCCGGTCACCGAGGTCAGCGGCGCCCGCAGCTCGTGGGCCACGGTCGCCAGGACCGTCGCGTTGTCGCGTTCGGCGCGCTGCCTGGCCGCGGCGTCGCGCAGGCCGAGCAGGACACGCTCGACGCCGCGGTTGCGGGCACTGCGCACGTAGCGGGCCGTCACCAGCAGGTCGCGCCGCCCCGGGCCGACGAGCAGCTTCTCCCGGTGGCCGGTGCGCGTGGCCAGGCCGTCCCACGGCTCCGTGTGCTCCCACCAGTCACGACCGGTCTTGTCCGCCAGTGGCAGGGCCTCGCGCACCGGGCGCCCCACGAGATCCTCGCGGGTGCGGGCCAGGATGCGCAGCGCCTCGCCGTTGACGAACCGGATCACCTGGTCGCCACCGACCACGACGAGCCCGTCGGGCAGCAGCTCGGCCATCTGGCCCACCGGCATCGCGGTGGCCGCGTGCGGCGGCAGCGGGCGCTGGGAGGCCATGCCCGCAGGATAGCGACGGCGGGCGGGCCCTGCCCGTCAGCGCCGGGCGCGACGACGCGTCTCGGCGGAGGCGTAGAGGCACACCGTGGCGGCCATCGCCAGGTTGAGCGACTCGGCCAGGCCGTGGATCGGCACCCGCACGACGTCGTCGCACCCGGCGCGCGTCTGCTCGGGCAGGCCCCACGCCTCGTTGCCAAGGACCCAGGCGTGGGCACCGCGCAGGTCGGCGTCGGGCAGCAGCGTGCGGCCGGAACCGTCGGCGGCCAGTCGCCTGATCCCGCGTTCACCCAGGGCGGCCAGGATCTGCTCGACCGGCACGCCGACGACCAGCGGGAGGTGGAACAGCGAGCCGGCCGTGGCCCGGACGACCTTGGGCGCGTACACGTCGACGCTCGAGTCGCTGACGACGACCAGGTCGGCGCCGGCCGCGTCGGCGGCGCGGATGACGGTGCCCGCGTTGCCGGGGTCGCGCACCTGGGTCAGCACGCACACCACCGCGTCGGGCGGCAGGGCAGCCAAGGCGTCCTCGAGTACGAGCGCGGCCGGGCGGCATACCGCCAGGACGCCTTGAGGTGTGCCGGTCCCGGCCATGGCCGCGAACACCTCGGGGCTCGCCTCGTGCACGTGCAGTCGCGCGGCGACCGCCGTCGCGACGATGTCGGTATGCCGCTCGGCGGCCGGCGCGGTCACGTAGACGTCGCGCACCTGGTCGGGACGGTGCGCGACCGCCTCCCGGACCGCCTGCGGGCCCTCGGCCAGGAACAGTCCGGTGCGGGCACGCACCGAGCGCTGCGACAGCGCCCGGACCGACCTGACCCGGTCGGAACGCGGGTTGGTCAGCGCGGGTTGTCGCGACGCTCGGTGCTCGCTCACCGATGGGCGGTGCGCACCCGGGCTCAGGCGCTCTTGCTCTCGGCCGGTGCGGGCACGTTGGCGCGGGCGACCTCCACGAGAGCCGCGAAGGCCGGGGCGTCGTTGACGGCCAGGTCGGCCAGGATCTTGCGGTCGACCTCGACGCCGCCGAGGCGCAGGCCCTGCATGAACCGGTTGTAGGTCATGCCGTTGGCGCGGGCCGCGGCGTTGATGCGCTGGATCCAGAGGCGACGGAAGTCTCCCTTGCGGGCGCGCCGGTCGCGGTAGGCGTAGCCGAGCGAGTGGGTGACCTGCTCCTTGGCCTTGCGGTAGAGCCGCGAGCGCTGGCCGCGGTACCCGCTGGCCCGCTCGAGGACGACGCGACGTTTCTTCTGGGCGTTGACCGCCCGCTTCACGCGTGCCACGTGAACACTCCTTCGTTGGTGCCGCCGCCGTGCCCTGGACGGGCCGGCGAGCTGGGCGAGATGCTGGTCGGGTGGGGCGGACGGCTCACTTGCCGAGGAGCCGCTTGACCCTCTTGCGGTCGGCCGTGGCGACCTCGACGTCACCTGCGACGCGGCGGGTGTAGCGCGAGGACTTGCGCTCGAGCAGGTGGCGGCCACCGGCCTGCTCGCGCATGACCTTCCCGCCGCCGGTGATCCGGAAGCGCTTCTTGGCGCCGCTGTGGGTCTTCATCTTCGGCATGGTGCCGATCTCCTTCTGTCGTGCCGGGCGGGCCCGGGGGCAGGCCGGCAGGTCTGGGACGGGGCGAGGTGCACCCCGTCCGGGGTCACTGGGCCGCGCTCGCCCCCGGGGCGGGCGCGGACTGCTTGGCCGCCGCGGCGTCGCGGGCGCGTCGCTGCTCCGCCTTCGCCTCGGACTTCTTCTTCGTGGGGGCGATCACCATGATCATGTTGCGGCCGTCCTGCTTGGGCGCCGACTCGACGTAGCCGAGCTCGGTGATGTCGGTCGCGAGCCGCTCGAGCAGACGCCGGCCGAGCTCCGGGCGGGACTGCTCCCGGCCGCGGAACATGATCGTCACCTTGACCTTGTCGCCGGCCTTCAGGAACCGCTCGACGTGCCCCTTCTTGGTGCCGTAGTCGTGCGGGTCGATCTTCGGCCGGAGCTTGATCTCCTTGATCACCGTGTTGACCTGCTTCTTGCGGGCCTCCCGCGCCTTCATGGCGGCTTCGTACTTGTACTTGCCGAAGTCCATGAGCTTGGCGACCGGCGGCTTGGCCATGGGGGCGACCTCGACGAGGTCGAGACCGGCCTCGTCGGCGAGCCGGAGCGCGTCCTCGACGCGCACGATGCCCACCTGCTCACCGTTGGGGCCGACCAAGCGCACCTCCGGGACCCGGATGCGCTCGTTGATGCGAGGATCGCTGATGTGGTGCTCCTAAGTTCGTCGGTGTCGAGCCGACCAGCCACGCGAAAAGGCTCCCCGTGCGTGCACGAGGAGCCCCAGGGAACGTATGCCGCCCAGCCGGGTGGGCGTCATACTGCGCAGCAGGTGCCCACCGGGCACCTCACTGCACGGACCGGACCCGGCAACCCGAAGGTCGACGCGGGTGGAAGCGGGGCTCCTCTTGCACGCCGCCTCCGGCGCACCGAACGAGTCGGCAGGCCGGGAACGGCTGGTCACTGCTCAGGATAGCAGCGGGCCGAGGGTGGGCCGAACCGGCGGCGCACACCGGCCGCACCGCAGACCTTGTCGGCGCGGGCGAAGAGGGGAAGGGTGGGGTCATGGCGAGACCCACCGGCAGACAAGACCTCCCTGCGGCCCCGGACCCGGCGGCGCCGCAGGACATCCGCAACGTCGTCCTCGTCGGGCCGGGAGGCGCCGGCAAGACGACCCTGTTCGACCACCTCGTCGCGGCGCGGGTCCCCGGACACCGGCCGCGCGAGGGTGAGCACGAGCGCTCCACCTCCGTGACGGTCGCCGCCCTCGACAGCAACGGGGTGGCCGTCAACCTGATCGACACGCCCGGCTTCCCCGACTTCGTCGGCGAGCTGCGGGCCGGGCTGCGGGCTGCCGACGCGGCCGTCTTCGTCGTCTCGGCGGCCGACGAGATCGACCGACCGGTCGCGCTGCTGTGGCGCGAGTGCGCGTCGATCGACATGCCACGCGCGGTCGTGGTCACCCACCTGGACCAGCCACGCGCCGACTTCGCCGCGACGGTCGAGACCTGCCGACGGGTCTTCGGCGACGCGCGGGCGACGCACTGGCCGGTGCTGGCCGACGGTGACGTGGGCTCCATCGTGGGGCTGCTGACCGGCGCGTCCGACGAGCACGACGCCGCCCGGAGCGAGCTCATCGAGTCGATCATCGAGGAGTCCGAGGACGCCTCGCTGCTCGACCGCTACCTCGAGGGCGAGCAGCTGGACACCGACACCCTCATCGCCGACCTGCGCACCGCGATCAACCGCGGCAGCTTCTTCCCCATCGTGCCGGTGGCCGCCCGCCGCGACGTCGGGATCTCCGAGCTGCTCACCATCATCGAGCATGCCTTCCCCGACCCCAGCGCGTCGTGGTTGCCGCCGGTCCACACTCCCGCCGGCGCTCCCGTCAAGGACGTCCGCTGCGACGTCGAGGCGCCCCTGGTCGCGCAGGTCATCAAGACCTCGACCGACCCCTACGTCGGGCGGCTCTCGCTGGTGCGCATCTTCTCGGGCCGGCTCGAGGTCGACCAGAGCGTGCACGTCTCGGGCCACATGGGCGACTTCGTCGGGCACGACGTCGAGGCCCACGCGGCCCACGACGAGGACGAGCGGCTCGGGCCGCTGGCCAGCCCGCTGGGCGACACCCACCGGCCGGTCTCGCACGGGATCGCCGGCGACATCATCCTGGTCTCCAAGCTCTCGCGGGCCGAGACCTCGGACACGCTGTCCTCGACCGAGCGGCCCGCGGTGGTGGCCCCGTGGCTGCTGCCGGAGCCGCAGCTGCCGGTCGCGATCAGGCCGGCGACGAAGTCCGACGAGGACAAGCTGGCCGCCGCGCTGCAGCGGATCGCCGCCGAGGACGTCACCGTCCGGATGGAGCACGCCGCCGACACCGACCAGATGGTGCTGTGGACGATGGGCCAGGCCCACCTCGACGACCTCATCGCGCAGCTGGCCGACCGCTACGGCGTCACGGTCACCGCGGAGCCGCACCGCACCGCCCTGCGTGAGACGTTCGTGCGCAAGGTGGCGGTGCAGGGCCGGCACGTCAAGCAGTCCGGCGGGCACGGCCAGTACGCCGTCTGCCAGATCGAGGTGGAGCCGCTGCCGCGCGGGGCCGGCTTCGAGTTCGTCGACAAGGTCGTCGGCGGCGCCGTGCCGCGCCAGTTCATCCCCTCGGTCGAGAAGGGGGCCCGGGCTCAGCTGGAGAAGGGGCTGCTCACCGGGCACCCGGTCGTCGACGTGCGGGTCACACTCGTGGACGGCAAGGCGCACTCGGTCGACTCCTCCGACGTCGCCTTCCAGACGGCGGCGGCGCTCGCCCTGAAGGAGGCGGCCAACGAGTCGACGATGGCCCTGCTCGAGCCGATCGACAGCGTGTCGGTCACCACCGCCGACGAGTACCTCGGCTCGGTCATGTCCGACCTGCGCGGCCGGCGCGGCCAGGTGGTGGGCACCGAGCCGGGCGAGGAGCCCGGGTGGACCGTGGTGCACGCCGAGGTGCCCGCGTCCGAGCTGTCGCGCTACCCGATCGACCTGCGGTCGGTCTCGCACGGCACCGGCTCGTTCACCCGAGAACAGCTGCGTCACGACCTGCTGCCGGCCGACAAGGTCAAGGCGCTGCTCGCCGCGCAGTAGGCACCCCTCGTCGAGTGCACAGCACGTACCGGGCCCAGCGCGGCACACGGTGCGCACTCGACGGGGATGTGGGCGCTCAGGTCGGTCGGGTCACGGGCGCACGAGCATCTTGCCGATGTTCTCGCCGTGCAGCAGGCCGAGGAACGCGTCGACGGCGTGCCCGAGCCCGTCGACGAACGTCTCCCGGAACCTCAGCGACCCGTCCGCGAGCCAGCCACCGGCGCGTCCCCAGTACTCCTCGGCCAGGTCCTGGTGGTCGCTGACGAGGAAGCCCTGGATCCGGCCCCGGGTCTGGACCAGGCGGCTGAGGTTCTTCGGGCCGGGCGCCGGCTCGGTCGCGTTGTAGGCCGAGATGGCACCGCAGATCGCGATCCGGCCGTCGCGCCGCAGCGAGCCGATCGCCGCCTCGAGGTGCTCGCCGCCGACGTTGTCGAAGTAGACGTCGACCCCCTCGGGCGCCGCCTCGCGCAGCTGCCGGCTCACCTTCCCGTCGTGGTAGTTGAACGCCGCGTCGAAGCCGAGCTCCCCCGTGACGTAGGCGACCTTCTCCGCGCTGCCGGCACTGCCCACGACCCGCGCCGCGCCGAGCGCCCGCGCGATCTGCCCCGCCGTGCCCCCCACCGCTCCGGCCGCACCGGACACGAAGACCACATCACCCGGAGCCAGGGCGGCGATCCGGGTCAGCCCGGCGTACGCCGTCAGGCCCGGCATCCCGAGGACGCCGAGGTAGGCGGAGGCGGAGGCCGCCGACGTGTCGACGACCCGCACCGAGCGGTGGTCGACCACGGCGACGTCGCGCCAGCCGAGCGCGTGCAGTACGTGGTCGCCGACGTCCACCCCGTCCGCGTGGGACTCCTCGACGACGCCGACCGCTCCCCCGTGCATGGCCTCGTCGAGGGCGTACGGGGCGGCGTAGGACTTCGCGTCGCTCATCCGTCCGCGCATGTAGGGGTCGACCGACAGGACCTCGTTGCGCACGAGGACCTGGCCGTCGTGCAGGGGCGGCAGCTCGCGCTCGACGAGCTCGAAGTCGCCTGGCACCGGCCACCCGACCGGTCTCGACCGAAGCACCACCTCACGGGCTCGCATCTGAGACCTCGCTCCTTCCTCACGCCGGTGCCACGGATCGGCACACCTGCGGTCCACGCTACGGCCTCGCGCCGGAAAGGGGCTTGACGCAGGAGACTCGTTATCGAATACTCGAGATCGAGTACCCGAGCCCTGCTATCCGATCCAGAGGAACCTCGATGAGCCGTCGTCGAGTCAACAACCCCCTCGCGCTGGCCGTGCTCGCCTGCCTCGGCGAGCGGCCGATGCACCCCTACGAGATCTCCTCGACCCTGCGCCACCGGGGCAAGGAGCAGAGCATCAAGCTCAACTACGGCTCCCTCTACTCCGTGGTCGCCTCCCTCGAGAAGCACGGCCTGATCTCGGCGCGGGAGAAGGTGCGGGAGGGCAACCGGCCGGAGCGCACCGTCTACGAGCTCACCCAGGCCGGAGTCGAGGAGTTCGAGGACTGGCTCTCCGAGCTGCTGAGCACGCCGACACACGACCCGTCCAGCCTCGAGTCCGCGCTGTCGCTGATCGGCGGAATCCCCCCGGACGAGGCCGCGAGGCTGCTCGAGGAGCGCGTCAGCCGGCTCGACCTCGAGCTGAGGTCGGCCGGCGCCGCGAACGACTGGGCGCGCGAGCAGGGGCTCCCGGAGGTCTTCCTCGTCGAGAGCACCTTCCGCGCGGCGATGCTCACCGCCGAACGGGAGTATGCCGCGCAGCTGGCCGGCCAGATCCGCTCCAACACCCTGGGCGGGGTCAAGGTCTGGCGCCGGATGCACGAGCTGCGGGCCTGCGGCATCCCGATGGAGGAGATCCTGCGCGACCCGCTCCGACATTTCGGGGAGGAGGGACGCATGCTGCGGGACACCCTCGCGGACGATACCGAGGCCCCGGCAGACACACCCTGACGACACATCCACCGGCCCCATGACAACCCCGGCCGAACGCGGCAACGTCCGGCCGGGGCCCTCCTCGAGTCAGCCGCTGCAGCGATCCGCAGCAGGAACCCAAGGCACAACCTGAGCCTACGGCACTGCGCGACCGACTCCCCCACCTCGGTGGCCGTCTCCCGGCCACCCGCACCACAGGAGTCACCATGCACGACGTCACGACGGCGAGCAGGACCACGACCGCGGTCGTCGCCACCGACCTGGTCAAGACGTACCCCGGCCGCCGCGGGGCCCCACCCGTGCGAGCCCTCGACGGGCTCTCCCTCGAGGTCGGGCGAGGCGAGATCTTCGGGTTGCTCGGCCCCAACGGAGCCGGCAAGTCGACGACGGTCAAGATCCTCTCGACCCTCTCGCGTGCCGACTCCGGCACCGCCGTCGTCGCCGGCCACGACGTCCGGCACGAGCCGGGGGCGGTCCGCCACGCGATCGGGCTGGTCTCTCAGAAGCCCAGCACCGCCCCGATGATGACCGGCCGCGAGAGCCTCGTCATGACCGGCCGGATCCACGGGCTGTCCCGGTCCGAGGCCCGCGACCGCTCCGGGGAGCTGCTCACCCGGTTCGGCCTGGCCGACGCCGCGGACCGGCTGACCAAGACCTACAGCGGCGGCATGAGCCGCAAGCTCGACGTCGCCATCGGTCTGGTGGCCCGGCCGGCGGTGCTCTTCCTCGACGAACCCACCACCGGTCTGGACCCGGAGGCGCGGTCCGAGCTGTGGGCGCAGATCGAACAGCTGGCCGTCGAGGAGCACACGAGCGTCCTGCTCACGACGCACTACCTCGACGAGGCCGACCACCTGTCCGACCGGCTCGCCATCGTCGACCGCGGGCGGGTCGTCGCGGCCGGGACGCCCGACGAGCTGAAGCGCGAGCTGCACGGCGACCGGGTCGTCATCGAGGTCGCCGACGCGGCGACCGGGGCCCTCGCCGCCGAGCGCCTGTCCCGGATCGTCACGCTCGTCGACGTGTCGCACGAGGGCCGCGCGGTCCGCGCTCGCAGCGACGAGGGTGCGAGCGTCATACCCCTTGTGCTGGCCGCGCTCGAGCAAGCCGGGATCGGCGTCACCTCCGCGACCGTCTCGCGCCCCTCGCTGGACGACGTCTACCTGCGGCATGCGGGCCGCTCGTTCGAGGAGGTGGGGGCGTGAGCACCCTAGCGGTCCACTCGGCCCTCATGACGAAACGCACGGTCACCGCCCTGCTGCGGCAACCGGCGTTCGTGCTCATCACGCTGGTCCAGCCGGCGATCTGGCTGCTGCTCTTCGGGGCCCTGTTCGAGAAGGCCGTCCAGATCCCCGGTTTCGGCGCGGGCGGTCGGTCCTACCTCGAGTTCCTCACGCCCGGTGTCGTCGCGATGACGGTGCTCTTCTCCGCCGCGTGGGCCGGCACCGTCTACATCGAGGACATGAATCTCGGCGTGATGGACCGGATGCTCGCCTCGCCGGTACGCCGGGGGGCGCTGATGAACGGCACGATCGCCTACCAGAGCATCACCGCCGTTGTGCAGACGCTCATCATCATCGGGATCGCGTATGCCGCTGGGGCACGTTTCGAGCGGCCGCTCGCCGGGATCGGGCTGACCCTGGTCGCCGCGGTGCTGCTCACCGTCGTCTTCGCGGCGCTGTCGAACGCGGTGGCCCTGCTCGCGCGGGAACAGAACGCGCTCATCGGGATCAGCCAGCTGCTCTCGCTGCCGCTCGCGTTCCTCTCGTCGGCGATCATGGACCCGCGGCTCGCGCCGTCGTGGCTGCGGGACATCGCGACCTGGAACCCGCTCGACTGGACGGTCGTGGTCGGCCGCGAGGCCCTGTCGGCGACGCCGGACTGGGCCGCGGTGTGGTCCCGGCTCGGCGGGCTCGCGGTTCTGGCCCTGGTCATGGGCTGGCTGTCGACGCAGGCCTTCCGCGCCTACCAGCGCTCGGTCTGAGGCGGGTGGGTCCACCCCCACCGTCGAGTGCGCACGAAGTGCCGCGCCCCCTCACGGGATCAGCAGCGAGAACGCGTGGATGAGCATCCCGATCAGGCCACCGACGAGGGTGCCGTTGATCCGGATGAACTGCAGGTCGCGGCCGACCTGCAGCTCGACGCGCTCGGCGGTCTCCTGGCCGTCCCAGCGGTCGATGGTGTGGCTGATGACCTGGGTCAGCTCCGTGCCGTAGCGCTCGACGGCGTAGACGGCGGCGTCGCAGACCCGGGCGTCGATCCGGTCACGCAGCCCCCGGTCGGCCAGCAGCCGGCGGGCCAGCGCCTGCACCTCGCGGACCCCGCGGGCCCGCACCGGCCCGTCCGCGTCCTCGAGCGAGGCGACGGCCACCCCGCGGAAGGAGACCCACAGCGACATCGCGGTCGCGGGGACCTGCGGGTGCGACAGGATGCGTTCCTTCAGCCGCTCGGCCTTGGCCTGGGTGACGGGGTCGTGCTGCAGGTTGTCGGCCAGGTCGACGAGCAGCTTGTCCAGGGCGATCCGGACCGAGTGGTGCGGATCGGCCCGGATGTCCGCCAGCCACTTGAGCGCCTCGGTGTGGACCTTGCGGGCGACCAGGTCGTTGACGGCGTCGGGGACCCAGAGCGGGGCGCGCTGGATGATGAGCGCCTCGAACAGGTCCTCGTTCTCCACGAGCCAGGCCCGGCTCTCGTCGAGCACGAGGTCGACCAGGCCGCGGTGTGCGTCGTCGCGGACGACCTGGTCGAGCAGGCCACCGGCCAGCTCGCTGACCGGCTCGGCCTTCAGCCGCGGGATCACCGCCTGCTCGATGACGGCCCGGATGTCGGCGTCGGGGATCCGCTGCAGCACGTGTGCGGTCACCGTGGCAACCTCGTCGACCAGCCGTTTCGCGTGCCCCGGCGAGCTGGCCCACGCGGCGACGCGCCGGGTCGGCTCGGCGTCCAGCACCCGCTCCCGGATGATCTCGGGGCGCATGAAGTTCTCGGCGACGAACTCCTCGAGGCTGCGCCCGATCATCTCCTTCTTGCGCGGGATCAGCGCCGTGTGCGGGATCGGCAGGCCCAGCGGGTGCCGGAACAGCGCGGTGACCGCGAACCAGTCCGCGCAGGCGCCGACCATCGAGGCCTCGGCCCCCGCGTTGACGAAGCCGAGGATGCCGGTCTGGTCACCTCGGGTGAGCAGGTAGACGACCGCGGCGAGGACGAGCAGGCCGGTCGCCACCATCCGCATCCGCCGCAGGTCGTGCCGGCGCTGCGCGTCGAGGGCCGGGTCGACCATGAGGCCGAGCGGTCCGCTCACTGGTCACCTCCTGGTCGGTCGTGGATGTCACCGGTCCGACTCCCCCACCGTCGGGCCGCGGGGCCTGCGTCGAGTCCCCGGCATGCGGCGGGCCCGCCCCGCCTCAGCCGGCCGCCTCGAGCGCGAAGACCAGCGCGTCGATCCTCGCACGCGCCGCCGCGTCGGTCGCGATCCGTTCCCCGATCCGGGTCGCCAGGGCGCTGATCTCGTCGGCCGGCAGGCCCGGCCGCACCCCGAGCACGACCCGCAGCACTCCCGCACCGGCCGGCTCCCCGGCCTCGAGCCGGTGCGCCCGGACGATCGGCTCCGGCGCGCAGGCCCGGTCGACCAGGCCGGTCACCTCTGCGTCGAGATGGCTCGGCTGCCAGGCGCGCTGCTCGGCCAGCGCCCACACCATGGTGGGACGCAGGACTACGGCGTGCCGGCAGGCCACGTCGACGACCAGGACGTCGCAGCCCTCGCTCACGGCGGCCCGGGCGGCGGAGGCCGCCGGCACCGCCACCGGCCGGGCCGAGGGGTCCCAGTCGGCGAGGGCGGCGAGTGAGGAGAACATCGGCAGGGCACGGGAGCCGTCGGGGGCGGTCAGGGTCACCGTCGCCATCTCGCTGCGCTTGTCGCTCCGACCGGCGCTCCCGCTCGCCTCGGTCACCTCGGTCGCGACCGCGACGACCGGCACGAGCCAGCGGGCGGCGGCGACGGCCCGCATCGCCGCCGTCTCGGACTCCGGGGTCGGCGCCTCCTGCATGGCGTTCAGGGCCTCGAGGAGCCCCGGCGCAGCCGCACCGGTGTCCTCCCCGAAACCGTGCGTCGGGATCGACTTGCCCGCCCACGCCTGACCCGTCGAGTCGGACGGGCGCCCGACGTGGTCCACATGGGCGAAGTCACCCGCGGCCGGCCCGCCCCGGCTCTCGCTCACGATGCCGGCCGGCCCGCGACGTCGAGGGCCTCGGGCAGTGTGAACGCGCCGCGGTAGAGGGCCGAGCCGATGATGGCGCCCTCGACGCCCGCACCGACGAGCTCGCGCAGCGCCCGGATGTCGTCGAGCGTCGACACCCCACCGGAGGCCACGACGGGTCGGTCGGTGCGGGCGCACACGTCCCGCAGCAGGACGAGGTTGGGCCCCTCGAGCATGCCGTCCTTGGCGACGTCGGTGACCACGTAGCGCGCGCAGCCCTCGGCGTCGAACCGGTCGAGCGTCTCCCACAGGTCGCCGCCGTCGCGGGTCCAGCCACGCGCGGCCAGCGTCGTACCGCGCACGTCGAGCCCGACGGCGACCCGGTCACCGTGCTCGGCGACGACCGCCGCGGTCCACTGCGGGTCCTCGAGCGCGGCGGTGCCGATGTTGACCCGTCGGCACCCGGTGGCCAGCGCCGCGTCGAGCGACTCGGACCCGCGGATGCCGCCGGAGAGCTCCACCGCGATGTCGAGCCGGCCCACGATCGAGCCGATCAGCTCCCGGTTGCTGCCCCGTCCGAACGCGGCGTCGAGGTCGACCAGGTGGAGCCACTCGGCGCCCTGGTCCTGCCAGGCCTTGGCGGCCGCCCACGGGTCGCCGAACTCGCCGCCGCTGCCTGCGACGCCCTGGACGAGCTGCACCGCGCGTCCCTGCGACACGTCGACGGCCGGGAGCAGCTCGAGGCGCGGTCGGTCGGTCATGGGCGAGGCCTCCTGATGGTGCCGTGCTGCCGGGGTTGTCCGCAGCGGGTTCGGGGCGCGCCGGGTCGGTGTGCGCCGGGCGTGGGGTGGGGCCGGCGGGGGCGCAGGTGCGGCCGGGGGGTCACAGGCTGGTCACCCAGTTCTCGAGCAGGTGCAGCCCGGCGTCCCCGGACTTCTCGGGGTGGAACTGGGTGGCGGTGAGCGGTCCGTTCTCGACCGCGGCCACGAACCGGGCGCCGTGCCGCGCCCAGGTCACGACCGGGGCGACGACCGCGAAGGCCCCGGTGGCCTGCAGCGTCCAGGACTGGACGGCATACGAGTGGACGAAGTAGAAGCGCTCGGACTCGACGCCCGAGAAGAGGCGGGAGCCGGGACCGACCTCGACCCGGGACCAGCCCATGTGGGGGACGATGTCGGCGGGCAGGCGTTCGACCGTGCCGGGCCACTCCCCCAGCCCCTCGAGCGGGGCCGCGGAGGGCTCGGTCGAGGTGTCGAAGAGCACCTGCATCCCGACGCAGATGCCGAGCACCGGGCGGGCCCCCGCCACCCGACGGCCGATGATCCGTGGGCCGTGGGCGGCGGCCAGTCCCGCCATGCAGGCGTGGAAGTTGCCGACGCCCGGGACGAACAGCCCGTCGCTCTCGAGGGCGGCGTGCGGGTCGGAGGTCAGCGCGACGGCCGCGCCGACCCGTTCGAGGGCGCGCACGGCGGACCGGACGTTGCCGCTGCCGTAGTCGAGCACGACGACGTGCGGTCTCATCGCGGACCCGGTCCCGTCGGCGGCGTGGCCATCTCAGAGGGCGCCCTTGGCGCTCGGGATGCCGTGGACGCGGGGGTCGAGCGCGACGGCGGCCCGCAGCGCCCGGGCGACGGCCTTGAACTGGGCCTCGACGATGTGGTGCGGGTCGCGGCCGGCCAGGACCCGGACGTGCAGGCACAGGCCGGCGTTGTAGGCGAACGACTCGAACACGTGCCGGGTCATCGAGCCGGTGAAGTGGCCGCCGACCAGCACGTACTGCTGTCCCTCCGGCTCGCCCTCGTGCACCACGTAGGGCCGGCCGGCAACGTCGACGACGGCCTGGCACAGCGCCTCGTCGAGCGGGACCGTCGCGTCGCCGAAGCGCGAGATGCCCGACTTGTCGCCGAGCGCCTGGCGCAGCGCCTGGCCCAGGACGATCGCGGTGTCCTCGACGGTGTGGTGCACGTCGACGTGGATGTCGCCGGTGGCCTTGACGGTCAGGTCGATCAGGGCGTGCTTGGCCAGCGAGGCGAGCATGTGGTCGTAGAACGGCACGCCGGTCGAAACGTCGGACTCGCCGGTGCCGTCCAGGTCGAGGGTGAGCCGCACCGAGGACTCGCTGGTGGTGCGGCTGATGGTGGCCGTGCGGCTCATCCGTGTGCTCCGGTGATGGTCGGGTCGGCGGGCGCGGGGTCGAGCCGGTGGGCGGCGGCCAGGCGCGTCATCGCCGCGAGGAAGGCCGTCGTCTCGTCGGGGGTGCCGGCGGTGACCCGCAGGTGGTGGGCGATGCCGACGTCGCGCACCAGCACACCGGCGTCGAGCAGGTCCTGCCACGTCGCGTGGGCGTCGGCCAGCCCGCCGAAGAGCACGAAGTTGGCGTCGCTGGGGACCGGCGCGAGACCCAGGCCGGCCAGGCTCGCGACGATCCGGTCGCGCTGGGCCTTGATCGTCTCGACGGTGGCCAGCAGCAGGTCGGCGTGCTCGAGGGCGACCCGGGCGATCGTCTGCGTGGGGGTCGACAGGTGGTACGGCAGCCGGACCAGCCGCAGCGCGTCGATGAGCTCCGGGTCGGCGACCAGGTAGCCGAGCCGGCCGCCCGCGAAGGCGAAGGCCTTGCTCATGGTGCGGGTCACGACCAGGCGCGGGTTGCCGGGCAGCAACGTGAGGGCACTGCGCGTGCCGGGCCGGGCGAACTCGGCGTAGGCCTCGTCCACCACGACGACCGCGTCCGGTGCGGCGGCGAGGACCGCCTCGATCACCGCGAACGGCAGGGCCGTTCCGGTCGGGTTGTTCGGCGAGCAGAGGAACACGATCGACGGGTCATGGGCACTGGCCTGCTCCGCCGCCGCCGTGGCCGTCAGCTCGAAGGTACCCGCGGCGCGCAGGCCGTCGACCCACCTCGCCCCCAGCGTCTCGGTGATGATCGGGTGCATCGAGTAGCTCGGGGTGAAACCCAGCGCGGTGCGACCGGGCCCGCCGAAGGCCTGCACGAGGTGCGCCAGCACCTCGTTGGAGCCGTTGCCCGCCCACACCTGCTCGGGTGTCACGTCCACGCCGGCCTGCCTCGCCAGGTACGCGGTCAGGGCCTTGCGCAGGTCGGTGAACTCGCGGTCGGGGTAGCGGTTCAGCCCGCGGACGTCGTCCTCCAGCGCCGCCATGACGGCCCGGACGATGGCCTCGGGCACCGGGTAGGAGCTCTCGTTGGTGTTCAGCCGCACCGGCACGTCCAGCTGGGGCGCGCCGTACGGCGTGCGTCCGCGCAGGTCCGGTCGCAGCAGCCGCTGGATCTCGTATGCCGCCGTCCCGGTCCGCGCCGGGTCCTCGGTCATCGCGGCACCTCGTTGCCGAACCGTGCCGTGACCGCCTCGCCGTGGGCCGGCAGGTCCTCGGCCTGCGCCAGGGTCACCACGTGCCGGGCGACGTCGCGCAGCGCGGCCCGGTCGTAGTCGACGACGTGGATGCCGCGCAGGAAGGACTGGACGGACAGGCCGCTCGAGTGCGACGCGCAGCCGGCGGTGGGCAGGACGTGGTTGGACCCGGCGGCATAGTCGCCGAGGCTCACCGGTGCGTACGGGCCGACGAAGACCGCCCCGGCGTTGCGGACGCGGGAGGCCACCGCGGCGGCATCGCGCGTCTGGATCTCGAGGTGCTCGGCGGCATACGCGTCGACGACGGCCAGGCCGGCGGCGAGGTCGTCGACGAGCACGATGCGCGACTGGGTTCCCGCGAGCGCGGTGCTGACCCGCTCGTGGTGCTTGGTCGCCGCGACGCGGCGCGCCAGCGCCGTCCGGGTCGCCGCGGCGAGCTGCGCGCTGTCGGTGACGAGGACGGACGCCGCGAGCGGGTCGTGCTCGGCCTGGCTGACGAGGTCGGCCGCGACGAGCTCGGGATCGGCGGAATCGTCCGCCAGGATGGCGATCTCGGTCGGCCCGGCCTCGGCGTCGATGCCGATCAGCCCCTTGAGCAGGCGCTTGGCGGCGACGACCCAGATGTTGCCGGGGCCGGTGACCATGGAGACGGGCTCGCAGGTGACCGCCGCGGCGTCCACCCCGTCGGTGAAGCCGTAGGCGAACATCGCCACGGCCTGGGCGCCGCCGACCGCGTAGACCTCCTCGACGCCGAGCAGGGCGCAGGTGGCCAGGATCGTGGGGTGCGGGTAGCCGGTGAAGACGCCGGTGTTGTCGCGCTGCGGCGGCGAGGCCACGGCCAGCGAGCCGACCCCGGCCAGCTGGGCGGGGACGACGTTCATCACGACGCTGCTCGGGTAGACGGCCAGGCCGCCGGGGACGTAGAGCCCGACCCGCTCGACCGGCACCCAGCGCTCGGTCACCGTCCCGCCGGGGACGACCTCGGTCGTCGTGTCGGTGCGGCGCTGGTCGCCGTGCACCAGCCGGACGCGACGGATCGACTCCAGCAGGGCCGCCCGAAGGTCGGGCTCGAGCCCGTCGCGGGCGGCCTGCAGCACCTGCGCCGGAACCCGCAGGTGCGTGGGCCGCACCCCGTCGAACCGCTCCCCGAGGGCGCGCAGCGCCTCGGCGCCGCCGTGCTGGACCTCGGCGCAGATCGGGCGGACCTGTTCCATGGCGGCCGTGACGTCGAGCTCCGCCCGCGGCAGGGCCCGGCGCAGGGTGCGCACGTCGAGGGCGTGCCCGCGCAGGTCGAGGGTGGACATCATGGCCCTGATTCTAGAGAGGCCGCGTCGGGCCGCCGATGCGTCGTCTCATCCCGGCTGGGCGGGCGTCACCGAGTCGATCAGGACCGCCGTCTCCCAGGCCCACTGGCGCCACTGGTCGTACCGGCCGGACTGGCCGACGTGCCCGGCCGCGATCTCGGTGCGGAAGACGACCGGCGCGGCGTCGGGCCGGTCCCGGTCGGCCCAGCGCAGGGCGGCCACCCACTTGGCCGGCTCGGTGACGTAGACCCGGGTGTCGTGCAGGCTGGTCGTCACCAGCAGGGCGGGGTGCGGCCCGGGCGTGACGTTCTCGTAGGGCGAGTACGACCGCATCAGCGCGTATGCCGCCGGGTCCTGCACGGGGTTGCCCCACTCCTCCCACTCGATGACCGACAGGGGCAGCGAGGGGTCGAGCATTGTCGTCAGGGCGTCGACGAACGGGACGGAGGCGTGCACGAACCGGAACCGGTCGGGCGCCTGGTTGACGACCACGCCCATCAGCAGGCCGCCCGCCGAGCCGCCCTCGGCCGCCAGACGGTCCGGCGCGACGGCGCCGATCGCGACGAGCCGGTCGGCGCAGGCGACGAAATCGGTGAACGTGTTGGGCTTGTGCTCGAGCTTGCCGGCGTCGTACCAGCTGCGGCCCAGCTCGGACCCGCCGCGCACGTGGGCGATGGCGAACACCCAGCCGCGCTGCAGCAGCGAGAGCCGCAGCACGGAGAACCACGGGTCGCTCGGGATGCCGTAGGCGCCGTACCCGTGCAACAGGCCGGGGGCCGTCCCGTCGAGCCGGGTGTCCACGTGGTGCACGAGCGAGACCGGCACTCGGGTCCCGTCGGGGGCGGTGGCCCACTCCCGGCGCTGGACGTAGTCGCCCGGGTCGTGGCCGCCGAGCACCTCCTGCTGCTTCAGGACCGTGCTCGCCCGGGTGGCGACGTCGTAGTCGACGACGGTGCGTGGTGTGACGAGCGACTCCCGGACCAGCTGGACCGTGCCAGTCGCCGGCTCCGGGTTGGCCCCGACCCGGATGGTGTGCAGCGGCTCGCCGACCTCGACGTCATGGGCCGCACCGAGGCCACCGCGTGCCGCCGGGTCAGCGGACCGTGCGACGATCCGCACGGCGGTGCCACCCTCGCGGCGCAGCGACACCGCCACGAAGTCGTCGAACCCGTCGATGCCCGTGACGTACTCGTCCTCGCTCGTGACGTCGGTCGGAACCCACTGCTCGTGGGTCGTGCAGGTGATCGGCGCGACGGCCACCTCGAAGTTCGTCCGACGGGCGTTGTGCACGACGAAGAGCCGGTCGCCGACCGGCTCGATGTCGTACTCGACGCCCGGCCGGCGCTCGGCGACCACCCGGGGCGTGCCGAGCGGGTCGGCCGCGTCGAGGATCCGGTACTCGCTGGTCGTCTTCGAGGCGATCGCGATGACGACGTGCCGGTCGTCGCGCGAGGCGCCGACACCGACGAAGAACCGCTCGTCGGGCTCGTCGTGCACGAGGACGTCGGCCTCGCCGGGCGTGCCGACCTCGTGCCGCCACACCTGGTGGGGCCGCCACGCGTCGTCCACCCTGGTGTAGAAGAGGTGCCGCCCGTCGATCGACCACGCCAGCGACCCGCCGGTCGCGCGCACGGCGTCGTCGAGCAGCTCCCCCGTCGCGATCCGCACCACCCGCACGTCGTAGCGTTCGTCGCCAGCCAGGTCGGCGGCATACGCGATGACGTCCCCGGCGTGGGAGACCTCGCTGCCCCCGACGGCGAAGAAGTCGTGCCCCTGCGCCGCTGCGTTCTGGTCGAGGAGGACCTCCTCCCCGGCCGGGACCGCGCCGCCCTCCAGCGAGGGGCGCTGCGGGTGGTCGGTCAGCAGCACGCGGGCATCGACGGGGTACTGCTCGCCCTCGATGGTGCGCGAGTAGTACCACCACCGGTCGTGCCGGACCGGCACCGACAGGTCGGTCTGCCTGATCCGGGAGCGGAGCTCCTCGTAGATCGTGTCGGCCAGCGGCTGCAGGTGTGCGGTCCGTTCGGCGGCCCAGGCGTTCTCGGCCTCGAGGTAGGCCAGCAGGTCGGGGTCGTCGCGGTCGGCCATCCACGCATAGGGGTCCACGAAGGCCTCGCCGTGACGTTCGCGTGTGGTCGGCTCGCGGCGGGCGGTGGGAGGCTGCTGCATCCGGGCATCGTAGGCGCGGGCCCGCTAGCCTGACGAGGTGACCAGCGCAAGGGGCGCGGATGCCGCCGGGCGGGACGTGCACCAGGTGCGCGTCGTCCCGGGTTCGGGGCGGGGTCCGGCACTCGCCCGGGTCATCGGACGCACCCGACACCTCTGGTGCGGCAGACTCGGACCATCCCCGCAGAGAGGCCTGTGATGACGAACGACCCGGCAACCCCGACGACCCGTGGCGACAGCGAGGCGGCTGCCGCACCCCTTCCGAGCGCGAGCTACGGCGTGCACTCCGAGGTGGGCCGGCTGCGCAAGGTCCTCGTGTGCCGGCCCGGCCTGGCCCACCGGCGGCTCACCCCGTCGAACAACGACGACCTGCTCTTCGACGACGTCATGTGGGTCGAGCAGGCGCAGCACGACCACGCCGAGTTCGTCGACGTGCTGACCGGGCACGGGGTCGAGGTCCTAGAGCTGCACGACGTGCTCGCCCAGACGCTGGCCCGGCCGGGGGCCGAGGCCTGGCTGCTCGACCGGAAGATCACGACCAACGCCGTGGGCCTGGGCCTGGTCGAGGCGACCCGCGGGTTCCTCGAGTCGCTCCCGGACGACCGGCTCGCGGAGTACCTCATCGGCGGGCTGGCGGTACACGACCTGCCGCCCGACCACCGCCCCGACCAGCTGCCGCTGGTGGCCCGCTCGGTCGGCACGCGCGAGTACCTGATGCCGCCCCTGCCGAACACGCTCTACACCCGCGACACCACCTGCTGGCTCTACGGCGGCGTCACCCTCAACCCGCTGCACTGGCCGGCCCGGCACGACGAGACGCTGCTGATGAAGGCGATCTACACCTTCCACCCCGACTTCGTCGGCTCGCGCATCTGGTGGGGCGACCCCGAGCAGGACTTCGACAACGCGACGTTCGAGGGCGGCGACATCATGCCCGTCGGGGGCGGCGTCGTGCTGATGGGGATGAGCGAGCGCACCTCCCACCAGGCGATCACCCAGGTCGCGTCGGCGCTGTTCGCGGCCGGCGCCGCCGAGCAGGTCGTCGTCGCGGGGATGCCGCGGATGCGCGCGGCCATGCACCTGGACACCATCTTCACGTTCGCCGACCGCGACGTGGTGACCCTCTACCCGCGGATCGTCGACGCGGTGCACACCTTCACCCTGCGCCCGGGGACCGGGCCCGGCGGGATCGACGTCGTGGACGAGGACGGCGCAGCCTTCACCGACGTGGTCGCCAAGGCGCTCGGGCTGCCCCGCCTCACCGTCGTCGAGACCGGTGGCGACGTGTTCGAGGCCGAGCGCCAGCAGTGGGACAGCGGCAACAACCTCGTCGCGCTCGAGCCGGGTGTCGCGATTGCCTACGACCGCAACACCGAGACCAACGCGAAGCTGCGCGACGCCGGCATCGAGGTCATCACGATCTCGGGGGCCGAGCTCGGCCGGGGGCGCGGTGGCGGCCACTGCATGACCTGCCCGCTCGTGCGGGACGCCGTCGACTACTGATCTTTCGGGGTGCCGACGCCGTCGGCCACGACGGGTGCGCTCGGTTGCAGCTCTCGTGGGCGGCAGGGCCACCCGGCCACGACAAGTGCGCTCAGTTGCAGTTCTCGTGGTCGCCAGGGCCACCCGGCCACGACAAGTGCGCTCAGTTGCAGTTCTCGTGGTCGCCAAGGCCACCCGGCCACGACAGGTGCGCTCGGTTGCAGCTCTCGTGGGCGCCAAGGCCACCCGGACCACGACAACAGCCGTCAATGGCCCGTAACGGCTGGCGGCCGGCCGCTCCCGGGGAGGCGGCACTGTACCGG